>NZ_JBISHB010000031.1:0-4733 GCF_045064175.1 Pseudoalteromonas sp. Ld20
TTATTTGGAGGCATCATCTTCTGAAGAGCCGACTCTTTGCTTTGCGCTGAATAATGTTTCATTGTTACTCCACACCCTCTATTTAATGGTTAAATATTAAGCGCGACAACTAGTCTGACAGAGAGGGTTAGCGTGAAACTTGTTTTGCACGCTGTTTTTGTAGGTCGTGCTTTAGCGCGTAGGTCTGGTAGAGCGGAGCGAAACTTAGGATCTTGACCTAAGCAGAACAAAAGCTTTTTGATAGTAATACCTTAGGTAATTTGTTAAAAGCATATAAATTAGAAAAATGAGCGTTAAGCCAGCAGGAATATGCGCGGTGATCGTACTATAAAAATGTTAGGCTCAAGGAATATCAAATGACAACATGCATAATTTGCAAGGGTGAAAACCCAATATCAGAACTGAATTCATTAACAGATGGACATATCGTTCCAGAATTCATTGGTGGTTCACTCAAAGTAAAGAATGTTTGTAAAGTTTGTAATAGTAAAATGGGAGCGGGGTTTGAAGGGAAATTAGCTAACAGCCTTTTCTATAAACTTCCTCGTTTTCTTCATAATATCGAAGGTAAACAGGGGAATTTATCAACACCATTTTCTGGAGTCTATGAGGATGTTGATATTGGGAAATTTCAGACTCTTCCAAACGGAGACCTGTACCTCATTCCAGATATCAAAATTAATAACACTGGAAGTGGCGTCGAAATATTAATGTCAATTGACAAATCCGACCTGACTAAAGCCGAAAAATATTTAGAAAAGAAGTTATCGAGACATTTTAAAACTGAGGGAAAAGAAGTAAACAAAGAAAAGTTATCTAAGCTAGTAAGTGAACTAATCGAAAATGCAGAAAAAGGACATAAGAAAAAAGAAAGTCCTCAAATAGCAGGTAAGATCTCTCTAGATTTTATTTCTCAAGTAATGCTTTACACAAAAATTGCGTACGAACTTGCGATATACCACTTCGACGAAAAATATATCAATGATCCAATCGCAAATAAACTTCGCTTGGTTATAAAAAATCAAGAACCTGATAAAACAATATATTGGCAATTTCTAGCTGAAAAGCAATCTTACAATGTATTCTTCGATGATGAACATCATTGGGTTTTGTTTTTTCATAACGTATGCTTTATTAAATTATTTGGCTTGTCAGCATTAATTGAGTTTACTGAAAAGGGTTCCTCTTTTGTCGAGAAAGAAGGCGTGGTATATAAATTTTGTTACAAGACACTTTCGTTTATTAAATTACCGCTTATGGAGCAAATAAGTCAAACAAATCAAAGCACTCGGTCAGTGTAAACGCTGCTGGTGTTTGAGGTGTTGCCACTATCTATCAATGGTGCATAATCGGTGATTAAATCATTTATTAAACCCTTAACTACTTGACGCGCTAAAGCACGACCTACAATGTAAGCCTGAAGCCCATGAGTATTTTTCACATCACTACACTTGCAAGCACATAGGGTATCAGGCACTGTGAATGTAATTAAATATTATAAATAAAACAGGAGTGAGGATGTCTCAGTTTGATAATGTAAGTGTGATCAAAAAAGCCAATGTGTATTTTGATGGTAAAGTTTCAAGCCGTACGGTGGTTTTTGCTGATGGTAGCACTAAAACATTAGGCTTTATGCAAGCGGGTGAATTTGAATTTGCGACCAGTAAAAAAGAGCTTATGGAACTCAATGGTGGGCAATGGAGTGTTCTACTGCCAGGCGAGAGCGAATGGCAAACTATGCAAGCAGGTGAATCATTTAACGTTGATGCCGACGTTACATTCCAAGTAAAAGTAACCGATTTTGCCGATTACTGTTGCTCATATACTTAATCTTCAATATTAATGATTAAGCCCAAAAGCCCACGTTGCGTGGGTTTTTGCATACTTAATGTGCAGTAATTAAGCTTAATCACTATGAATAACAAATAAATGTCATATTTGTGGTTTTCTGCCTTGTGTTAATCTAAATAGCCCCCAATACTAGTTATGAGGTAACATAAAAAAGGATACCCTATGAAAATTAATCTTTCTGGTCACCATGTTGACGTTACTGACTCTATTAGAGAGCACATCAACGAAAAATTTTCAAAAATTGCGAGTCATTTTCCATCTCTGATCGCACTAGATATAATTCTTTCAAAAGAGCACCATAAGCTTCAAGCTGAAATTAGCACAATTTATGAAGGCGCGCGTTTATCGGTTAAAGGTGAGAACGAAGTTCTTTACCCAGCTATTTCAAACGCAGCTAAAAAACTCGATGCGGCACTAAAACATCGAAAAGGGCAAATCAAAGCCAACTTACATGAAAAACCAGTGAGCACGACACCTGAAATTGCACACGAAATTATTCAAGAAATGGACCTACGTTAAATATTAAACGTAAGTACAGTTACAAAAAGAGCCTAAAGGCTCTTTTTTTATTTCTGCATTTTTTATCGCCACTTGTGCACCTTCCATTTTTAAATAAAACGCTGTAACTTATTTATTACTAATAATAAATATTAAGCATATCAATGCAATCAACCCGCACAAATTGGAAAGTTCGTTTAAGTGCTTTAGGCCCCGGTATTTTAATGGCCACGGCCGCTATTGGTGGCTCTCACCTTGTTGCATCAACCCAAGCTGGCGCTATTTTTGGCTGGCAGCTATTTTGGCTAATTGTTGTTGTAAATGTGCTTAAGTATCCATTTTTTCGTTTTGGTATTGAGTACACTCTAGCAACTAAAAAAAGCCTCGTTGAAGGGTATAAAAGTAAAGGCCCATGGTTTTTTTATAGTTTTATCGGCTTAAATATTATTGCTGCGGTGGTTAATACTGCTGGGGTTTTACTGTTAACCGCAAGCTTACTGCATTATGCGTTGCCTGTAAGTGTATCGGTAACATTACTATGTTGGTTAATTTTAGCTGTGTGCTTAGTTATATTATTACTTGGTCATTTTAAAGCGTTAGATAACGCAGCTAAAGCGATTATGGCGCTGTTAACATTGGCAACGGTGAGTGCATTAGTTATCGCGTTTAGTAATGGCGCTATGAACCATGGAATAGTAGCACCTGTTGATTATATAGGGCCATCGCCTTATGAACTTGCCATGCTTGGTTTTATGGTTGCGTTAATGGGCTGGATGCCAGCACCGATTGAAATTTCAGCACTAAGCTCACTTTGGCTTAAAGAAAAGCAAAGTCAACAAACGGTAACACGAACACAGGGCTTGTTTGATTTTAATGTAGGTTATTGGCTAACCGCTGGGCTTGCGCTGGTGTTTTTCTCATTGGGCGTATTAGTGCAATATGGTCAAAGCGCGAATATAGAGCTAGGTGGTGTGGCATTTGCAAAACAGCTTATTGATATGTACGCGCTTACTATCGGCGAATGGGCGCGTCCGCTTGTATCGGTTATTGCCTTTTTATGTATGTTTGGTACGACACTAACAGTGCTAGACGGCTACGCACGTACGTTGAACGAATCTCACAAGCTACTTGGCTTCAAGCAAAGCAAGCATAGCTTAAAAATATGGCTGATAATACAAGCTCTCGCTGGCATGGCGGTGATCTTATTTTTTAAATCAGCCCTCGGCCCCATGCTTACCTTTGCCATGACACTCGCGTTTATCACCACCCCGGTATTTGCGTGGCTAAACTTTAGTTTAGTGCGATCAGAGTCAAGTATTGAACACTCAATTTTAGTCAGAGCGCTGAGCTGGGTTGGCTTAATTTATTTGGTGAGCTTTGCAGTTGCCTTTGTGGTTTGGAAACTGTTTTAACCGTAATGCTAAAGCTTAAATTTCTAGGCGTGTGTGTTTAAAGATGAGTCGTTAGGTTTATGCCTTAACTTCATTTAATTATTAGCGAAGATAAAAACATTTAAATAGGGACAAAGACAGTTGTTTTTTGTTCCTTCTTCGCTTATTTTAACCGACAATTTTTAGCCTAGTAATGAAGTGTTCGGTAATTTTTATTTTCGAATAGCAAAAGGATTTAAGTGAAAAAATTTATTTTAGTATTGGTGATCAGCCTTTTTATTTCTGGTTGTGAAACAACGGAGCCAGTTGATACAAGTCATTGTATTGAGATAGCGAATACAGAAGATAATAATGGGCAAAAATCTGCGGATGAATTATACCAAGAATGCCTTGACGAGCATTATAAAAAACAAAGAGCTAACATGAGCTTTTGGGAAAGTGCTGTGGAAGGCTTATTAATTTTTGTTGTAGAAGTAACAACATCTTAATGCCGCGTTATTTCTCTTTCGAGGTTGCGTATGTTTGGTTGTTAGGCAAAGCAGAGCTTATATAGTGGAGTTATTCCCCATAAATAGGGGATAACGCCGTATATAAATAGCAAGCACTGTCCAGTGGCTATGCCTAAAATAGCTGTCTCAATTATTGCTTGCTTCTTACTTTTATAAAAGTGGCTAATTTAACGCTTGATACTTTGCTGCTAATGAAAATAAAACTTGTATACCTTCCTCGCAAAGAGCACTTAAAGCGTTTAACTCAACTCCCTTATCGCATTACTTATCCCATCTAAACTCAGTGGGTACATACGGTTATCCATCAACTGTTTTATAAAATCAATTGATTGATAGTAACGCCAGTGTTCAACGGGTTGCGGGTTGAGCCACGCGACTTTATCAAAGTGATCGGTGATACGGTTTAACCATGCACTGCCGGGTTCTTCGTTGTAGTGCTCAACTGAGCCGCCGGGGTAGGCTATTTCATACGGGCCCATAGTGG
>NZ_JBISHB010000032.1:0-128542 GCF_045064175.1 Pseudoalteromonas sp. Ld20
CGCATTACTTATCCCATCTAAACTCAGTGGGTACATACGGTTATCCATCAACTGTTTTATAAAATCAATTGATTGATAGTAACGCCAGTGTTCAACGGGTTGCGGGTTGAGCCACGCGACTTTATCAAAGTGATCGGTGATACGGTTTAACCATGCACTGCCGGGTTCTTCGTTGTAGTGCTCAACTGAGCCGCCGGGGTAGGCTATTTCATACGGGCCCATAGTGGTATCCCCCACAAATATCAGTTTCTAGTCGCTGGTAAATTTGTTGATCAGCGTCATGGTGTCAATAACGTTTGAATAGCGGAGCTAAAGCGCTCTTCACAGGCGTGAATGTCAAAAGCTGGACAGGCAGTGGCACTAAACGAGGCTGAGGGCCTTAATTAATCATCAACGATACTTAGTTGAAGGCCTAAATTCATATAGATGAATGGAGCATATTCATACCAAACGACTTCATTACTGAATGCATAGTCATATTTAAAGTAAGTTTAAAAAATAACAACACTTGGTTTTTTAATAAAAAATAAAGAAAACACAGCTGCCTGCTTGACTGGGGTTTTCTAATGGGTAACTCCTTTGGCTTTCTTCTGAAAAATGCTCACTTCGTTACCATTATGAACAATTTCAAGGTCAATACAAAGACCTTTGATGGCGCATTTTTGATATAGCAGCTTTTCGGCCTGCTGTTTGTTGTTAGCTGGCAGTGCAATCAACAACTTTTCGTCCTGTAGCGCTTTTATCCCAAATGGCTCGGCACATTGCCTAGGATTATTACAAGCAATCACTAGCCACTGTCTTAGTTCTTCGCTGTAGCTGCGAGTAACGGCCTGCCATTTGTTGTGATGAAAAACCTGATATTGACCATCAAGTACCCGCAGTAAGTCGGCTTCTGCGGGCAAGGCTTTAAAATTGTGCGTTACAGGCTGCGCCACTGGCTGATGTAAAAACAACAATATAGCCATGGTCAAAATAGACCAGAAGTCTGCGGCTAACCATCCAATGTGTTTATTCATGGGTTTTATCTCCGCGTAAAGTCACCATAGTCGCTGTTAGTAAAGCGACGATTAAGCCTGCAATAGAGGTGGGTACTGCTGTGGCAATGGCTTCTGCAGTGCTTTCTTGGCTTAATCCTTCGCTAAAACCAATAAAAAAGCCAATGTAGGTCCCTAAAATACCAATCAGCAAACACGATGAAATAGCATGCTTTTCGAGCTGTGTAATTACAGGGCTGACTTTTAGTTTTAGTAGTTTTGCCGAAGTCACGTAAACCGTTAGTCCTAAAATAGATGATAATACTGCATAAATAATAAGTGTACTTTGCATGTTTACGATCCTTTTCCGATTGATACCGGGCATACCCATCTAACGGCATTGCCCTTAAACGATGCTGCACCTGACTGGATACTGGGCAGTTGGTTATAGATTTCACAGCTTTCGTCTGCGAGGTTTAGACCATTTTTTTTATTGACTCTAAATGCGGTTGGGGGCGCGTAATTGCTACCTGCAAACTCCCAGCAAAGCTTAGGGTTGTCGTTTGCAAGCGCCACCCATTCACAATTGTCGTCACTCGTACCCGAACGAAACTGTAAGGCCTCCGTTTTTTGTGCGTTCACTGTCAGCTCTTCGGCTTTTTCATCAGATTCAAATATTGCAATCATTGACGCATAGCTCACAAGCATTGTTAATAAAGCTAATGTATATGGAAGGGTTTTAGTCATAAGTCACCTCACTTTTTTGGCACAAGAAAACCAATCGCGTTTTCGTGCTTAAATTTGAAATTGTGGTAGGTCGCTAGACAATAATCGACCAGCGCTTGTTCTAGATTTTTAACTGGCTCTGCAAGATAAACTTGCTTTGTACTTGCTTCGGCAAAGACCTTGGCAAATGCAATTGTTGATTGGTATTGGTGCTCCTTAAGTTGACTTTTTGTGACAATCCACCAGTCTTTGTTTGGTTTTTTTGCGAAAGAAAATACCTTTAAATTAGAGTTCGAAGAAAACAACAAGCAGGTTCCTTCCTGAGCTGCGCTAATCGCATATTTAACTGCCGATTTGTTATCGCATTTATTGTTAATACAGTGAGCCTGAGCGAGTGCTACGCTTTTGTCAGACGCTAAGGCTGAAGTCGCTAAGCTCATATTAAACACGACTAGTAAGCCCACCCATTTATGGTTCATGTCTGCTCTCCCTAATTTCTGTATAGTGGCGAACTTGACGTTGCAATTTACTAGCAGCCCTCTGCGCTTCTTGATTTAGGGCCAGTAGTTCGGCAACCACCAGCAGCTCGTGTTGTAAAGAGCTCACCACAATAAATTTGTGATGCATCTGCGATACAAGATCGATACTCGGACAGGCTTTTTGATTTAAATTCACCAGTGCAGAAAACTGATGAGAAAAATTAAGCAGTTCTTCACTTAAGGTACTCGCCGCCTCTTTCATCTCACGCGATGTCATCGTATCGATTTCTGTAAAGTGGCTGAGCGATTCGGGCCACGCTGCTAAGTGCAAAAGCAATACGCTATCGGCTCGTGAGTCGGCCTGATTACTGCATTTAACAAACTCACCGCTCAACTTCGTTGGCGAAGCACTGGCAGCAAAAATGCTGCCCAGTGCATAAGTTACCATTGCAAGAATAGGCGCTTTCATGCCTACTCTCCTTGCTTTAACGCATACTTCACACCTAAGCTTGAATAGTCTCCCAACAGCAGATCATCTAGGCTTATCAGTACACCTTTTGCAGCAGATGAGCCGTAAATTTCAAGGTAAGGCTGATCGTTGTTAGTATGTTTAAAAACCATTTCTGTTATGTCGGGTTTTATCTTTTTAAGTGCCTCCCATACCTCAGCATTCACCTCTTCGCCATAAAATTTAACCGACTTAAGCGAATAGGCCGGCTCTAACAAAAGCAATTTTAAAGTCCAAGTAGCACGGTCTGAAATAATCGCTGCACTGTTTGTTGCTGAAAACCCAATTACTTCGGCTGAGCTAGGCAAAGCGAACGTTAGCTTATTTGCGTCTAGCCGTTGCTCTCCTATATGCGCCTTACGGACTGCATTTTCGCACGCACCTAGCTGAAACTTGCGCAGTTCTAACTCTTCGAGTGAAGCAAAGGCGTTGACGTTACTCGCAAGCATGGCCAAACAATAAGTTGAGGTAGCAATAGCATCGTCCTTTGTTTTGTCGCTCTCTCGCGCTTGCGCTAACTCAAGTGTCGACACAAAAATTTGCTCAGCCTCCTGCACAACAGATGGGTGCTTATCTGCAAACAGTGCTTTGTAATTGAGGTCTTTAAATTCACGAAGCAATGCCACTCGTGTTTCATCACTCTCAGACTGAAACATACTACTTGCCAATGCGTAAACCTCGGTTGGCATAATGTACTGCTCAACCTCTAGAATAGAACTCGCAAGAACTGAACTGCTTAGCAAAACACCCGATACCATTGGTACTACTTTTCTAAGTCTCATGTCTGACTCCTTATTTAGCTTTGGCATTATTTAAATTGGCCTGACTAATCTGATAGTCTTCCAAAAGTTGTAGGGTGCCCGAGAATGCATTTTTAGACTGCAACCTAGCCTGGAGGGTCTCGAGGATAAGATCAGCTTGCTCAACGATCAGAGAATTGGTCTTAACCTCTGCAGGCAAGGTAGTGACTACCTCCAATACATCTTGAGCGATGTTTTCTAACTGCTGTAACGACAGCTCGCACGTTGATTGATATGCTTCTTGAAACACGGCTAGTTGCAGCGATTGATCTGCAAGTGCATTACAATAACCATGCAACCTTTGTGCGCTACTTAAGGCCGCTTTATATGAGTTGGTTAGCTCGCCTGCAGAATTAATGAGCTTAGATGCCAAACTAGACATGCTTTTAATCTCTGCGATTAAGTCCTTATCACTTTTTTGTGTGCCTAAGGGAACCACCACTTCTGTGCCCCCGTCGTTGATATTGTTAACATTGGCAGAAAGCTGAAAAGAGAGTCCTGCTGATAGTGATACAAGTGCAATTGAAAGAATTTTCATGACCTACTCCTTAACTGAGTATTTACTGATTGAAGAATTTAAATCCGTAATGTGCGAATTCGTTCGCGCGATGTACTCACGTAAGAGTTGACAGCTATCGCTCGATTTACACTCGGCCGCGAGTAGCTCCTTTTCGGCCTCTTCGAGTAATACTTCCTTGAGCTCTAGCTGTTGTTGTAAGAACAATACTGAGAACTGCGCAACATGCCGATCGTTATTTTCGACACGCTCTTTGAGCAAGTCGCTATTCGCTAAGGCATTTACACCTGCTAAAAGCGTTTGCTTGCTTTGTTCCTTAAATATGCTTCGGGCTTCATTGCTTTTTTCACTGCTGTCCGATACCTTATTGGCACTTTTGTACAGTAAATCTAGCTTGGCTTGGTCTTGCTCGTTCGCATGTGCTGAGCAAATCATGCACCCGCTAAGTAAAATGCTAAGTAGTGTCTTTTTCATTTTTCATCTCCTGATGATTTCAGTTTTAGTAATGACTTTTTTGTTATAAAGCGTGGTTGCTTTTTAGCTTTAGGTAAGGGAATTTCCTGCATCTGAATTTGACGATAGGTTTCGTTGTTTCCAGGAGCAGGCGGTAAAGCACATCCGTTCACTAAGAGCATTGCAATTGCGCCTAAACACATGATTTTTAACTTCTTCATTATTCACCCTGTTGATTTGCGGTAAATTCAAGTTATGAGAAATTTTTAAGCCTGTATATAGCAAAACCCAAAGATACATCCATGAACGTGCACGACACTGTTCATGCACGTTCATGAATGTTTATTGTTTATTTTTCATTTACTTATGAAACTATTGAATTTATGGTGACGATACTGATTTAGGCATATAAGGTGTTAAACATGGTGAAGGTAATAACAGATGTCGATGGGTGTTTAAGTGCAGGGAGATTTGCCTCCTTCAATTTAGATACGTTCCAAAGATTGCAAAAAATCGTTGAGCAAAATGACATTCACTTAGTCCTTGCGAGCGGAAGAGCGCAAGGTTATTTGGAGTGTATTAGCCAAATATTGAATTTAAACACGCCTTATATTTGTGAAAATGGCGCGGCCATATTTGATCCTCACTTAAACAAATACATCTACAACACAGAAAGCGCCTTAATTGAGCAAGCAAGCAACAGGATTGTTGATAAATTTAAAAAGGCCGCTGTATTTGAACCAAACAAGCAGTTCACACTGAGCTTGCGTTTAGTGAATGATCGATTCGCTGATATAAAGGAGGAATTTACTGCAATAAATGAACTGCTTAGCGATGTTGAAGAACTAGACGTTACGCATTCTAATTCGGCGATTGATATTTTACCGAAGTCACATTCAAAACTATCGGCCTTAGAAATATTATGCGCACAAAATAATTGGTCACCGGAGGAGTTTATTGGCTTTGGCGATTCTAAAAACGACCTAGACTTTTTATCGGTTTGCAAGGTGGCTGGTGCGCCCGCAAATTGCACACCTCAGGTTGCTAATCTTGTCGATCATGTATCTCAATACGACAACATCGAAGGACTAGTTGAATTTTTGAATAGTACACTGGCTAGCTAAATTAGATGTGCCAGATGCGCTAAATCACGATATCGCGATAGTGTGATGCAGCAATATTATTAAGAAGTAAGGACATAAATACCATGACAGCTAAATTAGAAGTTTCACAAAAAATACGTTTATTGTTAAGTGAATTTGACTGGAAAAAACTTGCTCACTTTATCAGGAATATAGACGCTGCTAAGTGCGACATTGAACTACAAGACAGCATTAATAAAGAAATTCACCGAAATTCAGCAACTCGTTGGATAAATGACGGAATGGTAGGCAAACACAGCTTCTTTAAACTAACTGAAATTCAAGAGTATTTGTCAGACGAGCTAAGTGAAAAAGAAGCTGTGATTACAAAGGCTTTCGATTTGCTATCACAATATTTTCCATCTATTAACCCGCTTTATACCAGAAAAAGCTCCATGCACCTTTTAAGAGTGAAGTATGAAAATCTGCTTAAAGATTGCAACAGTGAAAGCATTAGCGAATTTGAAGCGGTCGAAAATATGGGTGATGATTATTTACCTTATTATAAAGAGCGTCTATTGCCCGATTTTTTGAATGTGCATGTTGAATCCTTAACAAACTTTTTGGGCGAGTCTGCTCAGCAATCTATAGCTTCCAAAATGTTTACAATAAACAATCCACTTAATGGACAACAGCACGTTTATCCGGCAATCGACCTATTACCAGGCGGTTTAGCTTTAGAACTTAGCGATACTCTGAGCTTTTTAGACAGTAATGATCCCCCTGAAGATTACATAGCAGCGGTTAAAAAAACAAAACCTGTAATTTTTAATGCGCCGACTTTTGCGCTACAGTCATTATCGTTACAAACCGGTGAAATGAAGTGCGCGGTGAGTGATTACTTTAAAAATTTGTATCACTGCGACAAACACTTTTACAATATTGTGGGTGGCTTCCCAGGTTTAAATAGTGCAATGCTTAGCGACTATATGAACAGCGCAAACATTGAGGAATGGGCACAGCGACTCAAAAACATTGTCGTTGACAATGACTTTTCTCAAGGTGAATACTCGCTAGGCAGTGCTTGCTTGTTTATATACAACACAGAAGAGCGTGGTTACCAGGCGCTGCTTGCCAAAATGGCAAAAAAAGCGAATGGCTTTAACGACACGCACGTTATACCAGCGAGTATGTTTCAGCCAGTATTAAATAATCCTTTTGATTATGATCGCGAATTAAACTTTAAAGATCAGGTGATACGAGAAGTTGCCGAAGAGATTTTTGGTTATCCTGAACGCACTAACTCGCACCCAAACAACTACTTAACAGAATTGTATGCACACCCAGAAATTGCCGACTTAGAAGCCTTATTTGAGTCTAAACAAGCTGAATTTCATGTAACTGGCTTGTGTTTAGATATGTTCAGATTACGCCCCGAAATTTTAAGCACCACTATTATCCACGATGCAAGTTGGGCGCGAGAGCATTTTCCTGCATACAAACAATTAGGTAATTGGGAAACCACAAAAAATGGGCTTATGGCTATTACACTTTGCGATGATCAGTTTTATGAAATATGTGCGTCGAGCCGCACTAAACCCTTGTGCGCACCAGGCATTGCCTCGTTCATTAAAGGCTACAGTAAATTTAAAGATGTTATGGAAGCTAGAGCCGAGCGTAAAGTAAGTTAACATACTGGCTTTGGCGCTTACTCGGTTTGGTAGCGCTAGGCCATTTTTTCAAGCTATTTGATGGCGGAGTAACTTTATGTCAATCTACCTCCTTCTTAGACTAAATACTAATTTCTCAATTACCTTTTATAAACTCTAAACAACATTGCTAAAACGTTCACTTAGCTCTGTTTCTTTTCAAATAGATAAAACAGTCTAACTGTTTCGATAAAGTACCAGGGACAAAAACTCGAAGAAGAAATTTATGCGGAATCTAGGGAGTGTTGAACTTTGTAGTATAAAAAACAAACAACACGAAGGTGAGGTATAATTGAATGCACTAAAAAACGTTACACCGAACCCTCATACCAAGATTAATGTTAACAGACGGTACATGGAATGTCTTATCAAAAATAATGTACTTAAGTGGTCGAATTTATAATTAGCCCGACCATAGAAAAACGCTCGAAGGCATACTGTATAAGATGGCAAAGGTATTCCATGGCGAGATTTACCTTCTTATTTTGACCGTTGGAGTGCTATCTACAGACGGTTTAATTTATGGTCTAAGAAAGGGATGTTGAATGAATTTTTTCGCGCACTATCTCGTGATGCAACATGGATTGGTCCTCATTGATGGCAGTATTTTCAGGGCTCACCAACATAGTTGCGGTGCAAGAACTGCTGACAATGAATCAATTGGGAAAAGTCGAGGTGGTACTTCTACTAAAATTCACCTTCAGTAGATAGTGAAGGGTTGCCTGTTTATTATGAATTATCCTGTGGAAATATGCATGATATCGTCCATACAGAGTCACTCGTAGCCAATTGCCCAACAAGTAATGTGGTTGTCGCAGACAAAGGCTACAACAGGAAATGGCAAATGAGGTCGCGTCTTGCCTTTTTCCTCTTTTTTGGGTGCTCTAAATAGATACGGAGCTGTGGTTAATCCACGCTTTAACTCAACTCTTTGATTGCATTGCTTATCCCATCTAAACTCAGTGGGTACATACGGTTATCCATCAACTGTTTTATAAAATCAATTGATTGATAGTAACGCCAGTGTTCAACGGGTTGCGGGTTGAGCCACGCGACTTTATCAAAGTGATCGGTGATACGGTTTAACCATGCACTGCCGGGTTCTTCGTTGTAGTGCTCAACTGAGCCGCCGGGGTAGGCTATTTCATACGGGCCCATAGTGGCATCCCCCACAAATATCACTTTATAGTCGCTGGTGAACTTGTTGATCAACGTCATGGTGTCGATAACGTTTGAGTGGCGGCGTTGGTTATCCTGCCAAACGTGTTCGTATAAGCAGTTATGAAAGTAGTAAAACTCTAAGTGTTTAAACTCGCTGTGGGCGGCGCTAAATAGCTCTTCGCAGGTGTGAATGTAATCATCCATTGAGCCGCCAATATCAAACAGCATTAATACTTTTACTGCATTATGACGCTCTGGTGCCATTTTTACATCAAGCATGCCGCCTTGCTTAGCTGTGGCGCGAATGGTCTCATTTAAATCAAGCGTATCACTTGCGCCTGTGCGAGCAAATTTACGTAGTTTTTTAAGGGCGAGTTTAATGGTGCGCGAGCCTATTTCACGGTCAGAGTCTAAATTACGGTATTCGCGTTTATCCCACACTTTTACAGCGCGGCGGTTACGGTTGCCGTCTTGGCCTATGCGCACGCCCTCAGGGTTGTAGCCATAGGCGCCAAAGGGCGATGTACCGCCTGTGCCCACCCACTTATTGCCACCAGCGTGGCGTTTTTGTTGTTCTTCTAGGCGCTCTTTGAGGGTTTTCATGAGTTCATCAAGACCACCCATCGTTTTGAGTTGCGCTTTTTCTTCATCCGTCAGGTGTTTTTCAAACTCTTTACGCAGCCAATCATTAGGTAAGTCATGCTGTTGCTTTAGACTTTCTAATAAGTCGAGATCGGCAATACCAGTAAAATAATCGCTAAAGGCTTTATCAAAGCGATCAAAATGGGTTTCGTCTTTAACCATAATAGTGCGGGCTAAATAATAAAAACCGTCAATGTCGGCAAATACCGCGCCTTTTTTTAGCGCGTTGATCAAGTCAAGTAGCTCACGCAAACTCACTGGTAAGCGGTATTCCCGTAGTTTGAAGAAAAACGCAATCAACATCTTAACGGCGGCTCATAAAGGCAAGTTTTTCGATTAAGCTAATATCTTGTTCATTTTTTAAAAGCGCACCAAACATTGGCATTAAGCCGCCTTTTTGGCTTTTGTCGTGCAGCGTTTTTGCGTCGATGTCTTCGGCCATTAAAAGTTTAAGCCAATCAAGTAGTTCGCTGGTAGATGGCTTTTTCTTAATGCCGTTGACTTCACGTAAGCCAAAAAATACTTCCAGCGCTTGGCGTACTAAATCTTGTTTAACATACGGGTGGTGTACATCAACAATTTGTTGCATTTCATCGCTCGATGGAAAATCAATGTAGTGGAAAAAACAACGACGTAAGAAGGCATCTGGTAGTTCTTTTTCGTTATTTGATGTGATGATCACAATAGGGCGTAGCTTAGCGACTACACGTTCACCGGTTTCATAAACATGAAACTCCATTTTATCGAGCTCTAATAATAAGTCGTTAGGGAACTCGATGTCGGCTTTATCTATTTCATCAATTAATAATACCGGGCGTTTGTTATGTTCTTCACCATAAGTAAATGCCTGCCACAATTTACCTTTAACAATGTAGTTACCAATATCATGAACGCGCTCATCGCCTAATTGACTGTCGCGTAGGCGCGATACCGCATCATACTCATACAGACCTTGTTGTGCTTTGGTGGTCGATTTTATATGCCATTGAATAAGCGTGGTATCTAAACTTTTAGCGAGTTCTTCAGCCAGCATGGTTTTACCTGTACCGGGTTCGCCTTTTATAAGGAGTGGCTTTTCAAGCAAAATAGCCGCATTAACAGCTTGTTTTAACGAATTACTTGCTATGTAGTTATCTGTAGAATGAAATTGCACGGTAATACCTATCTGGTCTGAGCAGTAATAATGTTAGCCATGATGCCATATCTAAGTGGCCTCGCCAAGATAAGCAAAGCGGGGGATGGTTTGGCCGTCTTTTTCTACGGTCTCTAAAAACATACTCAGTGGGCGTGCCCACATGCCAAACTCGCCGTAAAGGGCTTGATAAATAACAAGCTGCTCGTGCGTTTCGCTATGAGTGGCAGCATAAAATACTTTGTACTTAGGGCCTTTGTAGTGTTGATATATGCCTGATTTGAGGGAATGTGGTTTTATTGCTGTAGTCATGTTTTGATCTCTTGTATAATTTGCGCTTGCACTTTTAATGCTAACTAATTTGCTACTATTATGAACTATATACCGTTAGATGATTACAAAAAAGCGTGGGTTTTTCGCCATAAAGATGCCCCTGTTAATGAGCAAGATCTTGCTTTAATAAAACCAATGAGCCATGAGCGCGCTGCGGTTTTATGGAGTACAATGGTGAGTCGCGAGCATGATCATCCCGATTTTTTTGAAAAAACAGATTGGTGTGGCAACGAAGAAAACTTTACGCAAACTATCCATTGGGAAGCTGCATGGGAAGAAGGCGCAGATCAACTCCCTCAAGACATTCTTGATCACTTAGGCTGGCAAGCAAATACCACGGTGTATTTTTGTATTGCCCGCGATAATATTATCGAAACCAGTTTTGATGTATTTAAGCGCAATTGGCAAAACTTTATGTTTTTAGCTGATGGTAGTTTGCTATTAGGCAAAAAGCGCGACGAGGTTGTTCAATTTTTAGAAACGGGTGACGCTAAACTAGGCGCAAAGCCACAAGCGAAGTAAATAGCTTAAAATGCGGTCAGTACTGTGCTATAAAATAGTTAACTAAACGTTTTTGAGTATAAGTGTTGGCTGCAAGTGATCCCCATCAACAAGGTGATATTTGGCAATCAGATGCGCAGCGTGTGCTTTATGCACAGCTGTGTAACGCTTTTTATGCGCGAGAAATAAATCGGCTTACGCATGAGCTCAATGAATCGCGCTTACGAAAAACACTAAAAAGCCTGCCTTATTATGTTGAATGCGCAGCGACACATATCGTAAATGGCCAAGTGCCTTTTCAATTAGATCCACAAAATGGCTGCTGGCTTGAGAAACAAACAGCGCACCCGCCCGACGAAAAAAAGAATGGTACTTTTTATCAAACAGATAAAAAAACGGGTTTAATAGTGCCGTTATTGGTTAATAACGATAATCATACTCGTGTTGCAATAGACAGCATCGACCAAGTAAGCGACAATAAACTGCATTGTAATGAGCACGGTTGGTTTGATTGCGCAGGGCGCTCACTTGATGGGTTAGCTGTTGTGTTACTTAAGCCCAGCAAAGCCACAATGGCTGCTGCATGTTGTGGTCACCAATGGCATTTTGCTAAACGTTGTACACCGCGAACTCTATCACTGAGAGAAATGCTGCTTGCAGGCAATATCAATTGGCGTAATTTAAAACGCCCGTATGTTCACGTTAAAAAAATATAATACCAGTTGCCTCAATCGCATTAAATTTGTACTGGTAAAGATAATCAAGGAGTGTTTAATGCGACTATTTCAATTTACTTTGCTGTGTTTAGCACTGTTTGTGCAGTATCGTTTATGGTTTGGTCATAATGGCTTACAAGATTATAGTCGCTTAAAAAATGCGGTAATTTCTCACCAAGATACTAATGCCAAGCTTATTAAACGTAATAAAGTGCTCAAAGCTGATATTGAAGATTTAAAGCTTGGTCAAGAAGGGGTCGAAGAACGTGCCCGTAATGAACTTGGGATGATTAAACCCGCAGAGACATTTATACGTGTTTTACCGAGCCAGCAATATAATGAAAAATAATCAAACAATCGCTGCCATTGTTCCAGCCGCAGGGGTGGGAAGTCGTATGCAGCATAGTATGCCAAAGCAATACATTATTTTGGCAGGGAAAACGATTTTAGAGCACACACTGGCGAAATTAGCGCAGCTTACGCAGTTAAGTAAGATAGTCGTTGCGGTGAGTGACAATGACCCTTTTTATCAAAATATAGGGTTTATTGATGTCAAAATTATTAGGACTGTGGGCGGTAAAGAGCGCGCTGATTCAGTGCTCAATGGTTTATTGGCTTTGTCAGATAACCCCCCTGACTGGGTATTGGTGCATGATGCCGCAAGGCCACTCGTTGCGATTGATGACATTGAAAACCTCATCGCGCAATGTACGCATGCAAATGAAGGCGGGATTTTAGCCAGTAAAGTAAAAGACACCATTAAGCGCGGTAATACTCACAGTGAACAGACTGTTCCGCGCGATGATTTATGGCAAGCATTGACTCCTCAACTTTTTAAATATCACGAACTAAAAGCGGCATTAGAGGGCGCATTACAACAAGGTGTAACTATCACCGATGAAGCATCAGCTATTGAATGGGCCAATAAGCCTGTCAAACTTATCGCTGGACGAAGCGATAACATTAAAATTACCACGCCTGAAGATTTAGATTTAGCCCATTTTTTACTCCAAAAACAACACAGTGAGAAAGCATCATGATTAGAATTGGCCATGGCTTTGATGTCCATAAGTTTGGTGGCGAAGGCCCGTTAACAATTTGTGGTGAAAAGATAGAGTATCCACAGGGTTTTCTTGCTCATTCCGATGGTGATGTTGCGATCCACGCATTGTGCGATGCTATTTTAGGATCGTTGGCGATGGGCGATATCGGTAAGCACTTTCCGGATACAGCCAGTGAATATGAAAATATCGATAGCCGTATTTTACTGCGCCATGTTGTCGACTTAGCTAAGCAGCAAGGTTATGTACTTGGTAATGCAGACGTAACCATTGTTGCGCAAGCACCAAAAATGTTGCCGCATATTCAAGCTATGCGAACAAACTTAGCCACAGATTTAAACGCAGAGCTTAGTCAAGTAAATGTAAAAGCAACGACCACGGAAAAACTAGGTTTTGAAGGGCGTAAAGAAGGTATATCGAGTCACGCCGTCGTGATCATGAGCAAAGAGCTGTTATGAGTGAATTAAATTATCTATATGGCGCGCCATTATCAAAAGCTGATTTTAAAACCACTGCTGAAGACTTTATGGTTGATGAAGACTTAGGTATAGAGTTTACGGGTAGCGGTGAGCATGTGTGTTTGCAAGTGGTTAAAAAAGGCGAAAACACCCAATATGTTGCCAAATTGCTTGCTCAAAAAGCCGGTATTTCACCGCGCGATGTAAGTTACGCAGGTATGAAAGATCGCCATGGTGTTTGTAGCCAATGGTTTAGCGTGCCAGTGCCTATTAAAAAAGACATTGATTTTACAGAGCTCAATAGTGAATCACTGTTTATTATTTCTCAACAACGCCATAACCGTAAACTTCGCACTGGTTGTCACAAAGGTAACAAATTTACTATAACCTTGCGTAATGTGACTCAGCCGCTTGATATTCTTTGTCGAATAAATGCAGTACGTGCTGGTGTGCCCAATTACTTCGGTGAACAACGTTTTGGTCACGACGGTCATAACCTAGTGATGGCTAAAAAAATGTTTGCCGGTGAGCGTATCCGTGACAAAAAACTGCGTGGTTTAATAATCTCTGCAGCGCGCTCGTATGTGTTTAATCAAATAGTGAACCTGCGAGTCGCTGAACATGGTTTGGCTAAAACCATGCACCGCGAAGTATTTATGCTCAGTGGTAGCAATGCTTTTTTTGAAGATGCAATCAGTGATGAAAACATAGCAAGGCTCGCCTCAGGCGATATTATGATGTCAGCGCCTCTGGTAGGCACTAGCGAAAAAGGCCTTACTGAACAAGAAAAAATATGGCTAGAACCATATAAAGAGTGGTGCGAAGGGCTAGGTGAATTAGGGCTTAAAAACGAACGCAGAATGCTGCGTTTGATACCACAAGATTTAGCGGTTGAAACGGTTGATGAAACCACCATTAAATTGAGCTTTGGTTTACCAAAAGGGACTTTTGCAACGGCATTATTACGTGAGCTGGTGGATTACACTGACGCCAGTCCACGCGTACATAAAGAGAAGGACGCTTCCAATGAAAATTCTGCTAAGTAATGATGATGGCGTAAATGCTAAAGGGATTGCGGTGCTTTATCATGCGCTGTCACAAATTGCCGATGTGACACTTGTTGCGCCTGACCGTAATTGCAGTGGAGCAAGTAACTCATTAACGTTGATGAACCCATTACGTGCAACAGCACTAGAAAATGGGTTTATTTCTGTCAATGGAACTCCTACCGACTGTGTGCATTTAGGGGTTAATGAACTACTTGATGAAAAACCTGATTTGGTTGTTGCAGGTATAAACCATGGTGCTAATTTAGGCGACGATACCTTGTATTCAGGCACTGTTGCGGCGGCAACTGAAGGGCGTCATTTAGGTTTGCCTGCGGTGGCAGTCTCATTATGCTCTAAAGAGGGCAACCATTTTGAAACGGCAGCGGCAGTTACGGTCAGTATAATTAAAGAGCTTGCATCGCACCCCCTTCCTAAAGATCAGATCATTAATATTAATGTGCCCGATATACCATTAAGTGAACTAAAAGGTGTGCAGGTAACGCGCTTAGGCGCACGCCACAAAGCTGAAACTATGACCAAGCAACAAGACCCTTGGGGACGCGATATCTATTGGTATGGTGTGTTAGGGGCCGAAAGTGATGCTGGAGTTGGCACCGACTTTTTTGCTATCAATAATGGTTACGCATCAGTCACACCTTTAAGTGTAGATATGACCGCAAAAGATAGTTTAGCAGCGGTAGGTGATTGGCTCAAAACAATGGAGATCAACGGTGCTAGCTAATTATACACGCAGTGCACATGGGCTCGCTGAGTTATTACAGCGCGAAGGTGTTGAAGATAAAGACGTATTGGCCGCTATTGCAGATGTTCCACGTCACGTATTTATTGACGATGTACTCAAGCATAAAGCCTATCAAAATACAGCATTGCCTATAGGTCAGGGGCAAACAATTTCACAGCCTTATATCGTTGCACGAATGACAGAATTGCTGCGTTTAGCCGGTGTGCGTGATAAAGTTCTTGAAATAGGTACGGGCTCTGGTTATCAAACAGCAATACTGGCTAAAACCTTTACCAAGGTATTTTCAGTAGAACGTATAAAAGCGCTGCAATGGCAAGCCAAACGTCGCTTACAGAACCTTGATTTATATAACGTTACCATGAAACATGGTGATGGTTGGCAAGGATGGGAGTCGCAAGCACCTTTTGCAGGAATAATTGTGACTGCGGCAGCGTCACACGTGCCACAAGCACTATTGGATCAACTTGCTGATGGCGGTGTGATGATTGCCCCTATTGGTAATGAAGATCAGCAACTAGTGATGGTTGTGCGTGAAGGCGAAAAATTTACTCAACATGTAATTGCGCCAGTGAGGTTTGTACCTCTTATACCTGGCGATATTGAATAGGAAGCTACTTTGAAATTGTTTACTAAGTTATACGATATGGCATTAGTGTGGGCAAAACATCGCCACGCAGAGCGTTATTTAGCAGGGATGAGTTTTGCTGAATCAGTTATTTTTCCTATACCGCCTGATGTAATGCTTGCGCCTATGTCGCTTGCTCAACCAAGCAAAGCGTGGCGTTTTGCTACACTGACTACTATAGCTTCAGTTATTGGTGGGGTATTTGGCTATTTACTTGGTTTTTGGTTATTTGAGCCTGTTGTTGAACCGCTTATTGCGCAAATGGGATGGCAAGATAAATTTAACGTTGCTTTAGAGTGGTTTAAAAATTACGGAGTTTGGGTTGTATTTTTAGCTGGGTTTTCTCCTATCCCCTATAAAGTGTTTACTATTGGCGCTGGTTTATTGCATATGGCGTTTTTGCCATTTTTATTGGCGTCGGCGGTAGGTCGTGGCGCACGCTTCTTTTTAGTTTCTGCTTTAATGAAATGGGGTGGAGTTAAAATGGAGCAGAAATTACGTCAATATGTTGAAGTACTTGGCTGGGGACTCGTGGTTTTAGTTGCGATAGCGTACATTTTACTACGCTAAGCATTGAAAAATCACTTTTTGGTAATTAAGGGCAAAACGCTATGAATAAACGACAAATTCTCTATGTTACTTTATTTACAAGTGTTTTGCTCAGTGCTTGCTCATCCCGCCAAGCGCCAGCCCCTGTAAGCAGTTTAAATACAAATGTAAAACCTTATACAAGCAAGGTTAATATCACAGGTGATCGCTATACAGTCGAAAAAGGCGATACATTATATTCAATCGCGTTTAGTGCTAAACAAGATTTTAGAACCCTAGCGAAAAACAACCGTATTCCAGCCCCTTACATTATTCAACCGGGGCAAATAATAACGTTTAAAAAACCATCAGCAAAAAAGAAAAAGCAGAAAAAATATACGAGTTCGAGTAAAAAGTCTACAAAAGAAACACAAAAAAATAACAAAAAATTAAAGAAAGAGCTTGATCAGCCAAAACAACGAGAGTATGTTCAAAAACAGACTAGTAAAAAAGTTAGCAATTCCAATAGCATGTACGATAAAAGGGTACATTGGTCTTGGCCAGCTAAAGGAAAAGTAACTCAGCGTTTTTCTACTAAGGAAAATGGTTTTAAAGGGTTACAAATTGCTAATAAAAAAGGTTCGCCTGTTTTAGCCGCAGCCAAAGGAACGGTTGTTTATGCGGGGAATGCGCTAAGAGGTTACGGTAATTTAATCATATTGAAACACAATGATGATTATCTAAGTGCTTATGCACATAATTCAAAACTGCTAGTTAAAGAAAAACAGGATGTGAAAGCAGGACAGAAAATTGCAGAAGTCGGTAACTCTGACTCAGAAGTAACGGCTCTACGTTTTGAGATTCGTTTTCGGGGTCAAGCAGTCAACCCTGCAAAGTACCTGCCTTAGCTATCGGGAATATATATAAGTGGTCAATAAATCACTTATTTGCTTGAGGGTACGCTCATGGGTAACACAGCAAAAGTAGAAAAATCAAAAGACGTAATTGATGATAAATTCGATGATGTAGCGGTTGAAGAACCAAATAAAGCATTATTGGAAGAAGTTGATAGCGAAGATGAAATATTTGCTAAAGAGGAAGTAACTAAAAACTTAGATGCAACCCAACTATATTTAGGCGAGATAGGTTTTTCACCTTTACTGAGTGCTGAAGAAGAAGTGTTTTTTGCCCGTAAAGCGTTAAAAGGCTGTGAAGCTTCTCGTAAACGTATGATCGAAAGTAATCTACGTTTAGTTGTTAAAATTGCCCGCCGTTATAATAATCGTGGTCTTGCGTTACTTGACCTTATTGAAAAAGGTAATTTAGGTTTAATCCGCGCGGTAGAGAAATTTGATCCTGAACGTGGATTTAGATTTTCAACTTACGCAACGTGGTGGATCCGTCAAACGATTGAACGCGCTATTATGAATCAAACTCGTACCATCCGTTTGCCTATCCATGTTGTTAAAGAACTTAATGTATATTTACGCACCGCACGTGAATTAACGCAAAAGCTAGATCATGAGCCAACAGCGGAAGAAATCGCTGAGTGCTTAGATAGACCTGTTGAAGACGTAACAAAAATGCTGCGTTTAAATGAAAAAATCACCTCAGTAGACACCCCGATTGGTGGTGAGAACGATACTGCTTTACTGGATATTATTGCTGATGAGAAAGGCTTTGGTCCAGAAGGCGAAGTACAGAATAACGATATTAATAAGCATATTGTAGATTGGCTTGGTGAGTTAAACCCCAAGCAACGCGAAGTACTTGCTCGTCGTTTTGGCCTGTTAGGTTATGAACCATCAACCCTTGAAGATGTAGGTCGTGAGATTGGTTTAACACGTGAGCGTGTAAGACAAATTCAAGTTGAAGCGCTGCGCCGTTTAAAAGATATTTTACAGCATGAAGGTTTAAGTACAGATAGTTTATTTGACCAATTCAATTAATCTGCTTTATTACATACGTAAATAGAATTAAAAAAGCTGAAGGGTGTCACTCTTCAGCTTTTTTTGCTTTCAGAATATTAAAGCAGTGCTTTTAACTTATAAAGTAAGTCTTGGGCTTGGCGTGGGCTTAGGTTATCTAAATCGATTTCAGCCAGCTGAGTTTCTACCTCACTCGGCTCGCTTTCAAATAACGATGCCTGCTGAACATTAAGATCAGCGGTAACGGGTTGATGATTCTCAAGCATCTTTAGCTTTTGTTTAGCTTGCTTAATCACAGCTTTCGGTACGCCAGCTAATGCAGCAACTTGTAAGCCAAAGCTTTTGCTGGCAGCGCCATCAAGCACGGTATGCATAAACGCGATAGTATCATTGTGCTCAATCGCATCTAAGTGAACATTTACGAGCCCAGCTTGTTGCTCAGCTAATTCGGTTAACTCAAAGTAATGTGTTGCAAATAAGGTTTTGGCTGATATTTTTGATGCTAAATGATCAGCCGTTGCATACGCTAAAGATAAGCCATCGTAGGTACTTGTGCCTCGTCCAATCTCGTCCATTAAGACCAATGATTGCGCTGTTGCATTATTTAAAATAGTCGCCGTTTCGGTCATTTCGACCATAAACGTTGAGCGTCCTGATGCAAGGTCATCGCTGGCACCAATACGTGTGAAAATACGATCAATATGACCAATATGTGCGCTGTCAGCGGGGACGAAACTACCAATGTGCGCCATTAAAACAATGAGTGCAGTTTGGCGCATGTAAGTTGATTTACCACCCATGTTTGGCCCTGTAATGATCAACATTTTACGTTGTGCATTGAGTTCAACAGGGTTGGCTATAAACGGGTCTTTCATAACTTGCTCTACGACAGGGTGGCGGCCTTGCTTGATACTTATATCGTCATTGTCGCATAGTACGGGTTTGGCGTAGTTAAGTGTAACAGCACGCTCTGCGAGGTTATTTAGCACGTCTAAATCAGCTAATGCGGCGGCCATCATTTGCAGCTGTTCTATGTGGGGAGCTATAAATTCAAATAATTGTTCATAAAGTTGTTTTTCAAGTGCGAGCGCTTTTGATTGGCTACCTAGCACTTTGTCTTCGTGCTCTTTAAGCTCTGGAATGATGTAACGTTCATTATTTTTAAGTGTTTGGCGACGAATATAATCAGCAGGTACTAGGTGGGCGTTGGCGCGGCTCACTTCGATAAAGAAACCATGAACACGGTTATACCCTATTTTAAGAGTGCTGATCCCTGTGCGTTCACGCTCACGCAGTTCCAGTTGTTCAAGTACATCGGTTGCGCCTTGGCTTAACGCGCGCCACTCGTCTAACTCACTATTATAACCGGGGGCAATAACGCCACCATCACGAATAAGTACCGGTGGATTATCAATCACGGCTTGCTCAAGCAAATGTTGTAAATCTGGTAATTCAGGTGACTGCATGATGATTTGAGTGATGCGCGGGTCGCTGGCATCCGTTAATAACTCATGCAGTGGTGCAAGGGCTTGTAGAGCGCTGCGTAGGCGCGTTAAATCGCGTGGGCGGGCAGTACACAAAGCAAGGCGCGCAATAACACGTTCAATGTCACCTATTTGCTTTAAAGAATCATGCAGCTCACAGTAGAGCTGAGCATCGATAATGGCACTAATCGCATTAAGACGTGCATTTAGTTCAAGCTTAGAACGAATTGGCGTATGAATACGACGTTTTAATAACCGTGAGCCCATGGCTGTCGCGGTTTTATCGAGTACTTGCGCTAGGGTATTTTCAAAGCCACCGGATAGGTTAACAGTTAGCTCTAAGTTTTTGCGTGTAGCAGCATCTAAAATAACAGCATGTTCATTATGCTCAAGAGTAATGGCGCGAATATGCGGTAAAGTAATACGCTGAGTATCTTTTACATATTGCATTAAGCAGCCGGCAGCAACTAATGCCGCTTTGGCTTTATCAACTCCAAAGCCAACTAAATCCTTAGTGCCGAACTGATCGCATAATAAGTGTTGTGCAGTATCTAAATCGAATTCCCATTCAGGACGACGACGCACACCTTTAACATGCTCAATTAAATGAAAGTTAGCAAAGTCTTCACTATAAAGTAGTTCTGCAGGCGCCAAACGTTGCAAGGTTGAACTAAATGCTTCGTCGGTATTTACTTCAACAATGTTAAACACACCAGAGTTAATATCTAAATAAGCAACACCGTATACACCTTTTTTGCTTTGCCAAACACTGGCGAGCAAATTATCTTGGCGTTCTTGTAATAGCGCTTCGTCCGAAATAGTGCCGGGTGTAACTATTCGCACAACTTTTCGTTCTACAGGCCCTTTGCTAGTGGCTGGATCGCCTACTTGTTCACAAATAGCGACCGATTCGCCCATCTGCACTAATCGCGCAAGGTAGTTCTCAACAGCATGGTAAGGTACACCGGCCATAGGTATAGGATCACCGCCAGCTTTACCGCGATGAGTTTGCGAAATATCAAGCAGTTGAGCCGCACGTTTGGCGTCATCAAAGAACAGCTCATAAAAATCACCCATCCGATAAAACATTAGAATATCGCGATGCTCAGATTTTATTTTTAGATACTGCTGCATCATCGGAGTTTGTTGACTTATAGTGTGTGGTGCATAAAGATCAAACGACATGTATTTACCCAAAGGCTGAATATGGAATTACATCAAGAGATTAAAACACTTGCTGCGCAATTAGGTGTTATTTTAACGGATAAATGCTTATGGATCACTACCGCTGAATCATGTACTGGTGGCGGAGTGAGTTATGCGCTTACAGATACCCCCGGAAGCTCTGCGTATATTGACCGTGCATTCGTAACTTACAGCAATAAAGCAAAGCAAGATTTACTGGGGGTTAATGCACAAACATTAACACACTATGGTGCAGTGAGTGAGCAGACTGTTTTGCAAATGGCAGAAGGTGCAAGTAAAGCTGCACATGCAGATATATCAGTCGCTATATCAGGAGTCGCAGGCCCAGGTGGCGGCACTAATGACAAACCGGTCGGTTTAGTATGGTTTTGTATTAAAATTGGCAATAAAGTGTATTCTAGCCAACAAATATTTGCGGGCGACAGAGCCGAAGTTAGGTCGCAAGCTATTGTTTATGCATTGAAAAGTGTTATTGAAAAGATAAATTTATAAAATAAGCTTGATACTGTGATTTCATACAGTATACTTGTCTGCATTAGCCGGATTTGGAGAGTAAAATGAACGATAACAAACAAAAAGCATTGGACGCTGCTTTATCTCAAATTGAGCGTCAATTTGGTAAAGGCTCAATTATGAAATTGGGTGATAACAAAGCGTTAGATATTGATGCTGTATCAACAGGCTCACTAGGCATTGATATCGCGTTAGGCATAGGTGGTTTACCTATGGGGCGTATTGTTGAAATATACGGTCCTGAGTCATCAGGTAAAACAACGCTGACACTACAAGTTATCGCAGAAGCTCAAAAAGAAGGTAAAACATGTGCCTTTGTTGATGCTGAGCATGCTCTTGATCCAATTTACGCACAGAAACTAGGCGTTAATATTGATGAGTTATTAGTTTCACAACCAGATACCGGTGAGCAAGCACTTGAAATTTGCGACATGCTTGTACGCTCAAGTGCTGTCGATGTAGTCGTTGTCGATTCTGTTGCTGCACTAACACCAAAAGCTGAGATTGAAGGTGACATGGGTGACTCACACATGGGTCTTCAAGCACGTTTAATGTCACAAGCATTACGTAAGCTAACGGGTAATATCAAACGCTCAAACACGTTATGTATCTTCATAAACCAAATTCGTATGAAAATTGGTGTTATGTTTGGCAACCCTGAAACAACAACAGGTGGTAATGCACTTAAGTTTTACGCATCTGTTCGTTTAGATATTCGTCGTATTGGTTCTGTTAAAGAGGGCGATGAAGTCGTTGGTAACGAAACCCGTGTTAAAGTGGTGAAAAATAAAGTTGCACCGCCATTTAAACAGGCTGAGTTTATTATTATGTACGGCCAAGGTATCTCTAAACACGGCGAGCTTATTGATTTAGGCGTTAAACATAAATTGGTTGAAAAAGCCGGTGCATGGTACAGCTACAATGGCAGTAAAGTTGGCCAAGGTAAATCTAACTCAATTAAGTTTTTGAAAGAGAATCCTGAGATTTCAGATGAGATTGAAGGTAAGTTGCGTGATTTATTGCTATTAAAAGCAACCATTAAGCCTGACGATGAAGATGCTCTTTTAGCTGATGATGCAGAGCTTTAAACAGACTCAATAAGCTCGACTTGACCCGCGCTTAATATTAAAAAACCGCTAAATATAATTATTTAGCGGTTTTTTATTTTTACTTTTTGAGTAATGAGCTAGGGCGTGTTGACCTTTCGTGATTGATTTTGCAGCAGTATGTTTGGTATTTAGGCAAGGCAGAGCCTATGTCGTGTGGTTGTTCCCTATAAATAGGCGATAACGCAGTATAAATGCCAAACATGCGCTGCCCAAAGGGTTCTTCCTAGGGGCGATTGACTCTTTGTTGCTCGGTTTTACTTAGCCCACTAGGTTACAAACCTCGCGCCGCGATTAAATCGCCCCTAGATTGAACAAATTTCAATCCACAAAGGTCAACACGCCCTAGTGCTTTTTAATAAATAAAAAGCGTGTTAGTGATTATAGTTGCCAGTTTACAGAGATGGCGTAACTACGTGGTGCACCGTAATAGCCTTGCGCCCAGTATAGGCTGTTAATGTATTTTTCAGAGGTAACATTATTAATGTTTAAAGTGACCCCTACGTTATCAGTAATTTCGTAAGTGGCCATTAAATCTAGTAGCCCATAAGCGTCTTGCTTTGTTGTAACGAGTGCATTATTGTTGGCATCACGCACTTGTACGCGCTTAGTATCATCTTGCCAGCGGTAATTTAAACCAAAGGTTAGACCTTCAATCGTTGGTACTTGATGAGTAATAGCAAGCTTAAATTGATTCTCAGGGGTGTAATCTTTAACTAAGTCATCACCTTCAATATTTACGCCACTGTAGCTAAAGCTTGCACTTAGATCGTCAGTCAATTTACCGCTGAGCTCTACTTCAAACCCATCACTATTAATGCCGTCAGCGCCATAAAAGCGCGTATCATCTGGCGATGAATTAGGAATAGCTACAGCAAGTCCTACTTGTTTGGCATCAAAGTATGCCAAAGTAATAAATAGATTATCTTCAAGTAATTGAGCTTTTAGGCCAACTTCACTGCTTTTACCAGTAATTGGATCTAAGTAGTCACCGTTAATGTCGCGTTGTGTTTGTGGCACAAAAGTTTCGGTGTAGCTAGCATAACTAGAAATACTCTCGTTGAAGTCATAAACAGCACCGAAGTAAGGCACTGTTTGCTCACTATCTTTCGCTTTATTTACGCCATAAGAAATACCATCAGTTTGCCAGTTAACTTGGCTTATACCTGTTAAGAAGTTAAATGAATCGGTGAGACTAAGTCGTGCTGATATATAAGCCGAGCGTTGTCTGTTTTTTACATCCCCACCACGTAAGCCTGCATTTAAAGTGGGTACTGGCGCTGATCCGTCCCAAGTATTTAAGTGATCAATACTAGGTGCTGGATTAGGGTGCTGCTGGTTTGCATCATATAGCGATGATTCGGTTTTTTTCATATCGGCTTGGTTTACGCCAAATGATAAATCATGCTCACGTGAGAATAAATCAAGTTTACCTGTGGCATATAAATCAAAAATATCATGCTCATCTTTATAATTATAATTGCTTGCTAAGCCAGATAGACCTGTTTGAGTTTCTTTATTTGGTGTGCCGTATACGTAAAATAAAGCCGACTCTTGCTCATTTTCTATATGGGCATAATTCGCTTTTATAAACCAACTAGCAGCAATACTTTGCTCAATAGATACAAATATTTGTTCAGCGGTATTGTTCCAGTATGACCAATCAGCGGCAGTGCTGGTTGATGAGTCATAATTTGTTGCTGTACCGTCAGTGTAATAAAGTGGCAGCGCACCCCATAGAGGACTATCAGCATCCTTTTTTTGATTAACGTAGTTAACAGATAAAACAGTACTATCGGTTAGCTGTCCTTCGTAGGCTAGGTAATAAATAGTTTTATCTTGTTCATAACGATCTAGGTATGAATCTGTTTTTTGCTTAGTGAATGCGACGCGTACTGCATGGTCATCCGCTAAGGCTGTTGAGGCATCAAGCTCAAAACGTTTGTTATTCCACGAACCATAAGAAGCTGAAGCGCTAACTTTTGTTTGATAAGTCGGCTTTTTAAGCACCATATTAACAGTTGCTGATGGATTACCAGCACCGGTCATTAAACCGTTGGCACCGCGAACAACCTCAATACTTTCAAAAATTGATGTATCAAGCGTACCTTGAATAGAACCTAAATCTTGAGGCAAGCCCATACCATTTATTTGAAAATTTGTAATTTCAAAACCACGAGCTTTAAAATACGTACGATCTGTCTCTATTTGTTCAACGGTTACACCTGGTGTGCTCTCTAACACTGCGTTTAAATTATCAAGCGAGAAGTCATCCATGAGTGCGCGCGAGATCACTGAAATAGACTGCGGCGTTTCTTTTATTGTTAAGCCAAGTTTGGTCGCTGATTGTGCATCTTCCGTAATATAGTTTTTGTGGTGTTGTCCATACACCGCGATTTTTTCAATATTCTCATCATTGTCTTTATTTTCAGTGGCTTGGCTGTAACTGCTGAGGGCTAAAGAGGTTAGTACGGCTAACTTAGATAAACGTAAAAATTGCGGGGCAGACATGTAAAGTTCCAAATAGTTCAAAGAAGCGAGTAATTTAATCTAAATGATAGTGATTTGCAATACTTGTTCTGTTTAAGTGGATAGTTAGAGTGGTATGGTTGGCAATAAAAAAGCGGCTAAAGCCGCTTAAAAGGAAGTAACAGGAAATAAATAATATTAAAATGCATATTTAACAGAAAATTGTAAGCGTTCCATATCACCATCAGAGCCGCTTTCTAGTTCGCGTTCGGCAACTTTTAACTCAGCACCAAATGTTAGCTTTTTAACTGGAGAATAAAGAATATTAGCGCTATAGCTTTGACTTGTTTTTGTTGGGTCGCCAGTTATCGCTAGTAAATCTGAGTTATTATCGGCTGAGAAGAATGAGTATAAGAATGTTGAACGCCATTGGTTATTCCATTGCTGTTGATAAGCAATAAAACCAGATGTTGAATCAATCGCATCGAGATCATCGCCATTAAGTACCGCACTATTAGCAACATTTAAACCAATATAGCGCCCTAAACCTTGGCCTTGGGTAAGCATAAATTTAAGATTGTTTTTACCAAAATTAACTTTACCAGAGGCGCTTACACCAAATGATGTTTCGTCTGCGTCAATGCCGTTTTGTTTGTAGCTAAGTTGACGTGCAAGCCCCGCAACCACAATCTCACCCCATTTTGCCTTGTGCGCATAGCGAGCTGTAAAATCAGGTAAAGATGCATCATCAATTGACGCTCTTGAACCACCTTGCATTGTTACTGTGGTTTCAGGGTTTTCTATAGAGAAAGACCAGCTACCCGTTGTGTATTTAACTTGAGCTTGACGAACAAATACAGTGCCCTCTGCTGGGCCTACAAAATCGAGTGTTTCAGGTAATGCCCCTACGTTCTGGAAGTTTGACCATGTTTGGCCAAATAACCAACCATCATAAGTAATAAATGCTTGGCGAACACGCGGGGCGTATGAGTTACTCACGCGCTCATTTCCGCCGGCAGCTGATGCAATAAAATCGATTTCAATTTTAGTTTTTATTTCTTTACCGTCATCTAGCGTTGTTGCAGTACCAAAGAAAAAGCGTGATTGGCGAGCATGCATATCAAATACTGGATCACTATCTACATCAGCACCCACAGGTGTCGTGCCTGGTACGTAAAAGTCACGACCAATGCTTCCGCCAGCTTGTACACCTGATGAGTAGTCACTCCACATAGCATCTAGCTTTACATAACCACCGTAAGTTACATCAGTATTACCAATGGTTGCAGCATGCGCGCTTGCTGATAGTGCGCATAGAACGGCTGTCGCGGTGAGGGTTTTTAATGCTGTTGTTTTTGTTGTCATAGTCAATGTCCTATTCGAGGCTGCTTGTTGCATTTTTGTAATACCACTTTTGATTAAGTACGCTTTTTACTCAATTACCTATTGGTCTATTAGACTAAGGTGGCATTATTACAGAGCATAAAAAGTACAAATTATTAACACACTGTATTAATGGTGTAAAAAGTGCGATAGTTTAGTATCTTTTTAGGTACATATAAACAATTAAAAGGCTCTACAACTAAGGTCTAATACTTTCACCTACGATGCTGGGTGATCCTTGGGGTAGGCCGATGGCAAGTAATTAAAAATGGAGACGACTATGTCACAAAGTATCTATCCAGTTCCTGCACATATCAAGAATGCAGCATTAGTTGATAACGATAAATATAATACACTTTACAAGCAATCTATTGATGACCCAGAAAGCTTCTGGGGTGAACACGGCAAACGCCTTGATTGGTCTACACCTTTCACTAAAGTAAAAAATACTTCTTTTGATAAAGGCCATATCAGTATTAAATGGTATGAAGATGGCGAACTAAATGCGTCATATAACTGTATAGATCGCCATTTGGCGACTAAAGCAGATAAAACAGCACTCATTTGGGAAGGTGATGACCCTTCACAAAGCGAACATATTTCTTATCAGCAACTGCATGATGAAGTTGCTAAGTTTGCCAATGGCTTAAAAAAATTAGGTGTACAAAAAGGCGATCGAATCGCTATATATATGCCAATGTCACCGCAAGCGGTTTACGCAATGCAAGCATGTGCGCGCTTAGGTGCAATTCATTCAGTGGTATTTGGTGGCTTTTCACCTTCAGCCATCGCTGATCGCATTAAAGATTCTGGCGCTAAAATAGTTATTACATCTGATGAAGGCCGCCGAGCAGGTAACACCGTACCGCTTAAAGCAAACGTAGATGAAGCCGTTTCACAACCATCAGTGACGACAATCGAGCACGTCGTCGTGCATCAGCTTACTGGTGGGGAAGTGCAGTGGAATGAACATGATGTTTGGTGGCATGACTTAGTTGCTGATGTACCTGCAGTGTGCGCGCCAGAGCCTATGAACGCAGAAGACCCGCTCTTTATTCTTTACACGTCGGGTTCTACAGGGCAACCAAAAGGCGTGGTTCATACCACCGGTGGTTACTTAGTTTATTCATCGATGACCCACGAATACGTATTTGATTTAAAAGAAGATGATGTTTTTTGGTGTAGCGCTGATGTAGGCTGGATCACCGGCCATAGCTATATTGCTTACGGGCCATTAGTAAACGGTTGTACGCAAGTATTGTTTGAAGGTGTGCCTACTTACCCAACAGCTGGCCGTATGGGTGAAGTCGTTGATAAGCATGGTGTAACAATTTTATATACTGCACCTACGGCAATTCGTGCATTGATGGCTAAAGGCGATGAACCTACAGCCACATCAAATCGCGATACTTTACGTATTCTTGGTTCTGTTGGTGAGCCAATTAACCCAGAAGCATGGACATGGTATTACGAAAGTATTGGTAAGAGTAATTGTCCGATTGTTGACACTTGGTGGCAAACTGAAACCGGCGGCATCATGATCACACCATTACCAGGTGCGATTGACATGAAACCGGGTTCTGCAACGCGTCCATTCTTTGGTATCGCCCCAGCATTATTTGATGCCGAAGGTAATACACTTGAGGGCGCTACTGATGGCAATTTAGTTATTCTTGATAGCTGGCCATCACAGGCTCGTACCGTTTATGGCGACCATGAGCGCTTTGAACAAACGTATTTCTCAGCGTATCCGGGTGTGTACTTTACCGGTGACGGTTGTCGTCGTGATGAAGACGGTTACTACTGGATCACAGGTCGCGTTGATGACGTGCTAAATGTATCAGGACATCGCCTAGGTACAGCAGAGATAGAAAGCGCGTTAGTTGCCCATGCCGCAGTCGCAGAGGCTGCTGTTGTTGGTTACCCGCATGATATTAAAGGCCAAGGTATTTATGTATATCTTACGCCAAACGAAGGCGTTACTGTTAGCGATGAACTGACCAAAGAGGTGCGTAACTGGGTGCGTAAAGAGCTAAGCCCAATTGCATCGCCAGATATGATTCAATGGTCACCTGGTCTACCTAAAACACGCTCAGGCAAGATTATGCGTCGTATTTTACGTAAGATCGCTGCAAATGAGCATCAACAACTTGGTGATACCTCAACACTTGCAGATCCGGGCGTTGTTGATGAATTAATCGAGAACCGATTAAATCGTTAAATTTGCGTTAAAAACTTGATTAGAAGTTGATTCTAAACGTAGTATATCGGCTGTTGTCTACTTGATAGATAGCAGCCGAATTTATTAGGAGTGAACCATGAGTCAGTTTTTAATAGCGGATGACCACCCGTTATTTCGTGAAGCACTAAAAGGAGCATTAAGTTCAAAGTTTGATGATTTAGACGTTTTTGAATCAGATAGTTTTGATAGCACTTTGCAGGTACTTAGCGAACAAGAAGATTTAGACATCTTACTACTTGACCTACATATGCCAGGAAGCGGCGATTTATACGGCTTAATTCGCATTCGTGAAGACTACCCAAGCTTACCAATTGCAGTTGTATCAGGCAGTGAAGATATACATATTGTTTCAAAAGTCATGAGTTATGGCGCAATGGGGTTTATTCCTAAATCATCATCATCGGATGATATTGCCAGTGCAATTAACCAAATTTTGGATGGTGACGTGTGGTTACCGCTCGAACTAAAAGACAAAGTTGCAACCGTTGAAGGTGAAGATAAAGAGATCGCAGCGCAAGTTGCGTCGTTAACGCCCCAGCAGTACAAAGTATTACAATATCTACACGAAGGTTTACTGAATAAGCAAATTGCCTACGAACTTCATATTTCAGAAGCGACAGTAAAAGCCCACATTACTGCAATTTTCAGAAAACTAGGCGTTTATAACCGTACGCAAGCGGTATTGATTGCAGCAAAATTACAACTAGAACCGATTGAACCTGCACAATAAGTACACATTAATAATAACAAAAATAAAGAGGCGAACAGCCTCTTCATTTTCATTGGCATGCTATTTCCACAAACCAAGAGCTTAACTAAACACCACAGTACGATTACCATTAATAAACAGCTTGTGCTCAGACGCTAATTGTAGTGCCTTACAAAACACTGTTTTCTCGACATCTTTGCCCATCTTAGCCATCATTTCAGCTGTGTTAGCATGATTTACATGAGTCACGTCTTGCATGATGATTGGCCCTTCATCAAGCTCATTATTAACAAAATGCGCGGTAGCTCCAATAATTTTAACGCCACGTTCAAATGCTTGATGATACGGTTTTGCACCAATAAATGCAGGCAAAAATGAATGGTGAATATTAATGATTTTACCGTCAAAACGACCAACAAACTCAGGGCTTAAGATTCGCATATATTTGGCAAGGCCAATAATATCTGGTTTGTAACTAGCAATTAAGTCACCCACTTGCAGGTCGTGTTCAGCGCGTGATAACCCTTCATGGCTGACCACATGAAACGGCACATCAAAGCCCTTCGCCAATGGTGCTAAGTCAGGGTAATTAGCAATTACAGCCAATACTTCAATATTCAGCGCTTGCTCAAACTGCTTTAGCAATACGCCGCCCAAGCAATGCGCTTCTTTAGTGGCAAGCAACACGACTTTGGTTTTTTCGTCAGTATGCAGTGCTAATTGCGCGCCATCGGGTAGCAAAGCCTGTAATTGATTTAAAAAGTCAGGTGCTGGTGCGCCAGTTAATTCAGTACGCATAAAAAAGCGCTGGGCGTCTTTATCTACAAATTCATTATTACGAGTAATATTTAAATTATGTTGGTGGCAAAGTCCGGTGATTTTAGCTATTAAGCCTACATCATCCGCGCATTGTGTGGTTAATATCGTGTTCATTTTTCCTCATTCTGATCCCGTGAACAGTAGCTCCATTATTTGTTAATTTGTCACTATTGCAAGGGCTTTATCAAGTAATTGATTATTACTTATGGGTCGTAGCAGCGACTTTACGTCGCGTTGGTTTAACATCGCGCATATTTATGCGATATCCGACACGAGGTAAACCCTTAAGAGAACACGATACGTAAATGAATCCCGTAGCGACTTTATATCGCGTAATTTCACACCGTGTTTGTTTTAAATCGCGTCTATTTTTCGACGCGGGGTAAACCCGCAGCTACCAGAAAAACATTTTAAAATTGTGAGAAAATTTTAAATAAAATACGTCTGTATAAATTTTGCTTCTAATAAGTTAATGCTATGTTGTTAATTTGCTTTTATAATTGAATTATTAAACACGGAGTTTTAATCACCACACTAATATATCCGCTGTTAGCTTAAATTAATGTAATTACCCATTGAGTCTCAAGGAACTGACATGAAAAATAGTGCATTATTTGTATTGTGTGCTTTGCTTACTGCCTGTGGTGGTAGTGATGACAATAAAACAACAAATCAAACAACCATACAAAGTTACACTATAACTACCAATGTTGAAGGTGAAGGGCAGCTACAACCTACAAGCCTTGTTTTAAAACAGGGAGAGAGTGGCACATTTGAACTACAGCCTGAACAAGGCCACAAAGTTGCCAGCGTTGAAGGGTGTAACGGTACATACAGCAACAATATCTACACTATTGAAAGTGCAGCACAATCATGCCAAGTAACCGCGAAATTTGAAGCAAAAACAATTAATGTCGCGCTTGAAAGTGATGCCTACATAACGCTCTATACTGATAAAAATGATTACGTTTATGGGGATTCTGTAGTAATTAACTATGAATTAAGTTCAGGTTATTTATTAGATGAAATAACAGGTTGTAATGGTACATTGAATGGCGAGCTGTATAAAGTTGATACGCTCATAGCTGATTGCCAAATAACGGCAACAACGTTGCCAACAAGTCAATTATTTAGTGGTGAAGATGAAGCACAAGTCAATGTAACCGTTTTAGATGGTAAAGGGAGCATTTTATCGTCAAGTAAAGGAATTATTGAATCATCTACTCCTGAATTACCAGCCTTGAATAGCTCACTTGAATTTGAACGAGATTTACTTGCTGTTGATATTGCAACTGAAGCAGGGCAAACCATCGAGCTGCAAATAACCTATGAAAACCCATTACCTACACAATTTACCTATCAAAAATTAATTGGGCAGCAATGGCAAGCATTAGACCAAGAAAACGTAGCAGTAAGTGAGGACAGATTAACACTTACATTAACTTTAACCGATGGTGGGGCCGGCGATAGTGATGGCGTAATAAATGGTGTTATTAAAGATCCTGGCGGCCCAGCTGTAGTAAAAATGCACACTGTCACTATAAACCAGTCAGCCGGAGGAGCTATAACGCCAGAGAGTCTAGCAGTGGCTCATGGTGATACGGCATTATTTACTATTTCAACTGATGCAGGTTATACCCTTGAAAGTGTAACAGGGTGTAATGGCATATTAAATGGAACCAGTTATCAAACGGCAGCAATTACACAATACTGTGAAATATCAGCAGAGTTCTCACTTACGTCATTTTTAGTTACAGCTCAAGCGGGCGAAGGCGGGCAAATATCGCCACTTGAACAGCTGGCTTCTTATGGAGATACTCTAACATTTACCGTTACAGCGGATGATGATCATAATATCGAGTCAGTCCAAGGCTGTGATGGGTCACTAGCAGGTAATATATATACTACAGGTATTATTACTGCTGCATGTGAGGTGCGCGCAACATTTGACCCTCAAACAGTACTCATGACTGCGCAGGCAGGTATGGGGGGCAGTATTTCACCCATGAGCCAAGAACTTAATATTGGGCAGCAAGCAAGCCTAATAGTGACACCAAATGAAGGTTACAGTATTGCCAATGTTACTGGCTGTAGTGGCAGCTTAAATGGCAACACTTATACTACAAGTACAGTAACCGTAAATTGCCAAGTACAAGCCAGCTTTAGCATTAATAGCTACACAGTAACCGCCAATGCTGGTGAGGGTGGAACGGTTACCCCTGCCACGCAAAGCGTTAATCATGACAGTAGCGCACAAATTACGATTACACCAAATGAAGGTTACAGCATTGACGCGGTAACTGGCTGTAGCGGTAGCTTAAGTGGCACCACTTACACCACAAGTGCAGTAACCACAGACTGTGAAGTGCAAGCTAGTTTTAGCATTAATAGCTACACAGTAAGCGCCAGTGCAGGTGAAGGTGGAGCAGTTAACCCTGCCACACAAAGCGTAAACCATGGCAGCAGTGCTCAAATTACGATTACACCAAATGAAGGCTACAGCATTAATGCGGCAACAGGTTGTAACGGCAGCTTAAGTGGTAACACTTACACCACAGGTGAAGTAACCTCAAACTGTGAAGTACAAGCCAGTTTTAGTATTAATAGCTACACAGTAAGCGCCAGTGCTGGTGAAGGTGGTGCGGTTACTCCTACAACACAAAGTGTTAATCATGGCAGTAGCGCGCAAGTTACTGTAAGAACTGACGAAGGTTATATGATAGACCGCGTATATGGCTGTGAAGGGGGATTGGTTGAAAGTGTTTTCACTACAGGATTAATTACTTCGCAATGTACAGTAACTGCTGAGTTTAAAATTATACCTAAAGCTCCCACAATTTCTGCACAAGCTTCAGTTCAGAGTATTACTGTAAGCTGGGATAGCTTAGACAATATTGCAGGGTATACCCTTTATTATGCAACAAGTGAAGCTATAACGCCGTATAACTACAACGACCTCGGTGGGGTTAAAGTAGAGTTTGATACATCAACTACTACGCATGAACTTACCAACTTACAAAGTAATACAACGTACTACATTATAATGACAAGCCACATAACAGGCACTGAGTCGGATATCAGTAACAAATTAGCCATTACCACTCAATTAAAAGTTATGCCATTGAATGATACCGGCATAACCTGGTGCGCTGATAGCAGTAGTAATAAACCTGACTGCCCAGCCATGGGCCATGAAGGGCAAGACGCCGAGTACGGTCGTGACGCACAAGCTAAAGCAGGCATACTTGAAAAAGTCGGTGGTGGTAATGCTGGGTTTGACTTTACTAAGCTGGATGCCAACGGCAATGACTTATCAGAATCTGCAAGTGCATGGTCGTGCGTGCGTGATAACCATACTGGGTTAATATGGGAAGTGAAAACCGATGACGGAGGCCTACATGATAAGCATGACCACTATAACTGGTATAACCCTGACAGTAACAATAATGGCGGAAGCCCTGGTTACCAAAATTATGATGGTGATACTTGCTACGGCTATGATGCCAGCAACTCCGCCACGTATTGTAACACTTATGCGTATGTTGAGCGTGTGAACACTCAAAGCCTATGCGGTGCCAGCGATTGGCGCATGCCAACACGATTAGAGCTGATGGGGATTGTGGATAATAGTATCATAGGTCCAGCTATTGATACGCAGTATTTTCCACTAACTCGGTCAAGTCATTTTTGGTCGTCGTCGTCTTATGCTGGCGATAGCGATAGCGCATGGGTCGTCAGTTTCAGCCTTGGTTATGTTTTCGACATCAATAAGTACGGCAACGGCCATGTTCGGTTGGTGCGAGGCAGACCCTAAAAAATGTCACTGATTTGATGAATCATCGAGTTATTGACGTTAACACTTGACATATAAGGAGTGTGTGAATGAACTTTAAATAGTTGGATGTATGGAAGTGCTACCAAACGATAGTTGCAGCACAATATAGGCCAAAAGCTTAAAGTGCAAGCTTATGACACGAGTAAGGAAAAATAATGAATACCACACTCAAATTTACCACAGGTTTGGTTAGCCTGTGCTTCTTAAATAATGTTATAGCAAGTGACAGTTGTACTAATGAAAATACAGCTATTCCCTATAGTACGCCCAGTAGTGATTTTACACTCCATGATAACGGCACGGTTACGCACAATACTACAGGCTTAATGTGGATGCGCTGCAGCATTGGGCAAACATTGGAAGATGAAAGCTGTACCGGTGATGCAAGTGGTTTTACTTGGCAGCAAGCCTTAACTCAAAACGATACTGCGTATGCTGGGTACAGTGATTGGCAGTTACCAAATAAAAATGAGCTTGCTTCTATTGTCGAGCAGCATTGCTACGAGCCGAGTATAAATGAGGTTATTTTCCCTGATACGCCAGCGAATCATTTTTGGTCGTCGTCACCCTATGCCTATACTGGCAGTGGCGCGTGGGGCACCGATTTCTACTATGGCAGTGTTTTCTACTATGTTAAGTTTAACTACTACCATGTTCGGTTGGTGCGAGCCAGACAGTAATTTTGATTTATATCGCGTTATATTATTTCATACTAGGGGAGGGCCTAATGCGGGGTAAATCCGCAACTACGTTTGAGATAAATGCTTTAGCAAATAGGTTGAATCAATCTCTTTACTGTAGCTTTATAAATGTATATGACATACATGTTTTAGGTGATAATAAAGACGCGCTTTAAGTTTATCTGCACTTTGAGAGCAGCCACTTTGCCAGTCATTAATTAATTCATCAAGTGGAGTTTTCATACATAAAAAATATTAACCTTATCATTTATAATGGCATATGAGTCGTAGGTTGTTAATTTAATTGTTAATTTAATTGTTTGTAATGATGCTTCGTAACTGTGAGGGAGTCGTCCCCGTCCAGCGTTTAAATGCGCGGCGAAAATTTGTTAAGTCACTAAAGTTAAGTTCGTTGGCTAGGGTTTCATTGGTTTGGGCTAAGGTTGTAATGTTAAACACCGCTGTTTGGCGGTTGATACAATCTTGTAAGGCGCTAAAGCGAGTATGGTGCTGTTTGAGTTTGCGTTTAAATGTAGCTGGGCTCATGGTGAAATACTGAGCAACGGTTTCAAGAGGTTGCTGTGGGTGAGCTGCAATATGATTACGCACTAATTGCAACCAAGGGTAAGCAGGTTGCGGCAGTTGTTGGATGTTAGTTAATGATTGTTGTAATAAACTTGGGCAACTATCAATTAAATGCTTGTTATACAGCTCATCACTGATACTGATCATAAATAATTGTTGTGAAAACTTGCAGTTGGCTTGCAGGTTAGTTTGGTACTGCTCTATGTGTTTAGGCTCAGGGTAGGGAAATGAAAAACATAAATCACTGTTATTCCCTACTCGCCATTTGCAGGTTGCAGCGATAAAGCTGGCAAATAACTCACAGCAAAATTGCTCAACCGCTGCGCTTATTGCGCCAAAGCTGAGGTTAATAATAAAGTAATGGCGGCCTTGATGATGCTTATGATGGGCGTTAAATAAATTAAAGCCATGTAATGGGGAGCGAGTTAGCAGTTTTTGTAAGGTGCGTAAACTTTCACCTTGAGAAAATGCGCTGTATAACGGGTTATGGTTGAGTAATTTACGACCGAGTAGAAAACTGAGTTGATGTTGGTTATCAAATTGGCGGCAATTTTCTTGTAGTTGATAAAACTGTTCAATAGTAATCGAGGCTGTTCCTGCTGCAAAGTCCTGGTAAAATAATTTAGTGCCTTTGAGTAATTTATCTGGGTGTACTCCACGGTGCTTTGCTAAATCAACGAGTTGTGCCGCCCACGACTGTAAGCCTTGGCACGGCGTGTCGATATAGCTTAGCTGACTCGATTTAGCATTCACACCAGCATTCACGCAGTTTGCTCATCAGAGTATTCGTGCAAGTGCTTATTTTTTAATAATCCTTGATGTAATTTACTTAATAGACCTGAAGTTGAGTCAGTGGTTGTTGCAGACACTAAACTCGCATGTACTTTTTGTTTATAAGTCAGCGTGCTATCGCTGCTGTTAAACGAAAATGCTTCTAATGCCGCGACAATAGATAAACTCAGCTGTTCTGCGACAGCTAGTTTTGTATTTGGTAGCATGACAATAAAACAATCACTGGCATAGCGACAAACTAAGTCTTGCTCTCGCACATTAAGGGTGATCACTTGTGCAAATTCTTGTAATAGTTTATCGCCTTCAGCGTCGCCAAACTGACGGTTAAAGCGATCAAACTGCGCAATATCGAACATCAGCAATGAAAAACCATGCAGGTTATGGTGCAATAAATTTAGCTCGCGATTAATTTGGCTTTTCATATAATCGGCACTGGCAAGGCCGCTTATGGCATCACTGAGTTGGTGTTCTCGGTAAAAGCGTTCTCGGTTACGTAATTGTTGGTTAATGCTCATTTGTTCTTGATGCCAGTGATAAAGTGCAATGGTCATTAAAATCATGCCAAAAGGGGCGGGAATTGATTCAATGGTGCTGAGCCATGCTTGCTCATCGCTATAACTAACAAACTCATCAATAAAATCTAATGTCATAGATAGATTCATAATCGCAAGACCTGCGAATAATAAATTGGTTACTCGTCCCTTCGGCCTACTTAATAGAATAAAAAATATCCACACTAGGGTCATGGCAGTAATGCCACCTTCGCCCGCAACATCAAACCAATCAACTTCACTGTGGCCTTTGTATTCGCCAAAGCTCAGTGTCAGGGTTAATACGCTGGCCAGCATTACCACTAAAATCAGTAGTAATGAGCGATGTAATTTTAAAAACGATAAATTCATATTGAGCTCAATTGGTCATGTCTGATTGGCAGAATAAGCAAACAGCTTTAATGCCACTAGGGTCAGATTAGCTCACAGTGATGACATATTTTTTACCATGTGTGATTTATTTCGCTAAACACCGCGTCTTTTAGTTGAAAAATACAGTTTGGCTAGGGGTCGAATTAGCTCATTTTAAGCTCTTTAAGTGCTTAAAAAAGCCTAATAACAGTGAATTAAACGTATTGCCTGAAGGACTGACATATTTCTTTCATGATTGCCCCTTAGGGTGTTGCTGCAAGCCAAGCATGGCCAAGTAAATAATTAAAATCACTAGCAGCAACCAAGAGAACAATTATGAACCCGTTTAAGACGTCACCTTTTATTAAGTCGAGTATTGCATTAGCGTGTTGTGGCATTTTATATGCGACCCCAGCTCTGGCTGATGGCCGTGTGCAAGGCCGGATCACCGATGCTAGCCAAAGCGTGTACTTTGGCGGTGCGAAAGTATCGGTTAAAGAATTAAACTTAAATACCGTTAGTAACCGCGATGGTTCGTTTTCATTTAATAAGTTGCCGGCGGGTGATTACACTTTGGTTGTTGATTACATTGGCGCACCATCAGTAGAGCAAAAAATTACTGTGGTGGATTCACAAGTTTTCACTCAGCAGATTATTATTGGTGAACAGCAACAAGCAATGGATAACATTATTGTCTACGGGCAAAGTGCAGGGCAAGCTGGGGCAATTAACCGTCAAAAGAATGCAACTAACTTAAAGTCGGTGGTCAGTGCTGATTCGATTGGCCAATTTCCAGATCAAAATGCAGCAGAAGCACTACAACGCCTACCGGGGATTTTTATTGCTCGCGACCAAGGTGAAGGGCGCTTTGTTGGTATTCGCGGTATTGATCCTAATTTAAATAACGTCACAGTCAATGGCTTAAATGTGCCATCACCTGAGGCGGGTGTACGCTCTGTGGCGATGGATGTGTTACCAAGTGAGCTTATTCAAAGTTTAGAAGTCAGTAAAACGGTCACCCCAGATATGGATGCCAGTGCGATTGGTGGCTCAATCGAAGTTAAAAGTCTTAGTGCTTTTGATAAAGCGGGTGAGAGCTATAGCTTTACTGCGCAAGGCTCGTATAACGAACTAGAATCTAAAACCAGTCCTAAGCTTTCAGGTAGTTATACTAATGTTTATGAGCTTGCCAGCGGCTTAGATTTAGGGGTTGCTACCGCCGTTTCATGGTCTAAACGTGAATTTGGTTCGCGCAATGTTGAAACTGGTAGTGGGTGGAGTACGTTTGAAGTTGAAGATGCAGCTACCGGCGATGATATTGAAATGTTTGGCGCAGAAGAAATAGAACAACGCCATTACCAAATTACTCGCGAGCGTTTAGGTGCCGCTGTTAATTTAGACTTACACAGTGGTGCAACGGATAAATATTACTTACGCACTCTATATAGTGACTTTTCAGATGATGAATATCGCTTATCAAATGAGTATAAATTTAGTGATGGTAAGCAATTAACAAGCACAGCGGCCAGTGGCAGCTTCACTGATGCCGAAATGGTACGTAATACTAAAGATCGTTATGAAGAACAAAGCATTTTAAGTATGGTGCTAGGTGGTGAAAATCAATTAAATGATTGGTTTATTGAATACAGCATCGGTTATTCAAAATCAAAGGAACAAGAACCTAATCGGCTCGATGCTGCGTTTATTGGTTCAGGGTTTGATTTAGGTTATGTTGCCCAAGTAGATGTCCCATTACTTAGCCAATCAGCAGCTGCTCATGATTTAAGCCAATTTGAGTTAGATACTATTGAGGCGATGAACAACGTTAGTGATGATCAAGAGCTTAGTTTTAAACTTGATTTTAGCCGTAATTTTGTTTGGCAAAATAACAATGGTGAATTTAAATTTGGTTTTAAACAGCAAAACAGAGAAAAGCGTAACGATGCTCGCGTTGCTATTTATGACGGTGATTTTTCAGGCGCTTTAGCCAGTGATTTTTCAGCCCCTATACCTGATTATGATTTAGGTGATTTTGGTCCAGGTTTAAACTGTGGTGCACTGCAAAAATTTGTCGCTGACAATAAACAATCATTTGCCTTTAATAGCAATGAGTCACAAATTGAATCTAATGGCCAAAGCTACGTTAGTAATGAAGATATTACCGCCGCTTATGCGATGATCAGCATGGATATTGATAACTTACATGTGGTTGCTGGCGTGCGCTATGAAGGCACACAATTTGATACCAGCGGTAATCAAGTAGAATTAGTGGTTGATGATATTAACGATACTGAAACGGTTACCACCACGCCTTGGCAGGTCAGTAAAGATTACGACTACTTTTTACCAAGCTTAAATTTACGTTATAACGTGAGCGATAAATTGGTAACACGTTTTGCCTACACCAACACTATAGCGCGACCAACGTTCAGTGATTCGGCGGCGTATCAATTAATTGAAACTGAAACGCTAGAAGAAGATGGCGTGCAGGTAACAGAGCGTAAAGCTGAAGTGGGTAACCCTGACTTAAACCCTTACGAGTCAATGAACCTAGATGCGTCAATTGAGTATTACCCAGGCAGTATTGGCGTGTTATCGGCGGGTATTTTCTATAAAGACATCGACAACTTTATCATTCAACAAGAAGTGCAAGATAACGGCGAGTGGGATGGTTTTGATGAAGTGGTGCAAATGGTTAATGGTGGCAAAGCCTCATTAACTGGGGTTGAACTAAACTGGAACAAAACCTTTAAATCAGGCTTTTTATTAGGGGCCAACGGCACATTTATTAATGCTGATGACAAACTACCTAATCAAGCTGATACCGTCGCAAATGTGCTCATCGGTTTTGAGAACAATACAATCAGCACTCGCTTAAGTGCATCTTATAAAAGTAAGAGCTTTCAATTTGATGATGCAGATATGGCTGTATACGAAGACAGTCATATGCAGTTAGATTTAAGTAGCAAGTATTACTTTAGCGATAATATTAATGTGTACTTTAACGCGACAAACTTAACTGATGAACCATTGTATTTATATCATTCTGATAAGCGTTATAACTATCAGTATGAATCATACGGGCGCACCTTTGAGTTGGGCTTTACGTTTTCTTCTTTATAAAAATATTGATGAGCTTGCAATTATGCAAGCTCGCTATTGAGAATGTTATGAATAAATTAAATACAGTATGGTTGGTATTAAGTGTGTGCTTAGCCGCATCAGGTTGCACATATCAAAATGTAGATAAGCCAAAAAAGAGAAATATAGGCACCGCCGATATTGCATTCTTAGCGTTTGGTGATGGCGGGTACCATGTTGATTACCCAAAAATAAAGCACCTTAAAAATCCAAAGAACAAGCAGCAATTTATTGCAGCTGAGCTTAACGATTGGCTTGAAGATTACCGCCCCAGAGCTGAGTTTGATCATGCGCCTATTTATGTTTATCCCGGAACTGATATTGCAACAGAGCAAGGTGGGGCACAAGCGGTTGGCTTAGCTATGGCTCAGCTATGTAAAACCAAAGCGTGCCAGTTTGCTATTCAATTGGGAGATAACGTATACCCAGATGGCGCCGATGCCGATGACGGTAAAGACGATCAAAAGCGTCTGCACGATTTAGTGTATGCACCACTTAAACCGTTGTTTGATGTTGACCCCAATTTAGTTGTGTATTCAGCATTGGGTAATCATGACTGGAAAAGCTCGCGTAAAGGTGTTGCTTTACAAACACAGTGGATGGCAAAACAGGCCAATTTTTATATGGAAGAGCAAGGTTATTACAGTTATAAAAAAGGGGGGCCAGGTAATGATGTAGAGTTTTTTGTACTGGATACCAATATGCTGTTAGCAGGGCAGACATTCTATGAAGTACCACTGAATTCAGATGGCAGTGAAGGCGATGAGGGCCAAGCAATAGCAAATGGCACCGCCGAGCTTGAAGTTCATGAGCAGCATGAAGGCCCAAAAAATGGTGAAGACCTTAAACAACTCGCATGGCTAAAGCAAGGCATTGCCAACTCAACGGCGAAGTGGAAGTTAGTGTATGGCCACCATATTTTATGGTCAATAGGTGGTACAAAATACAGTGAAGGGCATGTATTAAGGCGTTTACTAATGCCTACACTATGTAAATATGCAGACGGTTATATTGCAGGACATGAGCACGATTTAGAGCTATTAACGGATGATTGTACACAGTACGACTCAGGCAATAGTCAAGGTAAGTTACCGTTGATCATCTCAGGAGCGGCTTCAAAAATGCGCGGTAAGCATACGCCGTTTGCGCAGTATCAAGCGCGTCAGTATCCTCAGTATGATTTAGTGTGGTCAAAGAGTTTTGTGTGGGGCTTTAGTCACATAAACCTTGATAATGAAGACGATCAACTTGATGTGAGTTTTTATACAACTGCGCGAGATTTAAGTGGTGAATTACAGTCAGAAGCTCAGTTTAGTTTTAATAAGCGCACGCAATAATTAAGCAATATCACTATGAGTAAATGTGCGATTTGTTTGCACATTTACACAGTTTTTAACAAGTATGTAAAGCTATGTAAGCGGGAGTAATGCTTTGTAAATCATGAAATTATTAACTTTATTAGGAGTCTAAAGCCGACTATAAACAATAAGGAATTGATTCCATGAATACCCCACTATTTAAAATTGCTTTAACAACAACGCTAATAACAACATTAACAGCTTGCTCGGGAGGAGATTCATCCACCAGCAAAAGTGGTTACATTCAACTTTACAATGGCTCATATAATAGCCCATACACACGCTTATTTATTGATGATGCTGAGCGTTCAGGTACAGACTTTGGCAATGTAACTACGCGCCATAATTACAGCACAAATAGTTATGATATTAGCCTACAGTATTTAGATGCAAACGACAGTTACATTACCATCAAAGAGCAAACCGTCGACGTAAAAGATAGCGTAACCCAATTATTAGTGATGAACAGCGACTTTGCTGAGCCAGCGATTAATGAACTCAGCGTACCCACCACAAGCGATGATGGTAAGTTAAATTTAGGTTTTTATAATATTGCAGGAGAGAACATCAGCTTTGATGTTTACTTAGCTAATGATGATGGACTGTTTGATACCGCAGAGTTAATAACGTCACTTACTTATTTAAATGAGCTAGATTTAAAAAGTATTGATGAAGGCTATTACACTTTATATCTCACGCAAAGTGGCGACACCAATGTTATTTTTGAGTCAGCTACGGTGTATTTAAACGACAATGCCAGCTATGTAATGATGATACGCCCAAGTTATGCTACGCAAGATGACGGTATCGCACTTGATATTGTGACCTCAAGTAATAGCGTGACACAGTTAAAGCATCAGGCAGCACAAGGGCAAGTTCGTTTTATTAATACCATAGATGATTATTCCCAAACTCGCTTTACTGTAACCAGAGGCGCGCAAAGTTACCCATCTGAGTTGACTGCAAACGACACCTATTCTAACTACCTTGAGCTTGCACCTAATAGCTACAGTATTGCGATGACGAATGATACAGGTGATAACATTGTTGATAATTTTTTACTCACCCTTGAACGTGAGCAAAGTAACGTTGGACTTTTTTATACCGATAAAGAGTTTGGCCCACGAATGATGACATTAAAAGAAGATTTAACGCCAAGCAGTTATAGCCATAAAGTGACTGTTGTTAACTTATTAGATAGTTATGCAGGGCAAAATATTGTTGATGTCGATGTGGTCTTTACCTTAAACGGCGAAACGGTTGATGATGCAAAAAATAGAGTGACGGGTATTGATCAATACAGCCAAGAAAGCGTCGTTGTTGATAATGAAACTTACACCACCTATGTATTGTATGAAGATAACGGGCAGCAAATAGTGTTGATGCAGCAAGGTGATATGGATTTTAGCCAAGAGGGTAACTATATTTTAATACTTGAGCATGACGAAGCCAGTAGTACGGGCTATAAGATGACGTTAGAGCGCACTATTACGCAATCTGTCGAATAATTTAACGCAAATGAATTTCAGCGCTATAAAAAGTAGCGCTGATTTTTGTGTTTATATTAAATACACTTTACGTTATAACGGAGGTATTAAAGATATCCAAGGATTGAAAAATGGACGATGGTATAGCGCTAATTGTATTAGCGATACTAATTATATTGGCAGGTTCAATAGCAGGCTTAGTTGCTTTTTTTCAGCTCGGTGGGCTGAAAAATGAAATTACGGTATTAAAAAAGCAACTGGCTTATGTATTAAATCAGCAGAAAGATAGCGCGTTAGGTTCTAAAGATCAGAGTTTACAGCAGGATTCATCGCAGCTTAATAAGCAAAACACGGATATGCAAAGCGCTTATGCACACAGTAATTACCCGCATGATCCTGAGACAGACAATCCGAATATAACCAACACAGATGCAGCAGCCCATCAAACTCGCTCAGTGCAATCATTTGCAGTAGAGCCGCCGCAGAGTCCAGATACCTTCAAGCCAGTATCGCATGAACAAGCGCCTCCCTCATGCGTTAAAAAACAACCGTCTTTTATCAACACCTTTTTAAGTCAATTTAAAACTCAGCTACAAGAAAATTGGATGACTTGGATTGGGGGGGTTGCGTTAGCCTTCGGTGGAATATTTTTAGCTAAATACAGTTTAGAAGCTGGCTTATTGTCGCCTTCATTACGCATTACATTTGGCGCTTTATTTGGCGTGACACTCATTGGCCTGGCTGAATATTTACATAGGAAAGGCATTGTCTTTGAAGGGTTTAATAACTACGTGCCTGCGGCGTTAGCGGGAGGCGGTTTTATTAGCTGCTTTGCGTTAACTCTACTTGCGTATTCAAGTTACGCAATGTTAAGCCCTACTGCAGCCTTTGTTATGTTAGCAGTTATAGCATTAGCGGCAAGTGTAATGGCGTTGCGTTTAGGGCCGTTATTAGCCGTGCTTGGCATTGTTGGCGCTTACAGCGTACCAATATGGGTTAATACAGGCAGTGGCAACCTTATGGCACTGCTTATGTATATTGGTTTTGTTACTTTATCGGCGGTACTGGTTGCGCAAAAAGTAAAACGCAATTGGTTGTGGTATTTACTTTGGACATGCCACATTGGTTGGTATTGGGTCGCATTGAGCATAATGAATACTCAGCAATATTACCTTGTAGGTGGGTTTGCGTTGTTATCTATTATTGGCCTGATTGCGATGGCGCGCTTAGGGTTAATGCTACGCTTACTCGAATACCGCCCGCATAGCCTTAAGCGATTACTTAAGTTATTGCCTGACAACCCATTATTATTGGCAATTGTAGTGCCGTTACTGCTTGCAATCGTGATGTCATTGGCCAGCATGCAGTGGCAAATTATAGGGCTGTGTACAATTGTTATGTTACTGTTTTTGGTTTTGCAAAATAGCCGATGGGATCTCTGGCAGGGGCTTGCATTAGTGGTTGCTGTGGTTTTAGTGATCACCCAACAGAGGCACTTTAATGGTGATGATCACTTATTTATATTTAAAGGTATTTATGGCTTAGGATTAATACTAGGCATTGGTTTTTGCTGCTATGGGCTTTATTTTGGTGCTCGTTATAGAAAACGCCTAACCTTTCATTTGCTGGCATCGTTTGGTGTGTTTGTTATGTTAGCAACACTTTACACGATTACCCCTGAGCAGGATTTAAATGTTGCATACCCAGTGTGGACAGTTATTTTATTACTGACCAGTGGCGTGCTAATTAAGCGCTCACAAGCCGCCAGCACTCAATGGCAACAATTTAGCTATTGGATTGGCGCGAATGCCAATATAACACTGTGTTTAACCATGCTATTAGCTGATAGTGGATTAACGCTTGCTCTAGCCATTCAAGTGCTCGTTATTAGTTATTTAGTAAAACGCCATAATGTGCCAATGCCGCATTGGCCAATTAAAGCGCTGGTGGCTGTGTTGCTTGCCCGTTTAACCTTTGCACCATGGATTGCAAGTTACTCTGACTTAACTTTGTTATCGTTACATTGGAGCGCGGTGGTTTATCCGTTATGCGTTGGGTTATTTTGGTTTGCGGCAAAACAGTGGCAACAAACCGATATGAAAATCTGGCTCGAAGGCGCAACACTGCATTGTTTAGCACTGTTTATTACAACAGAGACCAGTTATCAGCTTGTTGGCCACTACCCACAGTTATCTTCATTAAGTTTTTATGAGCAAGTATTACTAAGCTGTAATTGGCTCGCTTTAGGTTGTGTTTATTTATATCGTTCACAAAGTGCAGGGCAGTTAGGGAAGCTTTATAAAGTGGCAGGCTTATCGCTTGCGGGATTAGCGGCTTTGTTGTTATTAAATACATCACTTGATAACAACCCTTTATTTGAGCGCCTATATATTGGCGAAACCCCAGTGTTTAACTGGGTGTTATTAACTTGGTTTGTACCAGGCTTACTTGCACTTTGGCTGGCTAAATTAGTTAAACCACTTAATACAACACTCAGTGCTATGGTCGTAGGTGTATCGGGGCTACTCGCGTTTTTAGCAATTAATGCGCTTATTCGTCAGTATTGGCAAGGTGCGTTTATCCACCTAGGAAAAGGTGCTAGTGATGCCGAGCTATACAGCTATTCTGTGATTTGGTTAGCCCTTGGCGCGCTAGTCGTTATTAGTGGTCATTTAAAACACCAATTGTTACTACAAAAACTGGGATTGGGTATTTTAGGTGCCGTCATTGTTAAAGTATTCTTAATTGATATGGCAAACCTAACGGGTTTACTAAAAGCAATTTCATTTATTGGTTTAGGGCTGTCTCTGGTGGCGTTGAGCTGGCTGTTTCAAAAGCTCAGAAGTAAAGCAGAAGTACATTAGCATGTACTTCTGCTACCACAACATAGAGACTTCAGCGTTTCACAGGGGGTTAATATCAAGGCGTTACTTTACAATAATGGCAGCCTCTTTTAAGCGGTAGCAACGATGAGAGTAAGCGTCTGTAAAACGCCCTAAGGGTTTGTTTAAAAGGTTTATACTGTGCTATTGATTTTAAAAAGGGAACAACCATTACTTACAATAATGCCTTGCCTAAATAGCTTTTAACGTCAACTGAAATAGCATCTTGAACTGGCTTGGGTATACATGACGGATTATCGCTCAGCATCATTACTGAGCGATAAGTTTCAACAATAGAACTCGTTTTAAGGGTTTGCTTTTAATCGCTGTTCAAAACGCCTATATCTTTTCAGAGTGACTCGATTTATAGCGTGTAAATAAATATAAAACACAGCAAAATCGAATAAAAAATAGAATACAGCAATCCCCGTTGGTGGGTTACCGCTACTAGGTAAGCTTGCAATACTTGATAGGTTATTAGGCCACCACCAAGTACCCGTATATGTACCGACTAACTCTATATACAGCACCACATAAAACATCAGTAAGAAAAACAGTTGTGATTTTTTAGCCACTATTAAAAAGGCTAAAAATACCAAAGTGCATATAAATCCAAATACATCATTCTCAGCAAAAAACCAAAAAGTAGAGAATAGTATGATGCCAATTAACAAAATGATTTTTAGTTTTTTCGTATTTCTTAATATTAACGGTTTTCTAGAAGCGCGATACACAAGACCAAATATCATCCCATGACCAAATGCGACCCACAGTGGTATATTATCAAACCGATAGTGATACATATTTAAAACTAACGAAAATAAACACTCCCCTAAAAACCCAACTAAAATTCCAATTAACATGGCAGTACGAGTTCGGCTATTACAATGCAAAACCCCCACCATAAAAATAGTGAATACGGCTATGTTTGCTGTTAATTGACCATTGCCAAACGTTACATCGCCAGCAGGGCTATCCATCCAAAGAAATAACGGTATAGCCAGTAAAGCAGCAATTAATATTCTTAATTGTTGTAGTTGAACCATAATAATTGGCCGATTTAATAGATTACTTGGCATTAATAGAGCTTCTCATATGTTTTGCTTAGCGAATTAGAGGTGTCAGTGTTCGATAATTAAGAGTGCCTTAAGTTATATTGTAAAGGCTGGGCTACTCTACCTGAGACTATGACTTTCTTATAGTGTTGCACTTAAAATAATCAGTATTACTCATATTTAACTGAAGTAATAACCGTTGATATTACTTATCGCTACAAACTGCTAAGCTCTAAAAAGGATTTAAAATCACCGTTAAGGGTACGTGAGTGAAACTCCCATTAAATTGCGATGCACATTACTATTCACAGTTTATGCCTCGTTCGCAAAGTCGTGCAATATTTGACTGGTTAAGCGTACGCTTTGATCTGAATGAGCCAGAACTCATTGAAATGCCAGATGGTAGCGAAGTAAATATTTTTCCTTGGCGAATGATTTTTTTAGAGCCAAAATTAGAAAAATCTGGGCTTTTTTCTTCACACCATGGGCGTCATGCTGCTTGGTTTCCCCTTCTAAGTCGATTGCAACAGCAAATTGCTGAGCTTACGGGTGTCGAGTTTAGTGTTGCTGTGTGCCTTTATTATCCTGATGGAAAAGAGAGTTTGAGCTTTCACAGTGATTTACCTGCTTTTGGCCCCACAGATATTATTGCTTCAATAAGTTTAGGAGCCGAACGTGAATTTTTAATTCGAAGCCAAAATAATGACGAAGAGCAGCACTGTGTCACGCTCGAAGATGGCTCGCTATTAATAATGGGGGAAGATTTTCAAGATATGTATCAACACGCCTTGGCAAGCACGCCAAAAGCAATCGGTCCAAGGTTTAATATCTCATTTCGGCAATTTGCTTGGCCCAATGAAGTGAGCGTTTAATTTATACAAATTCTTATTAAAAACGTGATCGCTCTAGGGTATTAAACAATAGGGTTTAGGAAGACTGATGCAAGCTATCCTGATTTATATGTTTAGATGGCGCCAACTATACCCAAAACGCCAATAGGTAAAAGTAGTAACCACTGAGGTAATTTTATAAACGTATTAAGTTTGAAAAAGTACCAACCGACAGTAAAAAACACAAATGAAAAAATGATAAATGTTACAGATATTCCGATAACTACATTTTGAAATGAGTTCAAGTTAAACCAACCAACAAAAGTTAATACAAGCCCACAAATAACAAGAGTGGCAGATACCATATGCCAACAGGCCAGTAATGTTGCTTTAGGTATGTCGGGAAGATCTGATTTAAGAAAAGGTCTAATAGGATCCACTTGTCCAGCAAAAATATGCACGCAAGATGTAAATAAACCGATTATTCCTGCAATGAAAACCCAAGTATTCATACAAACTCCTTGTAATATAACAAAGTTAAAATAGCGCTAGCTTATGAGTGTAGCTCAAATAATATACAATTGATTAAATGACAAACAATGATAAATCGCAAGGAAAAAAATCAGGCAGAGCCTGATCTTTTTCCTAAAACCTTTTACATCAAGCACTGTGGTTAAGCAGTGCTTTTAACTTCCCTGGCTTGATTGGTTTAGATAAGTAATGGATGTTTGCAGCTTTAGTTGCTTGTTTTAGCTCGTCGTCGCGTACTGCGGTTATTAAAATTGCAGGTACTGGGCTTTGCCAAATCTCCCGTAAGGTTTTGATTAATGTAATGCCATCGCAGTCATGACCGAGTTGATAATCCATTAGAATGACATCGGGTGCACTATGCTGTTTGGCATACTCCAGCACGGTTTCTACTTGCTCAAATAACTGATAATTTGCCTGCCACTTTTGCAATAAACTGGCCATTGCAGTTAAGTTTTCAGGATCGTCATCAACGGCAATAATGTTCATTGCGGAGCGGTTTTCAAACAAGCTATTAGTGATGTTTTTTTGCTGTACAAATTGGCTATCACCATAGGGCACTTCAATGCTAAAGCGGCTGCCTTTATTTACGTTAGAATCCACTTCAAGGCGCAGGCTAAGTAAATCAACCATGCGTTTGACTACACCAAGCCCTAAACCAACGCCTTTGTTATCACCTGATTCAATACGGTAAAAGTCATTAAAAATCTTAGCTTGTTCTACTTTACTAATGCCGGGACCCGTGTCCCATACTTCGATGCGTAAATGGTGTTTGCGTTTGCGACACGCCACTAATACTTTACCTTTTACGGTATATTTAACTGCGTTAGATACTAAATTTTGAATAATTCGGCGCAGATAGGTGATATCACTATGCACAATTAACTGGCCTGAACGTACATGGAGTTGTAGGCCTTTTTCACTTGCTAATATTGCGTATTCATTATGCAGCGGCGCTAAAATATCATCAATACTAAAATGACGTGGTGTGGGGGTCATGGCGCCTTGCTCTAGTTTGGCAATTTCAAGTAAAGCGGACATTAAATGCACAGTTGAATCTAAGCTAGCGCCAAGTTTTTCGAAGTTGTTGATATTGCTATCAGCAAGTGATTTTTCATCAATTGCGGCAAGGTAGAGTCGGGCGGCATTGAGTGGCTGTAAAATATCGTGACTTGCCAAGGCTAAAAAACGGGTTTTACTATCATTAGCTTGCTCTGCTTCACGCTTTGCTAAAGTGAGTGCTTGCTCTGTTTTTACGCGGCTTTCTATTTGTGCTTCGAGATCTTTGTTGATGGTGCGAATTTCTTGTGTGCGCGCTTCAATGCGGTTTTCTAAGTCCATATTGACTTCTTCGAGCGCATTTTGAGTGGCAATGTGGGTAGTGATATCTGAAAAGCTAGTAACAAAGCCGCCATCGGGCAGTGGGTTGCCAATCATCTCAAACACTTGGCCATTGCGACGGTGGCGAATAAAGTGATGTGAGCTGCCATTTTTTAAATGCTGCACGCGTTTATCAACTTGGCGGTCAATTTCGCCGGGACCACATTCACCGCGCTGTGCGTTATAGCGAATAATGTCTTCAATTGGTTGGCCTACCTCTAAAAAACCATCGGGGTAGTCAAACATTTCTGCGTAGCGTTTGTTCCATGCCACTAAATTAAGTTCTTTATCAACAACTGAAATACCATGGCTAAGGTTTTCAAGCGAGGTAAACAGTAAGTTTTGATTAAATTGCAGTGCTTGTGTGGTTTCATCAAAAAAGTTAACGACTTCTTCAAACGCCATGCGTTTACCTGATGCAACAGTATGGATCAATGCTTGCGCAGAAGATGCACCTAATACACCCGTGAGGGCGCGTTCGCAGTAAGCTATAAACTCAGAGGTGGGGTGAGTATTATTTTCGCCAAGCTGGTGATTAAGTGAAAACTGAGCCAATACTTGTTGACTGCGTTGAATACCTAAAAATGTTTGTAGCAGTATTTTAAAATCGTATACGGTGGCTTTTACGTTTTTGTTTAAGCGCCTTGCAAGCACCGCTTGCTCTTTGGGGTTAACAAAAGCAGCCGCTTGAATTTTGTCAATTAAGCGCTCATCAGCACCTAATGAAAAGCTAATATAGCAACCTATGTTGGCAAATAAAGCGATTAGAGTGCCACGGGTGATCAGGGTTTGCTGTAGTTCAGAATCCAAGGTATTACCAGCGTCTAATATCGGTAACATTAAAAAAAGTATCCAGCAAATAAAGCCTGCAAGCAATCCTGCATATACGCCATAAGCATGGCCTTTGCGCCAATATAAACCGCCAACAATAGCGGGCAGTAATTGGGTTACTAATGAAAAGGCGACTAACCCCATGCTGGCAAGTGCTTTGCCGTGGCCAAACCATTGCTGATAAAAGTACGATAAGATCAAAATACCGGCAATAGTAAAGCGCCGTACGAGCAGTATTTGTGGCTTATAGCTGCTGGTAATTAGGTTGCGTTTAAATTTACGACGTAGCATTAGCGGCAATACGACGTCATTAGAGATCATGGTGCTTAGCGTTAATGTGGCAACCACTATCATGGCTGTCGCGGCAGAGATCCCTCCAATAAATACAAACGTTGTGAGCAGTACATTGTTGTGCATCAATGGCAGGGCTAGTACAAAGCTATCGGGTGAAAAGCCATTACCAATACCGGGGTGAATTGCAGCGGTGGCAATAGGTAAAATCATTGCTGCGGTGAGCAATAAATACAGTGGAAATGCCCAGCGGGCGGTAAATAAATGGCGTTTGTCTTGGTTATCAACCACGGTAACGTGAAATTGTCGTGGCAGGCATATAATTGCAGCAGCTGCCATGAGCGATTGGCCAATAAAGTTAAAACTAAAAAAGTTAAAGTTGTTCCAGTGCTGCCAAATCGATTCTTGCAGTTGCGCTTGTCTGCCTGTGGGCAAATTATACAAGGTGTAAAGTGCTAAACCTGCCACAGCTACTAATGCGAGTAGTTTTATCAATGATTCAAAGGCTACAGCTAACATTAACCCTGAGCGATATTCGGTTACATCAACTTTACGAGTGCCAAAAAAGATCGCGAACATGGCCATGATCAAAGTGGCCGACAGTGCCACCATCGAACCTGATATTTTATTGTCGCTTTGCAGTAGTAAAAAGCTGTTACTTAGGGCTTTAAGCTGCAAAGCGATATATGGAATAGTAGCCAATAAGGCAATTACAGTGACCATAATAGCCGTGGTTTGGCGTTTACCGTAACGGGCTGAGATAAAATCAGCGATGGTGGTAATATTTTGCTTTTTACTCACCAGTACCAATTTACGTAAAAACCCTTGCCCAAAAAAGAACAGCAACGCGGGGCCAAGTAAAATAGGTAAGTAACTCCAACTGCTTGTTGCAGCAGTGCCCACTGAGCCGTAATACGTCCACGAGGTACAGTAAATACCCAATGAAAACGAGTAAACAAAGGGATGGTGGCTAATACGTTTTGCAAGCGGCGTGGTTTTATCACCCCAGTTAGCCAGCCAAAACAACACGCCAATGTATGCCAAAGCAACAAAAATAAGTGCAGCAGTCATGTTTTTATTCAATTTTTATTATGTTACTGCACACCATACCAGAAGTTTTTGCAGTTTTGAGCTGTCAATTCCACGCTTTAAAAAGTGATTTATTTAAGGTGTTGATATTTATAGTTAATTTCAATACTTGTAATTACATTAGACTAATGTCGCAGATCTGCCATATAGCGTTTGTGAATAATTAAAATCATTCCATAAAATAGTTAATACTTTGATAAAAAAGGGCTTTTACTTTTTTTTAACAACTGGGTGTTTACAGTTTACGTAAACGTTAACTTATTGTTACGACTATGGTCTCAATTCAATGTTAAGGCTGCGTTGCTAAATTGGTTAGCGAAGAAAACAAAATACACACATCACTTTTTACAGATGTTAAAGAGGAAATAAAAATGGCTTTTAAAGATGAAGAACAAGCAAAAGCTTACTGGGCGGAAAACATTTCACTGCTGTTTAAATTATTAGCGGTTTGGTTTGTCGTGTCATTCGGGTTTGGCATATTACTGGTTGATGTACTTAATGAAGTACGCTTTTTTGGGTTTAAATTAGGCTTCTGGTTCTCCCAGCAAGGCGCGATTTACACCTTTGTGGCTTTGATTTTTGTGTACGTTTTCAAAATGAATACGTTAGATAAAAAATATGGCGTAGACGAATAGGAGCTAAGTAATGGATGTTCAAACACTCACGTTTATAATTGTCGGTTTAAGCTTCGCGCTTTATATCGGCATTGCAATTTGGGCCCGCGCAGGGTCAACAAAAGAATTTTATGTAGCAGGCGGCGGCGTACCACCACTTGCTAATGGTATGGCAACAGCGGCGGATTGGATGAGTGCTGCGTCATTTATCTCAATGGCCGGTATTATTTCTTTCGCCGGTTACGATGGCGGCGTTTACTTAATGGGTTGGACGGGTGGTTATGTACTACTTGCCATGTGTTTAGCACCTTATTTACGTAAATTCGGCAAATTTACTGTGCCAGACTTTATCGGTGACCGTTACTACTCACGCACAGCGCGCTTAGTGGCTATTTTGTGTGCCATCTTTATTTGTTTTACCTATATAGCAGGCCAAATGCGCGGTGTAGGCGTGGTGTTCTCTCGCTTCTTAGAAGTTGAAATTGAAACGGGCGTATACATTGGTATGGTTATCGTATTCTTCTATGCTGTACTTGGCGGCATGAAAGGCATTACGTATACGCAAGTAGCACAGTATTGTGTATTGGTATTTGCTTACTTAGTACCAGCCATCTTTATCTCTATGATGATGACAGGTCACTTCTTCCCACAAACAGGGTTTGGTGCAACGCTAATTGGTAGTGATGGTGTTTACGTACTTGATAAACTTGACGGCTTAAGTGCTGAGTTAGGTTTTGCACAGTACACTGAAGGCTCTAAGAGCATGATTGATGTATTTGCTATCACAGGTGCCTTAATGGTGGGTACTGCGGGTCTTCCACATGTCATTGTACGTTTTTTCACTGTGCCTCGTGTTAAAGATACGCGTATCTCTGCTGCATGGACTTTAGTATTCATTGCAATTGTTTATACAACAGCGCCAGCGGTTGCAGCATTTGCCCGCGTTAATATGGTTGATACGATTAACGGTAAAGACGGTGGCGGTACTGAATACGCAGAAGCACCGGCGTGGATTAAAAACTGGGAAAGAACAGGCCTAATTACCTTTAACGATAAAAATGGTGATGGCAAAATGTTCTACACAGCTGGTAAAATTGATGATCCAAACAGCGCTAACGAAGTTAATGTTGACCGCGACATCATGGTACTTGCTAACCCTGAAATTGCTAATTTACCAGCATGGGTTGTTGCGTTAGTGGCTGCCGGTGGTATTGCTGCTGCATTATCGACAACAGCAGGCTTACTATTGGTTATTTCGACCTCCGTATCGCATGATTTGCTCAAGCGAACTTTAAAACCAGACATCAGCGATAAACAAGAGTTACTCGCAGCGAGGTTGGCGGCTATGATCGCGATTGTAATATCCGCTTACTTTGGTATTAATCCGCCTGGATTTGTGGCGTCGGTGGTCGCATTTGCATTCGGCTTAGCTGCAGCAAGTTTCTTCCCGGCAATCATCATGGGTATTTTCTCTAAGAAGATGAATAAAGAAGGCGCTGTATTAGGCATGATCACAGGTATTACCTTTACCGCTGCTTATATAATCTTCTTTAAGTTCATCAGCCCAGAGCTTAATAGCCCAGAGCATTGGTTCTTAGGTATTTCACCGGAAGGTATTGGTTTAGTCGGTATGATCATTAACTTCGCAGTTGCTGCAATCGTTCTTAAATTTACAGCACAGACGCCGCTTGAAATTCAAGAAATGGTTGAAAGTATTCGTAACCCGAAAGGCTCTAGTGAAGCACACGATCACTAATAATTTACTTTATTAATGAGTATATTGATATACCCAAAAGCCCGACTTAAATCGGGCTTTTTATATTAAGGGGAATGCATGTGTTTACAATATATGTGTACCTGTTAATATCATATTTACATTTCACTGTTGGTACTGTTACAGGGACGTAAAGTCAGATAAATATTAAATTTATTATTTTCAGTACCGCATTCGTTAATTAATACTCAGGATATCGGGTAAAAAACGATATACAGCGTCAATTTTATTAATCAAATATAAAGGAATACAGCATGTCTAGCTCAACAACTGGGGTAGTAAAGTGGTTTAATGAAGAGAAAGGTTTTGGTTTTATTACTCAGGATAATGGCGGCGCTGATGTGTTTGTTCATTTTCGTGCTATTGCATCTGAAGGTTTCAAAACCTTAGCTGAAGGCCAAAAAGTGTCTTACGAAGTTGAGCAAGGTCAAAAAGGCCCGCAGGCATCTAACGTTTGTGCAATATAATCTTAATGTCTTTATTTGTTAGATGAAAAAGCCCGACTTAAGTCGGGCTTTTTATTTACTTCTGATAGCAGTACAGTAGTTATACGATTGTTTTTTGCGAGTACGGCTATGAATCATGAGCAACAGGAAGTCGCCCAATTTGTAATGGCGCAAACACCCTTTAATCATCTAGATGCATCGGTAACAGAATATTTTGTAAAGCACCTTGATGTGATTTACCTGACCCGTGAAAACCAATCGCAATGGTTACAGTCAGCGTCCCCTAAGTTATTTTTAATTCGTTCGGGCTTATATGATTTAGTTGATGCTAAAGGAGATGTGATCACTCGCTTAGCACAAGGCGATTATTTTGGTTTTCCTTCTCTATTAACAGGGGAGGAGATTAAAAATCGCTTGGCAGTGCAAAAAGAGGGCATTGTTTATATGCTCAATCAAGACGCCTTTGATTACCTACGCCGCGAATATAAACTCTTTGAGCAGTATTTTGTGCGCGCACATGCGAACCGTTTGTTGTCATCGCATTATAAAAGTCAAAATGAGAGTTGGTCTGAGCGTAAAATTTCTGAGTTAATGTCGCGCAAGGCGGTTACTTTAGCGCCTGATGCGAGCATTCGCCAAACAGCTAAAAAAATGAAAAAACATGGTGTGTCATCAATCATGATCACTGAGTTTGAACGCTTAGTTGGCGTGGTAACGGATCGTGATTTGCGTAATCGTGTGCTAGCTGATGAGGTTGATCCAAAAGATGCCGTTAGCTCAATTATGAGCGCCAAACCGAAGTTTATTTTTGAGAATAATCGGGTGTTTTCGGCACTGCATTTAATGCTTAAACATAATATTCACCATTTACCAGTACTTGATGAACATCATAAAGCATTGGGGATGATCACCAGCACCGATTTATTACGTCAGCAAAAAAGTGATCCAGTACAACTGATTGGCCGCATTTATAAAGCGCACAGTGTGGTAGATCTAAAGCGCTACGCCGCTGAAGTACCAGAGTTGCTGCGTGGATTTTCTAATAACATTGACGACATCTCATTGATTGGCAAATTACTAAGTGGTTTAACTGACGCACTCACTTCTCGTTTAATTCACTTATTTCAAGAAGACAATGGTGCAGCACCAACCAGTTTTAGTTTTATTTGTTTTGGCTCCCAAGCACGCGAAGAGCAAACGTTGCATTCAGATCAAGACAACGGCTTATTATTACCCAATGATTTAAGTGCCCAGCATCAAGATTACTTTCGCCGTATGGGGGAGTTTGTGTGCGAGCAATTAGTGGAGTGCGGTATTAAACGTTGCCCAGGAAATATTATGGCTAGCAATGAATTATGCCGTATGAGTATTTCTAATTGGTGTGAGCGTTTTTTCAAGTGGATTAAAACCCCAACACCTGAGGCGATGCTTAACTGTAAAATATTTTTTGATTTACGCTTTATTGAAGGCTCAACGGCGCTTTATGCCTCGTTTTGCGAGCAGCTTACGCGCATATCACGCAATGAATTGTTTTATGCCGCGATGGCGACGGATATCAAATCTAATTCAGTACCAATCGGTTTGTTTAATCAATTTAAACTCGAAAAAGACGCTAAACAACATAAGTACATTGATTTGAAAAAACGCGGCGTGGTGATTATTAATGACATAGTGCGTTTATATTCATTAAAAGCGGGTATTCGCCGTGCAAATACCCAAGAGCGTCTAGATGCGTTACTTAAACATACATTATTGAGTAATCACGATGTGTATAACCTTAAAGATTGCTGGCGATTTTTAACGCAACTTCGCTTACGCACACAAATTAATGAAGAGGGTTTGCCGAGTAATTGTATTAACCCAGATAAGCTAAATTCGTTGGAGCGTCACCAACTCAAAGAGGCGTTTTACTTGGTGAAGCAGGCGCAGCAAGCGGCGGCATTTAAATTTGCGCGAGGAAGTTTATAAATGCAATTTATAATAAGTAGGATCAAAAGCTAAGTGGTTAAACGTTGGTTAAATCGCTATTTGAAACGTAAACAGTTGCTTGCACAGGCTGCACTTGAGCAACGTTTTATTGTAATTGATTTAGAGTTAACGGGGCTTGATCCTAAACAACATGAAATCGTCTCGGTTGCGTGGGTAAGGCTCGAGCAGCAATGTATTAAGCTAAGTCAAGCAGAGCATCATATTAATAAAGGTGTAAAGCAGTTAGATCAAAGTCCTGTTTATCACGGTATTGCACAGCAAGATATCGCTAAAGGACTGAGCTTAAAAATGATTTTGACTCAGCTAAGTGCACATTTTGAAGATGCTATTTTAGTGTTTCATAATTCCACGCTCGATTGGGGGTTTTTAAAGCTCGCATATGCTGAGTTGGGTATAACGGTGCAACCAAAGTTAATTCTAGACACTTTTCAGATCGAAAAAAAACGCTTACATCAACAAGGTCACGATATTGCTTTGGATGAATTAACCTTAAGTGCCTGTAGGGAGCGTTATGAGTTACCCCATTACACCTGTCATCATGCATTGACTGACGCTATGGCAACCGCCGAATTATTGTTAGCGCAGTGTCATCAGATTAGTCGTGGGCAGGTACTAAAATTAAGAGAATTGTTATAAATTAATCCCTTAGTCAGCAAGCATACAGTTTACTGGATTAGGTATGTTTACATTAGATGAATAGCTGGTAAATATGTGTTCAAACAAGGCTTTAAGTACTAATTTAAAAGTGTAAAAATCAGGCTTTGTTAGTGCGGTTATTCGGTTTTAAGTTTGCTATTGTAGCGCGCTGTAATTCAATCTGTTGTTAGGTTTATCCTATGAAAAATAATTTAGTGCCCTCTTTAGTTGGTGTGTTAGTCAGTTTATTTTCCGTTTGGTGGTTACACGGTTTTTTGTTGGTGGATCGTTGTTTAGACAGCGGTGGCGCGATTGATCATAAAACCAACTTATGTATGGGTGAAAATGAGCAAGTAATAGAGCTGGCAACGTCATCAGGTATGTTAGTGATTTATTGTATTGTGATTATGTTTGTTTCTTTATTAACAGGTAGTTTGGTACGCAAGCTATTTAAGCGTTAAATAATTTAGCTTTCCTAGAAAATCGGGCTAGCCATAGCAGGTTAATTTTAAATTTCTGCTGTTAGCCTCTTATATTCAAAGTCTAGGTCGATTACAATACCGCCATCAAAAAGGCAGGTTGCCTTTATCTGCACGCAACTAGAGTGGATTTTCTATCTAATGGCAATCAAACTTGCAATAAATGGTTTTGGTCGGATTGGACGAAATATTGTCCGTGCCCTTTATGAATTAGGGCTTAGCGATGAGATCAAAATTGTTGCAATCAATGAGCTCGCAGATCCCCACGGGATTGCTCATCTTCTTAAATATGATACATCGCACGGGCGTTTTACGTTTCCTGTTATTTTAGGGGAAGATTCGCTGACGGTTGCTGGCGATACCATATCGTTATTTGCTGAGCAAAACCCAAGTGAATTACCTTGGCAATTACTTGATGTTGACGTTGTACTTGAATGTACTGGGGTTTATCACTCTCGAGAGCATGCCCAATTGCACTTAAATGCAGGTGCAAAAAAAGTATTATTTTCACAGCCTGCAGACGCAGACGTTGATGCAACTATTGTTTATGGCATTAATGATGATGAACTTAAAACTGAGCATACAATTGTCTCAAATGGTTCATGTACCACAAATTGTATTGTACCCGTTATTAAGGTACTTGATGATGCGTTTGGTATAGAGTCAGGCGCTATCACGACTATTCATGCATCGATGAACGACCAACAAGTGATTGATGCGTACCATCACGATTTACGCCGTACTCGCGCTGCGAGCCAGTCAATTATTCCAGTTGATACTAAACTTGCTCGTGGTATTGAACGCATATTACCTAAATTTCATGGCCGCTTTGAAGCCATTGCAGTGCGCGTTCCTACAATTAATGTAACGGCGATGGATTTAAGTGTAACGGTCAACGCAGATGTCGACTTACAAGCTGTAAATAAAGCATTAAAAGCAGCGGCAAAGGATCGACTCGAGGGGATTTTAAGTTATACCGAAGAGCCATTGGTATCGGTGGATTTTAATCATGATCCGCATTCTTGTATTATAGATGGCACACAGACACGCGTTAGTCATAAACGCCTGATAAAATTATTAGTCTGGTGTGACAATGAGTGGGGGTTTGCCAATCGTATGCTCGACACTGCGCGTACAATGATGGCAATAAGTAACTAATTTATAATTATAAATCGTATTTTTTCAGCCAGTATCGTTAACTAAGGAGAAGTCCATGTCGGTCATAAATATGGCGGATTTAGATTTACACGGCAAACGTGTGTTAATTCGTGAAGATTTAAATGTACCAGTAAAAGCAGGTAAAGTGACCTCAGATGCGCGTATTCGTGCAGCACTACCGAGCATTAAATTAGCCCTTGAAAAAGGCGCTAAAGTGATGGTTATGTCACACCTAGGCCGCCCTACGGAAGGGGAACATGATGAAGCGTTTTCATTAGCACCAGTTGTTGATTATCTTAATGAAGCACTAGAGCAAAACGTGCGTCTTGAAAAAGATTATTTAAACGGTGTTGAAATTGCTGATAACGAAGTCATCGTTTTTGAAAATGTACGCTTTAATAAAGGCGAAGGCAAAAACGACGAAGTACTTTCTAAAAAGTTAGCGGCGTTATGTGATGTATATGTTATGGATGCATTTGGTACGGCTCACCGTGCTCAAGCGTCTACCCATGGCGTTGGTTTATTCGCAGATGTGGCCTGTGCAGGTCCATTATTAGCGGCTGAATTAGATGCATTAGGCAAAGCGCTTGATAATCCAGCTCGTCCACTTGTAGCAATTGTTGGTGGATCTAAAGTATCAACTAAATTAACGGTACTTGATTCACTGTCCACCATTGTTGACCAATTGGTTACTGGTGGTGGTATTGCTAATACTTTTATTGCAGCAGCAGGTTATCCAGTTGGTAAATCATTATATGAAGCTGACTTAATTGACGAAGCGAATAAATTAAGTGCAGCAGCAAAAAGTAATAATGGTGAAATACCGGTACCTACTGATGTCGTTGTTGGTAATGAATTTTCAGAGTCTGCGGTTGCAACATTAAAAGATGTTAGCGAAGTAACTGACACCGATATGATTTTTGATATTGGCCCTGATACGGCTAATAAACTTGCAAAAATTATTGCTAATGCAGGTACCGTGGTGTGGAATGGCCCAGTTGGTGTATTTGAATTTGATCAATTTGGTAACGGTACACGTGCAATTGCTCAAGCGATTGCTAACTCAAATGCATTTTCTATTGCTGGTGGCGGTGATACGTTAGCGGCGATTGATAAATATGGTATTGGCGATAAAATTTCGTATATTTCAACCGGTGGCGGTGCTTTCCTTGAGTTTTTAGAAGGGAAAAAATTACCAGCAGTTGCTATGCTAGAAGAGCGTGCTAAGTAAAATTAGTCACGGGCCAGTGTATTAACTTAGGTTTGTACACTGGCGATGATCAGATATTAAATACCTCTCACCCTAATTTAATAGCTGATTTGTATAACGGTAATTTTGGCTAAGCCTTGCTTATCGTGATGTATTGATTGCATCAAATTAAACTATCCCGTTCGAACTAGGTAGTAGTGTATGCACTGCTATCGACAATTTGGAGAATACCCAATGGCTTTAATCAGTATGCGACAACTTCTTGACCATGCAGCTGAACACGGTTACGGCGTGCCTGCTTTTAACGTTAATAACCAAGAGCAAATCCGCGCAATTATGATGGCGGCTGATAAAACAAACAGCCCTGTAATTGTTCAAGGTTCAGCAGGCGCACGTGCCTATGCTGGGGCACCTTTTATTCGTCATATGATTTTAGCTGCCATTGAAGAGTGGCCACATATCCCAGTCGTCATGCACCAAGATCACGGTACTTCACCAGGCGTTTGCCAACGTTCAATTCAATTAGGTTTTTCATCAGTAATGATGGATGGCTCATTAATGAGTGATGGCAAAACACCATCATCATATGAGTACAATGTTGATGTAACACGTAAAACAGTTGAACTAGCGCATTCATGTGGTGTGTCAGTTGAAGGCGAGCTAGGTGTATTAGGTTCACTTGAAACAGGTGAAGCGGGCGAAGAAGACGGTGTTGGCGCTGAAGGTAAACTGACCACAGAGCAAATGCTAACAGATCCTGAAGAAGCTGCTGACTTTGTAAGTAAAACGCACGTCGATGCACTTGCAATTGCTTGCGGTACATCGCATGGTGCATACAAATTCACTCGCCCACCAACGGATGATATTTTAGCGATTGATCGTATTAAAGCGATCCACGCACGTATCCCTAATACTCACTTGGTTATGCATGGTTCGTCGTCTGTTCCACAAGAATGGCTTGAGATCATCAACCAGTACGGTGGCGAAATCCCTGAAACATATGGTGTGCCAGTTGAGCAAATCATTGAAGGTATTAAGTTTGGTGTTCGTAAAGTGAATATTGATACCGATTTACGTTTAGCATCAACAGGTGCGATTCGTCGCCACCTTGCACTTAATCCAGCCAATTTTGATCCTCGCAAATATTTAGCTGAAGCGACCAAAGCAATGACAGATATTTGTATTGCACGTTATGAGTCGTTTGGCACTGCAGGGCAAGCTGATAAGATCAAACCAATTTCACTTGATGAAATGCACCTTAAGTATTTAACGGGTGAGTTAGATCCACAAATAAAGTAATGTAATTATTAAGTTAAAATTACATTAGCCAGTGAGGGAAGCCTCACTGGCTTTTTTGTGGCTGATCATTGGGGATCGATTTTTTACTAACTAATAAAGTAGGGATCATTCATTTACTAACTTTAGTTGTTTGGGATCAGATCTTTACTAAGGAGTTAAAGAATAATGGGCGTTTTCGCTTATAAAACAATCTAATTGAAGATGTGTAGTACTAATTATCAACAACTTATGAAATGTCATTGGTAAAAATACGATCTCAGATCGTAATGTGTAGGTAAAATAATGATCCCAACCTATTTATTACAGATCTAGTTGGGTGTAAATGATCCATTCATTTGACCAATAAGCATTTATAGACGACTTTTACATAAGTGAATTTAAAGGGATCCAATTATGGCTCTATGCTTTTTACGACTTTTTTGTATTATTACGGTGATATTTTCATCATGTATATTGGCAGAGCCAATTAAAATCTATGGTCGAGCTCATTTAGGTTTATTAAATAGCGATATAGGGCAAGGTAATGAAACCTCTATAGAAAATTATTCATCCCGACTTGGTGTCAAAGGCTATACACAAATAGGCAAAAATTTAGAGGCCGTTTATAAATTTGAGTTTGCTGTAAATATTGATAATAACGCGGATACCCTAACGTCTCGAAATCAATATGTGGGGCTTAAAGGTAACTTTGGACAAGTTGTAATAGGTCGTCATGATACTGCACTAAAAGTATCACAGGGTAAATTAGATGTAATGAATGATTTTAGCGGTGATCTAAAGTCATTCTTTAATGGCGATAACCGCCTAGGTGATGTGATGCATTATAGTTCACCGAAGTTAGGTGAATTGCAGTTGATTGTTACCTATGTTGCAGATAAAAACGAAAAGCAAAATGATGAGACTGGGATATCAATGGCTGCTGTTTATGGCGACAGTAAGCTCAAGAAAACAGCATATTATGTAAGTGTCGCGCATGACAGTAAAGTCGCAGGATATGATATTAGCAGAGTAACAGTGCAGGGAAAAGTAGGCCCATTAGTGCTTGGTGCTATGTATCAAGAGGCTAAAAATATTGATACAGATATTAGTGCAGAAGGTTACCTAGTCAGTGCCTCTTATAAAATAGATAAATATAAATTATTAGCTCAGTATCAAGATAATGACGGTATATTTGGAAAATTAAAAGATTCGGGTACTGGTGCTTCCGTTGGGATCGAACGTAGTGTGTCTAAGAAAATACGTATGTATATGTGGTATACGCAGTTTTCGTTAGATGGCAAAAATAACCAAGATCACTTAGCGCTAACATTAAGGTATGATTTTTAAATTTATAGTTTTGCTGTGATTTAACAATAAAATTAGACCAATAATGGCCGACTAAAAAGCGATTTTACAGTAGTCGGTCCATATAATAAAAATAAGAATATAGTTACGGGCTTTATAATTTTTTAGGAAATATAAGAATATCCAATTAATTTGGACCTAATATAGGGTAAATAGTATTTTTTTTGCCCCCATTTCGATTTACACGTTACACTTTCATAAAAATGTCATACTTAGTCATAATAATGAAAACTAGTTCGATAACGAAAGAGATAAATTGGAATGTCACGTAAAGTACTTGTCGTCGATGACGAAGCACCCATCAGAGAGATGTTGGTTTTTGTATTAGAACAAAATGGTTTTCAAGCAATTGAAGCAGAAGATTATGATTCGGCTATTGCAGCTATGGTTGAACCTTATCCAGATATGGTATTACTGGATTGGATGTTACCAGGCGGAAGTGGAATTCAAATTGCTAAAAAATTCAAACAAAGCGAATATACCCGCCAAATCCCGATCATTATGCTCACAGCGCGCGGTGAAGAAGAAGACAAAGTACGCGGTCTTGAAGTGGGGGCAGATGATTATGTTACCAAACCATTTTCGCCAAAAGAGTTAATGGCACGTATTAAAGCGGTTATTCGTCGTGTATCGCCTACCTCATTAGAAGAGGCCATAGAAGTGCATGGTTTACGTCTAGACCCTATCTCGCATCGTGTAACCTCAGAAGGTAGTGAACTTGACATGGGACCAACCGAGTTCCGTTTACTACATTTTTTTATGACTCATCCAGAGCGTGTCTATAGCCGAGAGCAATTATTAGATAATGTATGGGGGACTAATGTCTATGTTGAAGATAGAACGGTAGACGTGCATATTCGTCGCCTGCGCAAAGCTATCGCACCGCTTGGACATGATCGTTTAGTACAAACTGTACGTGGTGCAGGTTATCGTTTTTCTAGTAAATTGTAAGTGTCACACAGATGACCTAGCGAATGTTAACATTGGCTTAAATTTACTTACTCTAAGGTAAAGTGAGTGTATGTATCGAGTTGTCAATAAACAGGCGTTAGCTAAACGTCTGTTTATCTATTTTCTACCTTTATTATTAATTGGCGTGCTTATTGGTGCGCCATTTTTGCTTTTATTTTTAGGCTCTTTTTCATTACTGATTTGGCATTATCATCAATTATATCGACTGAGTGATTGGCTATTGAATCAACGTAGTTTTAATCCGCCAGAGGGGGAAGGTGCATGGGAGCAAGTATTTGAAGGGATTTACCATCTTCAACATCGTAATCGTAAAAAACGAAATGAGTTGGCTGATTTAATTCGTCGTTTTCGTGATGGTGCAGAAGCAGTCCCCGATGCTGTAATCGTATTACAACGTGACCTAAGCATTGTGTGGTGTAATCAATTAGCACTTAAAGTACTTGGTTTACAGTGGCCGACAGATCATGGTCAGCGATTAGATAACCTTGTTCGCGATCCTAAGTTTGTAAAATATATGCATGCTGAGTCGTTTGATGAAGCGTTGGAATTAGAAAGTGGTCACAGTGTTGAGCAAGTCTTAGAATTTAGGGTGATGCCTTACGCCAGCTCGCAGTTAATGGTTGTTGTGCGTGACGTTACTCGCTTGAAGCAACTTGAGCAAATGCGCAAAGATTTTGTCGCGAATGTATCCCACGAACTGAGAACGCCTTTAACCGTTGTATCTGGTTATTTAGAAATGTTTGATGGCGATATGATGCCGCCGCCGGCAATGTGGTGTAAAGCACAAAATACCATGCTTGAACAATGTAAGCGCATGGATAGTTTAGTCAATCAGCTATTGTCTTTATCACGAATTGAAGGCGCCAGACGCCAAGATAACGATAAGCCAATTAATGTGCCACAGTTACTCACTTATATCCAAACAGAGGCACAGTCACTTAATCAAGACAAAGGGCATGAATTAATTTTTGATATAGACACTAACCTTGATATTAAAGGTTCAGAAGAAGAGCTTCGCAGCGCGTTCTCAAATTTGGTATTTAATGCTATTCATTACACTAAAGCTGGTGGGAAAGTTACAGTTAGTTGGCAGTACACAGAAAACCAAGCCCATTTTTCTGTAATTGATAACGGTGATGGTATTGCCCCAGAGCATATTAACCGTTTAACCGAGCGTTTTTATCGGGTTGATAAAGCACGTAGCCGCACTACCGGAGGATCTGGTTTAGGTTTAGCGATCACTAAACATGTATTAACACGTCATGATAGCCAATTGAAAATTAAGAGTAAATTAGGCGAGGGGTCGTGCTTTTCATTTTCCTTTAATAAGGATAAAACGGTTTTATTAGCCAATTTAGATAAGTCATAAAATTGTCATTTTAGAGTAATCTAACTGTCATGTGATGTCTTTACAGTAGAGCACAGTTAGAAAATGGGACGAACAAATCGGAGTAACCCCTATGAAATTTAAAAATTTAGTTGCCGCAATGGGTGTGGCTGTAACAACTTTTGTATCTGCACAAGCTATGGCTGTAGATTCAAGTATTCCTGAGTATCAAAAAACCAGTGGTATTTCAGGTAACTTTTCATCTGTGGGCTCTGATACACTTGCCAACATGATGACTTTTTGGGCAGAAGAATACAAACGTATCTACCCAAATGTAAACATTCAGATTCAAGCTGCGGGTTCTTCAACTGCGCCACCAGCCTTGACTGAAGGAACCGCAAACTTTGGCCCAATGAGCCGAAAAATGAAGTCAAAAGAAATCGAAGCGTTTGAAAAACGCTACGGTTATAAACCAACAGAAGTACGCGTTGCTATCGACGCATTGGCAGTCTTTGTTCATAAAGATAATCCAATTGAAGGTTTACGTATTGATCAAGTAGATGCAATCTTCTCTTCAACACGTAAATGTGGCGCAAGTTCACAAGTAAATCGTTGGAGTGACGTGGGTCTTGTTGGTGATTGGGCTGCTAAAGATATCCAACTTTACGGACGTAATTCAGTATCGGGTACTTACGGTTACTTTAAAAAGAAAGCATTGTGTAAAGGCGATTTCCGCAACAATGTAAATGAGCAACCAGGTTCTGCATCTGTTGTACAGTCAATTTCGTCATCAGTAAATGCAATTGGTTACTCAGGTATCGGTTATAAAACATCTGGTGTACGTACTGTACCACTGGCGAAGAAAGGCGATAACTTTGTTGATGCAACACTTGAGAATGTAGCAACAGGTAAGTATCCGCTGTCTCGTTTCTTATATGTTTATGTGAACAAGCATCCGAATAAGCCACTTGCTCCTATTGAAGCTGAGTTCTTAAAAATGGTGTTATCACAAGATGGTCAAAAAATTGTAGAGAAAGATGGTTATGTGCCACTTTCTGGAAAAATGGCGATGAGCGAGCTTAAAAAGCTAGGTCTTCTTTAAGCCCTAAAACATAAAAGTTAATAAAAAACCGCGTAATGTACATTGCGCGGTTTTTTTATATTGAAAAATAGATAATACCAATCGTGTTAAGTTACAGACTACTTATAGCGACAGGTAAATACAGTGATAACAAGGCAGAAATTTTGACATGTAGTTGTTACTACTTGAAAAATTACTAACGCTGTTAGCGCTTTATTTAGCCCGCTAGAATGGTTAAATATTTAAGTCGATTGGTATAATTGGTTATCTAACATTTCCTAACGCTTCTGCGTTTGTCTTGCATTGGTTATACGCTTCAATGCATTTTGTGCTGCAGACTTTATGAACTAAGCCTTCGCCTGTACTTTGTTGCTCACAATTGACTTCGCATTGATAGTTTTGCTGGGCACATTGTTGCATTTCGGGATTCTCAATTTGGTTTTGGCAACCAGAAAAAAGAGTAACGAACACAGCAACGCTTGATAACTTTATTAATGAATTCATTCTTATCCCTAATTATTGTTATGTAATATCAACTTGCAGGTTATCGATTAACCTAACGCTACCTAAATAAGCCGCAGTTAAAATCACTAGATTATTATCGTTAAGTGTAGCTTTTATTAAGGTGTCTCGCTGTGCTATTTCAAAGTAATCTGGTTTTAGTCCGCCATCTTGCAATTGTTGCTTTGCTTGCTCACAAACGCTAATAAAATCACGTTCACCATTGGTAAGCTGTTCTGCACACCAGTTAAGTGTTTTAAATAATATGGTCGCAGTTTCTTTTTGTTCAGCAGACAAATAACCGTTACGCGAGCTCATGGCAAGCCCTGATACTTCACGACTTGTTGCGACACCAATTACTTCAACAGGAATTGATAAATCACGAGTCATGGTCTTAATAACTTGCAATTGTTGGAAGTCTTTTTCACCAAAACAGGCAAAGTCAGGCTGCACTAAGTTAAATAGCTTAGTGACAACCGTTGCCACACCGCGAAAGTGACCCGGGCGAGAACCCCCGCAATAACCCATAGATATGTCAGGTACATCAACAAAGCTTTGTGCGCCTAAGCCGTTTGGATAAATTGCCTCAACACTCGGTGTAAATACGATGTCGGTTCCAAGCTCTGCAAGTCCCTGTTTATCTGCTGTAAGTGTGCGAGGGTAATTATCTAAATCTTCATTTACACCAAACTGCATAGGATTAACAAAAATGCTCACGACCACTTTATCGGCCATATTTTTGGCTTTTTCAACGAGTGAAAAATGACCTTGGTGCAAATTGCCCATCGTTGGCACTAATGCAACGCTTAACCCGGCCTGTCGCCATGCTTTAATTTGACTACGTAGTGATTTTATTTCAGTGATTGCCTGCATTATTTAAACTCGTGTTCTGTACTTGGAAATGCACCGTTTTTAACATCGGCACAATACTTTTTAACGGCATCTGGCATATTGCCAGTTTCGAGTAAAAAGTTTTTAGAAAATTTTGGAATGTAACCCGCTGATATGCCTACTAAGTCATGCATAACTAAAATTTGACCGTCAGTTAATTTACCTGCACCAATACCAATCGTCGGGATAGATAGTGCGTCAGTAATCAATTTTGCAAGTTCAGAAGGGATGCACTCAAGTACAACCATTTGCGCACCAGCTGCTTCAAGCGCTTTAGCATCATGAATCATTTTTTGTGCTTGTTCATCGCTACGGCCTTGAATTTTAAAGCCACCAAAAACATGGACTGATTGTGGTGTTAAACCTAAATGCCCACACACAGGAATACCTTGTTGAGTAAGAGCAACAATTGAGTCGTATAACCACTCACCGCCTTCTAGCTTTACCATATTTGCACCAGCACGCATTAACTCAGCTGCATTTTTACAGCTCTGTTCAGGGTTTGAGTAGGTCATAAATGGCATATCAGCAATAACAAATAAATCTCGGCTACCAGCGCGTACACTGCGAGTATGATAAGCAATATCCTGGTTAGTAACACCTAGCGTATCGTCACCGCCTTGCAAAACCATCCCTAATGAATCACCTACTAGAATAACGTCAACGTCGTTATCGTGAAATAACTTAGCAAAGCTGGCGTCATAGGCTGTTAATGCGGTGATTTTTTGTTGCTCTGCTTTCATTTTATTGAGAGTAGAAACGGTTATTTTAGACATAGTATCCTCGTTGGCGACGGCCTGTAATTAATTACAGAGGTAATTGTTGTAATTCGTTTAATGCCAAAGTAGCAGTAATACTTTTTAGTTTAGTACCATCTGGCAAAATAAGATCAGGGGCAACTTCTAATAGTGGGTAAACCACAAACTCGCGCTCGGTTAAACCATAATGAGGTATGGTTAAACGTTCAGAGTTTATGTGTTGATCACCAAATAATAAAATATCAATATCTAAGGTGCGGGCGCCCCAACGCTGTGCTTTACGTACACGCCCGTGCTCAAGCTCTATCTGTTGGGTTAAATCAAGTAACTGCTCTGGCATCAGCGACGTTTTAATTGTCGCAACAGCATTAACATAGTCAGGTTGATCTTGTGGGCCCATAGGTTTACTGGCGTAATAATGCGACACGTTGATAAAGTTACTCTGTGGCAACACTTTAAGTGCTGCCACTGCGTTATCAAGCTGGCTGCGAGGAGCATTTAAATTAGCCCCTAAACCGAGATAAACAATTTCCATTTAGTTACTCAGCAGGTTTTGGGCTACGACGGCGAGTACGACGACGGCCTTTAGGCGCGCCTTGACTACCAAGTGCTTTGACTAGTTCTTTTTGGCCGTTAATATCTTTAGCTAAATACTCCGTCCACCATTGCACAAGCTCAGTATGTTCTTGCTCACCGGCTTCAACACGTAATAATAAAAAGTCGTACGCAGCTTTAAAGCGAGGCTGTTGAGTTAGACGATATGCTCGTTGGCCAGCGCGTTTGTCCAAACGGTGCTGAATATGCCAAATATCTCTGGCGCCTAAAGTAAAGCGTTTAGGTACGGCAACATGTTGTGCGCTTTCGCTTAAGACTTTATTCATGCCTTGTTGAAAAGCATCGTACTCTGATAATTGTTCTTGCTGCTGTAATTGTTTGGTAATTTTTAAAAGTGGGAACCACAGCAAAGCAGCAAATACAAAAGCAGGTGTCACTTTTTTCTCTGCGTTGATACGTTCATCAGTATTACGGAACATTTGCTTAATAAATGCATGTTCAAAGCCATCTGGATTTTGTTCTAAAATACCATCTAAGGCAGGGAATAATGCATTGAATAACCCATATTTACGTAGCATTAAAAAGTTTGCTTCGGCTTTGCCGTTTAAAAATAGCTTTAATGTTTCTTCGTATAAACGCGCAGATGGGATGTTATCCAGTAAGCTGGCTAATTCGGTTAATGGTTTTTCGGTGTCTGGTGCAATACTCATATCAAGTTTTGTGGCAAAACGTACTGCACGTAACATACGCACAGGATCTTCTCGATAACGAGTTTGCGGATCACCAATAAGCTCTATTTGTTTTGCTTTAATAGCCGCAAGGCCATTGGCATAGTCATGAATTGAAAAATCATTAATAGAGTAATATAAAGCGTTGATTGAAAAATCGCGACGCTCAGCATCTTCTTCAATGTTTCCAAAAACGTTATCACGTAGTAACTGACCTTCGCCACTGGATTGACTGGTTTGATTTTTATCAACAGGCGCTTCGTGGTGACCACGCATAGTGGCGACTTCAATAATTTCACGGCCAAAAACAATGTGTGCTAAACGAAAGCGACGACCAATTAAGCGGCAGTTGCGAAATAGCTTTTTCACTTGTTCTGGGGTCGCGTTAGTGACTACGTCGAAGTCTTTAGGTTGTTGCCCTAACAAAATATCACGAATACAACCACCAACGAGGTAAGCGTCAAAGCCACCGTCTTTTAAACGATATAATACCTTGATTGCATTTGGGCTAAATTGTTTGCGGGAAATGCCATGCTCATTGCGTCCAATAATTAAAGGCTGCGCAGAGACTTGGGGCTGTTCGGTGTTTACTGTGGCTGATGGGCCCATAATTTGCCGACAAAATTGAAAAAGCTTGGAAATAATAGTCTGTCTCCTACAGAATTCGGTTGTTTGATGGGGATAACCATCAAAAATCAGATCAAGTATAGCTGTATTTAGTTATTAACTGCACGAGTAATGTGCATACTTGGCGATAAAACGCATTGGGCTTAAGGATGGCTATATACCCAAGCCATCTCAAAATGCGAGTTTCAGTTGGAATTAAAAGCGATTTAGGCAAGGCATTGATTGCAAGTAATGGTCATTCCTTTGCTAAAATCAATAACGCAGTATAAATCGCTTTTAAACCAACCCATTGGGCATTTCACAGGCACTTACTCTCATCGTTGTTACTTCTTAAAAGGGACGGCCATTATTGCAAAGTAACGCCTTGATATTAAGCCCCTGTGAAACGCTGAATTCTGCATCTTGAGGTGGTTTGGGTATAATATACCAGTACAGCTCAAAAATTAAGTTGAAGGTTTTAAAATTAACGCTTAAAAGTGATTTTTATCGCTATAAATGAGTAAACTGGGGCGCTTTACTCTGTAACTGTTGCGAAATTTGAATCTGCTGGACTTTTGGAATGTTTTGCAGGGTGTAATTGTTGATTGCCCAAGTCATCATTTCATCGATATTTAGTGAGAGTAGCTCAGTGCTAGGCGCTAAACCTAAAAACTCGAATGCATTTAATAGCGCCGGTTTTGGATTTTTTTTATCAATTGCTGGCGCATAGTTTTGCTTTGATAATTTAAAGCCTGGTTTGGCGACAGCTAAAGGTAAATGTGCATAACGAGGAGCGGGTTTATCGAGTTGCTTAAACAGGCTTAATTGGCGTGCTGTGGGCTCAAGTAAATCTGCGCCACGCACCACGTTGGTGATCCCTTGCTCAATATCGTCTACAACCACAACTAATTGATAAGCATATAAGCCATCACTGCGCTTTATTAAATAGTCTTCATGCGCGAGGGCGTGATCAACGTTAATGTCACCTTGAATCAAATCATTATAGTGGCAGGTGGCGTGGCGTTGTATTAATCGTAATGCGCTATTTTGTTGTGAGTGCTGTAAACTTTGGCAATGGCCTTGATAAATACCACCTAAGGCTTTAATTTCTTTACGTGAGCAGTGGCATGCATAAACGCCTTGTTGGCTATTTAAATATTCAATGGTGTGAGCATATAAGTGATGGCGCTTTGTTTGATAGGCAACGTCTTCATCCCACTGTAAACCATAGGCCTCCAGTGTGGTGAGAATATCTGTATCTGCACCCTCTATAACGCGAGTCGTGTCGATATCTTCAATACGCACTAACCAAGCACCTTGGTTACTTTTAGCGTCAAGGTAACTGCCCACAGCCGCCACAAGTGAGCCAAAATGAAGTGGCCCAGAAGGTGACGGTGCAAAACGACCGCGATAATTGCGCATTGGCGCAGTAACGGCTGTGGTAGACATTGATTTAATTACAGGTAATTAACCACGTCCAGATTGTTTTTCTTTGATTTCTGCAAGCGTTTTACAGTCTACGCATAAATCAGCAGTAGGACGTGCTTCTAAACGGCGAATACCAATTTCAATCCCGCATGAATCACAATATCCAAAATCATCTTCTTTGATAAGAATTATTGTTTTTTCAATTTTTTTGATCAGTTTACGTTCACGGTCACGAGTACGAAGCTCTAATGAGAACTCTTCTTCTTGTGCTGCGCGATCAACTGGATCAGGAAAGTTAGCTGCTTCATCTTGCATGTGCGATTTAGTACGGTCTACTTCGTTGCGTAAATCGTTGCGCCATGCTTCCAAAATAGTTTTAAAATGAGCGCGTTGTGCGTCATTCATATACTCTTCGCCCGGCTTTTCCTGGTATGGTTCTAATCCGGCCTGAGCCAACAACCCTAATTTTTTTTGGTCTGGCATAACTTTCTCCTAAATCCTTAATATAATACCCAGCTTTAGCCGGCGGCTATAAATAACAGAATCCTATGGCCTAGGCAAATTTATTTTTAAATTAATTGGCTGTACGTAAATCATATCGGTTGATTAAAAAAGGGTACAAAGAGAGTGTAGGCTACTTTTTAACTTCAAACGTGATTTTTAACTTGCCTATTAATATGGGCAAAAGTACAAATTACAAGGCTTGTTTTAAATAAAAGGGATTTTATGTGTAATGTGGATCTCATTAGGCGAAATGCTCGCTTTATAAGCAAGTACTTCAACTCCTTTACTCATTGCTTCAGTTAATAGCTGCGCATATGTTTCATCAACATGCGCAGCAGCGCTTACTTGCTCTATACCTTGGTGTAAAACAGCAAAGAGTAATACAGCGCGATGGCCTTGCTCGACCATTTCAATTAACTCGCGTAAGTGTTTTTGCCCACGCAGCGTTTGTGCATCAGGGAAATAGCCCTGGCCGCTATTAGGTTCAGATTGACTTAGCAACGTGACCGACTTTACTTCTACATAGCACGGTGGCAATTGTTCATTGCGCAGCAAAAAATCAATGCGGCTATTTTCTTGCCCATATTTTACTTCCGCTTGTATGTTTGTGTAGTTGCACAATTCACCAATGAGTTGGGCTTGCAGCGCTTCTTCAACTACTTTATTCGCTATAGCGGTGTTGACGCATATAAAATGGTCGAATTGATTTTTAGTCAGCTCTAAAGAATGTGGATATTTTCGCTTAAGGTTACTACTGGTAGAATAGAAGGCTGTAAAACCAGGTTCAGCACAGCCTGTCATTTTACCTGTATTTGCACAGTGAGCTGTAAACTCTGTACTATCGTGCAGGCGTAAATCAGCTAAAAAGCGTTTATAGCGTTTAATTAATGTGGCGTGTTGCAGTGGCGTTGAATATTTCATTATTTTGGTTATTTAGTCTCAAGCAGTTGGGAAGTTGTTGTGGCTATAGTAAACTCAAAGTCACTATTATAAGGGCAAGAGTATTCTAACATGACTGAAAAATTTGTTGTTCAATTAAGCGAGCAGGGTGCTGCAGTGCATTGGGGCGAAACCGCTACATTATCTTTTAATGAGCAAGGTGCAAGCGTTCACTTAACAGAGCAAGACACATTAAAAAATGTTCAAAAAGCGGCGCGTAGCATTGCTAATCAAGGCATTAAAAATGTTGTTTTAGCTGGCGATACTTGGTGTACTGAGACGCAATGGGCGTTTTACCAAGGGTTTGTGTCACCTAAAACATTACACGGAGTTGAGTTTGCACAAACAACAAAGACCGACAGTAAAGAGTTAGAGTCGCTAAAACGCTCAGCAACATGGGCACGTGAAATGATCAACGGCACTGCTGATGACATCTTCCCAGAAAGCTTAGCTGGAAAAGCGGCTGAATTTATTCAGTCACTAGCACCAGAGCATGTTAGCTATCAAATTATTAAAGGTGATGCATTGCTTGAGCAGCAGTGGATTGGTATTCATGCTGTTGGTCGTGGAAGTGAGCGTCCTCCGGTTTTATTAGCACTAGATTACAATCCAACAGGCGATGAAAACGCACCTGTTGACGCAGCGTTAGTTGGTAAAGGTATTACATTCGACTCAGGTGGTTATTCTATTAAGTCGAGCGAAGGCATGCTAGGCATGAAATGCGATATGGGCGGTGCAGCAACGGTAACAGCTGGTTTAGCATTGGCAATTAGTCGTGGTATTGAAAAGCGCATTAAGTTGTTTTTATGTTGCGCTGAGAACATGATCTCTGGTCATGCTTATAAACTTGGCGATATTCTTACGTATAAAAATGGCACAACAGTGGAAATTGTTAATACTGATGCTGAAGGTCGCTTAGTGTTAGCTGACGGTTTAATGGCCGCAGGTGAAACAGGTGCACCATTGATCATCGATGCTGCTACGCTAACAGGCGCAGCCTTGGTTGCGGTAGGCCAAGAGTACAATGCGCTGTTTGGTCTAGATAAAGAGTTTGTACGTGAAGTAGAAGGCTTTGCAGAGCAAGAAATGGAAGCAGGCTGGCCACTACCACTTGAAAAGTGGCATCAACAAAACTGCCCATCACCTTATGCTGATACTGCAAATAGTCGAGCACAAAAAGGTGGCGGTTATGGTGGTGCATCAAACGCGGCTGGTTTCTTATCACGTTTTGTGCCAAATGATGGTAAAGGCTGGGTGCATATTGATTTAGCTGCAGCATTTAATATGGGCAGCACGAGTCAATGGGCTGCGGGCGCTACAACTGTTGGTATGCGAACAGTTGCACGTACGTTATTAGAAAAAGCGTAAATTATAGATAGTTGATTGAATCAACCGCATTCAGTCCTGTTAATTAATAAATGGCATTCAGCGAAAGTTGAATGCCATTTTTATAAAGCGTTACAAAAACCTTCAGAAACATTGCACTTATTACCCTATTACAAAAGCTGTTGATCAAGTAGCTGTGTTTCATTCTTTTGATAGCGGGCAGCCTGTTTTAGAGTAAAAACGTTAATGTCGAAAGTGAAACAAGCTTTTTCACGTTATTTACGATAAAATTCACCGCTACTAGCAGTTTAAGTACGCCATTATCTTTTTAAGATCGGCTACACTTAAATGATCTACTCACACTGGGAATTCTAATTATGTCAGATAAGTGCTACATCACAGCGCAACAATTACTTGAAGATTCATTTCGCGTAGCAGCGCAAGTTTACCAGGATGGCTTTCGTCCTGATTTTATTATCGGTATTTGGCGTGGTGGTGCACCTATTGGTATCGCAGTGCAAGAATATTACGATTATAAAGGCATAGAGACAGATCATATTGCGGTACGTACTTCGTCATATTACGGTATTAATAAACAATCGAAAGAAATCAAAGTGCATGGTTTACACTACATCATTGAAAACGCTAATGCGGGTGATTCATTGCTAATTGTTGATGATGTATTTGATTCTGGGCGCAGTATTTTTGCTCTTAAAGAAAAGCTATCAGAGCTAATGCGCTTAAACTTACCGAAAGATATTCGTATTGCCTGTCCGTATTACAAGCCAAAAAACTCAAAAGTAGATATGAAACCAGATTACTACATTCATGAATCAGAAGAGTGGTTGGTATTCCCGCATGAACTATCAGGTTTAACACCGGATGAAATTATTGCAGGGAAAACAGATCTGGTGAAAATTCACGATATATTGCTTGAGAAATAGTACGATAAGTTGTTTAAATTAAAAAAGGCCTTTTAAAAGGCCTTTTTGTTCTAGGGCGTGTTGACCTTTGTGGATTGAAATTTGTTCAATCTAGGGGCGATTTAATCGCGGCGCGAGGTTTGTAACCTAGCGGGCTAAGTAAAAACCGAGCAAAGCTTCCGCGTCCTGCTCACGCCCCTTACCTACATCCGTGTAGGCAACAAAGAGTCAATCGCCCCTAGGAAGAACCCTTTGGGCAGTGCATGTTTGGCATTTATACTGCGTTATTGCCTATTTATGGGGAACAACCACACTGCATAGGCGCTGCCTTGCCTAAATACCAAACATACTGCTGAAAAATCAATCACGAAAGGTCAACACGCCCTAGAGCTCAGGTTATTTATACGTTTCAAAAGCTTCTTTTAATCTTGCTAGATGAGCATAAACATAGCTGCTCGATAAGCGATCTTGATTCAAGAAGTTTTTATCTATATCAATGCTTGAGCGAAGCGTCGTCGCACTACCAAAGTCAAGTTGGTTATGTGAGTCGCCAATTCGGGTTTGAACGCTATGGTTCCAGCTATTGGTACCTTTTACTTGCCAGTTACCAGCATCCATATCTTTACGCGATGTTAATGGGATACTAAACCCGATACCCACTTTTTCTATCGTTGTATTACTGTATGTAAGTGCAACATTGGCATCACCAAACCAGAATTTAGTCTCTAGCTTAAAGCCACTATCTTCGTTCCAAAATTGCCCGCCTGAAACATGGAATGACACATCTTTTTCTGCCCAAAAATAACGGTATGAATACACTGAGTAATCACGTTTATCTGTGTTGTAATCTTTATACTCAAAGTAGCCTAGTTTAGCTTTTAACTTATGGCGGCCTTCAGGGCTTTGCCATACTGTTTCATTGGTAATACCCATGTAATCAAAGTAATCTTGGTAAAGACCAAATTGAGTTTGATTATAAATATTAAATGGTAGCGCGAAAGTCTGATACACGATGGCGCGTTTTATGCCAGTTTCTTGGCGAGAGTTTTGAAAGATTTTACCCTTTTCAAAATGGTCAGTGTCATGGACGTTTACCTGACCTGTCACGTTTATACCTGCCCCGTACCAAAGTGGCATATGCAAATCTGCTTGCAGTGCTAATGAGTAATCATATACGCCCAGCTCAGTTGCATACGTTGTTGCCAATGATGGTGTAAATGAAAGCCTTGGGACAAAATAAGGGCTTGTGCTTGGCGCATTGCCAGCCCATTTTACTGTAGGTAAATCTTGATCAGTAAACTCATTACTAATCAATAAATCTGGTGTGATGTTATCGTTTACAAAACGGCGATAATTATCTAATCGGCCTTTTATTTGTAGTTGAGGGATATCTTGTTTTGATAAACGCACTACAAATTCATTATCACTGTGATTAAAATGCTCTGTAATACGTCCTAGTACTAAACCTAGTGCGTCAATTTCATTGCGGTTAAACACAGAGTTTTCAAATTCGACAATGAGAAGTTGCGCGCTAGAAAGACCAACCCGAATATTTTCAAACCCATCATTTACGAGAGCGCTTTTTAAACTGTGTAATTGCTGATTTGTCGCTGACTCAGTTTGAATGCTCTCTGTCGTTGAGCTGACTGTTGCTGGCTGTTTATTAATATTAGGTTGATTGTCAGAGTAAGCCGTCACACTAGCAGGTTGTGGCTCCTGCGCTTTGTTTCTTAGTGTTTCTGTCGGTTGTACCCTTACTGGCGCTGGTTGTACTGGCGCTGGTTGCACAGGCGTATAGTTCGCTTGCGCTTCATCACTAAGAGGCATGCTAATGTTAACCCCCCAGTAAACATCATCATCGGCCAGTTCAGTGTTTGAATATAAACGGGTGTTAAATGAAACCGTCGCTAAATCGTATAACCATTCTTTTGGAACTGTTACACGTGCACCTACATTAAATGCCTCAGCATCATGCTCAGCAAGTACCGACAACCAAGTGAAAGGTTGATATTCAATGCCGGCAAATGCACCATCAAGCTGACCTGTTAGTGTATCAGAGGTGCCAACACCGGCACTAAAACGAAAATCCCACCACTGTTTAGAAGCAACAGCATAAAATGCTTCATAATTATTTGCTGCACCACCAAAATCTTTAGCGCCTACTGCAAGGCTAAACCAGTCTTTAGGGATAAAAGGAATTTGGTATTTAGCATTAAATGATAAATCGCGAATTTGCCCACGGCTACTCGAGCTAAATAAATTATCATGCATGCTTGATGAGGCGATACGACCACTGACTTCTAGTCCATCAAATAACCCTGCAGAAAAAGTGAAATTGTGGCCATCAGTGTATTTACCACGAATTTCTAGTTGGTTACTGTAACCTATATCAACAACTCCCTTATCCATAACGGACGCGGATGGTGTATGAAAAATACCAGTAAAACCGTTATATGCAATACCGTGATTGATAGGTTGTTCGGCAAAAGCTGAAGTACTTGCACTGAGTGCACAAAATGCTGCGAGGGCTGTTTTATTATAAGTCACGTGATTAACCAAAGTTGATTAAAATTAGGTTTTAAATCCTTAAAACCAGTTTATTCTAGTACTTTAACAATAAATGCTCTAAACAAAAAGTAACTAATTGAGCAGATAAACAAAAGCCGCGCTAATGCGCGGCTTTAAAAAGTTTACTTAAGACTTTAGCTATTAGCTTCCGCCAGTAGTACCAGTACCAGTACCAGTAACTACACGGTCTTCAAGAGTACAGTTATCACGAGCGATATTGAATGCAGAATCAGTACCGTTAGCTGTCACTGTAGTGCTTTGTAAGCCAACATTGATGCCAGTAGGAATTACTTTAACATCGTAAGTAACACCACTTTCAAGGCCTGTTAACGCGTAAGAGCCAGCTGTTTCAACAGCTGTAGAAATAGTTCTCTTAGTTTGAGAATATAAAACTACCGCACCAGTAAGTGGGAATGTTTTATCTTTATCAACTTCAGCGTTAGAACAGGTATATGTAACGTTTAAGTTCTGAGCCACGATAGTAACAGGGCTATCTAAAGCAACTGTAATTGCGCCACATAGGTTTGCATTAGCTACAGTGCCCCATACGTTACCATTTTTATCTTTAACAGATACGTTAGCAACAGCATTATCAGCTACAACACCTGCACCATAAAGGTTGCCTTGAGCTTTCTTAACTAGTTTCTTTTTAGAAACAGTTGAAGAATTAAGGTGTACATACAAGCCAGAAGCTGGAACAGCATCGCCTGTGAAGGTATAAGAAATAGGAGTGCTACATGCTGTTTGAGCTTCGCTTAGTGCAAAACCAGTTAAGTGGTCAGTAGCAAATTTAGCAGGTAAAGTTAATGCACCTGCAGCGCCTACAGTTGCCTGCTCTGCTTCATTAGCCCAAACGCCAGTTTCTTCATTGTATGAAGATACGTCAAATTTGTCACCCGCTTCAACCATTGAACCATCAATAGTTTTAAATGTAGCTGGTAAGTTAGCTGTCAAAGAAATGTTTTCTGAGAAACTTTTAATCTTAGTATCGCCAGCAAGCATTTCAACGCTCATATAAGCAGCTGGAACAACTACTTTAGTTGCGTCTGCATTAGTTAAGCCTTCAGGGATTAAGTCAACAGCAGCAGTTTTACCTGCAGCAGCGTTAATATCAGCAGTTACAACGTTAAGTGTAACTTCAGTACCCGTTACAGCATTACCTTCAGCGTCTTGAAGTTCTACGTCTGTGCCGATTTCAATTGTAGCAGCGCCAGCTGTTTCAGCTAAAGGAGCAGCAAGTTTACCGTCAGCAGCAGTAACTTTCTTATCTTTGATAAGTGTTACTTTATTTTCATCTAATTTAACTAGAGATACAATCGTATCAACTACTTCAGATTTGTCGCTTAAATCAACAACAACACTGTTTGAAGCATAACCTTCAGCTGTCACTAGTGCAGTTAGTTGAGTTAACTCTGCGCCTTCAACAAGGTTGAAAGTGAAAGAACCGTCAGTTGTAGCAACTTCAGTAATTGCGTCGCCATTAAGGGCAACAACATTAGCTGAAGCTACGCCTGCTTCTAAAAACTTTACAGTAGAAGCAACTACTTCACCAGTTTCAGAATCAACAACGTTACCAGCAACATAAAATGTAAGAGCAGCAGGTGTATCAGCAACAGGCGCTTTTACCGTTGGTACCGGTGGCTCTGGTGGTTTAACGTAATCATTATCGTCATTATCGCTAAAACAACCACTTAGAGTAGCTGTAAGACCAATTGCTAGAGCTAGCTTGGTGAGTTTAAATGTATTATTTCCCATAATAGTTACCTTTCTTTCCTTTCTCTTTGTAAAGTAAACAGACTTAATTGCAGTGCTATACATGTAGTAAAGTATCTGTCAATTATGACCTATAGCTCTAATACAATAATAAGTTAGTGAAGGATAAGCGCACATTATATATACGTCAAGTGAACGTTATATATACTTTTACTCATCACAAGAGAAAATCATTACCGCTTATATAGGTGAGTAAATCTTTTTTCTTATAATTGATATTTTGCGTCGATCCTTTAATTGGTGTACATGCTAAGGCAGAGCTGTGCATTTGTAAATGAAAAGCATCTATTTCATGATGACTATTTTACATTCTACAAGATAAATAATCAGTATAGGTACAAATTGCTTTCGCCTTAGCAGGCAATATTGTTTGGTCGTATTCTACATTAATAGATATGACGCTAAAATGAACGTTTGGTACTCATAAGTTCATCTTAGCTATATTTTTTATCCCCGTGTTACTACAATTGTGAAAAGCTATCTACGTAGTCGCTTAACTTTTCTAAATCCACCGCTTTTAGACCATCGCTAGAGCGTTCCACTAACCCTTTTTCTACTAACTCTGAAACAACTCTGCGATAAGCGCGCTCTGTAGTGGCAAACCGCTCAGCTTCAGCATTTACAGTGGGGTAAGCGCGTAGTAGGGTAGGGTTGTTGTTTTTGGCACGTAATAAACAATCTTTCGCTATGTTGTAGCCCAGTGGTAATAGCAGCTTATCTAGATTAATTTTTTGATTTTCTTGGAATTTAGCCGCAATGGTCTGCGCTGTATATAAACTTAACTCAGGTTTATCTAATAGTAATGCGCGCCAATGTTTTAGTTCAATTAAGTTATAACTAACGTCACTAAAACAGGTAACAGTATAAATGCAGGGATTGTTATTCAGTGCTTCTATTTCACCTATCAAAGTATTATTGCAATCGAGCTGCCCTAACAGCAGGCGACGACCATTACCAACATCGTAACTAAACGAAATTGTGCCGCTTCTTACTAACACTAATTTAGTAAGTGGTTGATCTTGGTGGATCAGCACTTCTTTTTTAGACTGCTGGTAGCGACTACCTGCAAAGGTGAGTAACTGGTCGACCAAATAACTAGAAAAATGATATTGAAACATCGATTGTGCTCTTCGGACAATTGTCCTATTTATTACACCTTAATGACGTTAGCATTAAGATTCTAAGAATTTACGCTAACTTACTAGCTGAGTTAACTACGGTTAATTGAGTTGAAACCTGATATCCCGTGTAATGATTATTAAAAGTATGCCCTAGAGCAACTTTTGGTTTTATGTAAGTTAGCTTTTTTATACTGTTGTGGCAATGTGTGGCCACTATAAAAACCACACAGCCTGCAATGCTAACCTAAACGAGTGGAGAGAACAAATGAGTTGGGAATATTTAGGCTATATAGCTTCCGCTTTACTTGTTGCCTCTTTGATGATGAGTGACGTAACCAAATTACGGTGGCTTAATCTAGTCGGTTGCATTGCTTTTACACTTTATGGTGTTGCTATTACTGCATGGCCTGTGGCTATAACAAATGGTTTACTCGCATTTGTAAATATTTATCACCTCATTAAGTTATCTCGCGAGCCAAAAAGCAGTATTACTGTAAAAGACTAATCGATTTTATTCTTCTTTTTGAAGCGGTGTTCTTTGAAAGCGTAGCTTACCGGCAATCCACGTTTGCTCGACATTAATAGTAAAAATTTCTTGCACTGGCACTGTGAAGTAATCTTTATCAATTAAAATAAAATCAGCCCATTTACCTTGCTCTAAACTTCCCAATTTAAACTCTTGATGCGCAGCATAAGCACCGCCAAGCGTAAACGCGTGAAGCGCGTCTTCTCTGTTGAGCGCTTCGTTTACTCGCCAGCCTTGTGCGGGTAATTGATTGTGATCTTGGCGTGTTATGGCTGAATAAAGGCCATCAAAAGGGTTGGCAAGCTCGACCGGATAATCAGAACCAGCTGCAACTACAGATCCTTGTTTTAAAAACGTTTGCCATGCGTATGCGCCTATTAATTGCTGCTCAGATAGGCGTTGCTGCGCCATAGGCATGTCAGAGGTAGCATGAACAGGTTGCATCGACGGAATTATTTTTAATGTTTTAAATCGAGCAATATCCTCTGGGGCAACAATTTGAGCATGCTCTATGCGGTTACGCAGTAAAATCCCCCCCGTTTTTTTAAATACATTTTGATATGCATCTAATACTATCCGGTTTGCCTTATCACCAATTGCATGTGTATTGGCACTAAAGCCACTACGAAAGCTTAATGTTAGTAGTTCTTCTAATCGCTGTTGAGTTTCGAGCATTAACCCTTGATGGTCAGTTCGATCAGCGTAATCAGCTAATAAAGCAGCACCGCGGCTACCTAAAGCGCCATCTGCGTATATTTTAACACTACGAATTGACATAAAATCATTTAGATCTTTGTAGCGGCCAGCTTTGAGCATCGTTTTAAAGTCAGGATCTGCTGCGCTGAGCATAGCAACAATTCGCAGAGGCAAAGTGCCAGCAGCAGCTCTGCTTTTATAAATTAGCCATGTTTGCTTATCAATCCCTGCATCATGGGTTGAGGTGATCCCTAAACTTAATAAATGTTGGCCTGCTTGATCTAAAGCCAAATTAACACTGTGATCTGATGGGGCAGGAATATGTGAAGTGATCAAGCTTTGTGCTTTATCAATAAAAATACCGCTTGGTTGAGCACTATGATCGCGAATTATCTCACCTCCATCGGGAGTGGGGGTTTTAATCGTGATATTAGCAAGTTCAATCGCCTTACTGTTAGCCCAAATGGCATGCCCATCAACCCGAGATAGTACAACTGGGGTATCTTTAATTATTTTATCTAAGTCGCCAGCGGTGGGAAATTGCTTATCGGGCCATAATTCTTGATCCCAACCTCGGCCAATGATCCAACTTTCTTTATTGCTTTTTGCAAATTCAGCAAGCGTGGTTTGTACTTGAACTATTGATTGACTACCTCGTAAATCTAATTGCGTTAAATTATTGCCTAAACCTATGACATGGCCGTGTGCATCAATGAGTCCAGGTAGTAAGGTTTGCTTTTTTGCATCAATACTTTGTGAGCCAGGGAAATTATTTTTGAGTTCATCGTCTCCAATTTTAACTACTTTGCCATCTTTTATTACTAACGTTGAAAACTGCTTTAATTCACCTTTATAAGTAGGAGTGTAACCATTGGCGTTGTATATCACAGTGGTTGATGCGAGGCTGGGAAAGGTAAGTGTTAAAAATAAAGGCAGTAAGCGTTTCATAGATTGTTCTTATTATTGTGTTTATTCAACATTAACAGAGAATCTCATCGCCGCAAGTTATTTTCAAAACACAGAATGCAATTTGGATAAGAAAAAAGGAGCAGAATTTGATCCTTTATTTACTAGCATATAGGGTAAATTCGCTTAGCGATAACTTATTATCTTTATCGGTATCATAACTTTTAAAACGTGACCAAAGAGCGGGATCTTTGGCTGATTCCGATCGCGTAAGCAGACCATCTTTATTTCGGTCTAAATTGTTGAAGATATCTTTGATTTTATCAGTTGTTGCAAAACTGCCACAACTAATGGTCAGTAGGGCTATTAACCCTAATTGTGTCTTGTACTTCATAGGCACTCACTAATAGAGATTGTTAGTTAAAAAATCTTTAAATTCCACAAGTGAAATCCTATTATCCTGATCTTTATCCCAGCGTTGGTAGTTACTAAGTAATTGTGGCTGAGGCTCTAATTCGTCTTGGGTTAAATAACCATCTTTGTTGTAATCTAGGTGATTAAAACGCTGCTTTACATCAAGTGCAGCAACGCCAAAGCTGCTTATTAATAACACCGAGCATATCAATGTTACACTTTTCATTTTTAATATCCTTTAAAAGAAGAAAGAGTAAAGTATTTGCCATAATTTAAATCCCAACAATAAATCCGTTTACACACTCCCTCCGGGATTATGGCAAATACTTTAACGTCTTTTTAAATTTTAAATTTAGAGAATTCTTGCTCAGATAAGTGTTCGTCTTGATTATCATCAAGATCACTAAATTGTTTAAACAGCGCCATGTTTTTTTTCGCTTCAAGCAGTGATATTTGCCCGTCAGAGTCAATATCTAATTTTGCAAATTTAACATTCAGTTGCGCTGCTAAAACGGTGGCGCTTATCATTAAAAAAAGCAGTGAAAATGCGGCGATAAGTTGTTTCATATCAGTTTTCCTCGTTAAAGTTATTGGAGAAATAGTTTAAATTCAGCAAGGGAAATTTGACCATCTTGGTCTTTATCAATTTGCTCAAAGCTTCCATGTAATAAGGCATCCTCAGATGCTTCGGCTGAACTTAAGCTGCCATTACCGTCTTTGTCTAATTCAGAAAACGTAATTTTCGCATCCATTGCAAAAGCGGCGCTACTGAGTAAGGTACTTATGCATACGCACAATACAGTTAATTGTTTCATGTGATGTCCTTATAATCTGAATCCAAACTTCATAATTACAAGTAGTAATACAAAAACGATGCCAACTATTTTTACTGTTTATTATCAGTGGTTTAAGGTTTTTCATTGGTGTGAAACTGAAATAATTACCCAGAACTGTGTCTTTTTTGCAACATAGCGCGAGGGAGAATAATAAATACTATTAAAAACATGCCATTAGCTTGTCTCAATTTTGCGTCAAGAAGCTAAGTGAGAAGAATTGATTTACCTCATTCATTATTTTTATTGATTCAGCTCGTGTATAAGTAGCAGATCAGATAATAAAGCATTTAAATGAAGGGAATAGCTATGCTGGTGCCGTTTGGTAAAAAGTACTCTGCAATACTTGCTTGGCGACCTAACTTAATCGGACAATTTTTATTTAGTACATTGCTATCTTTACTACCATTGTCATTAGTTGTGATTGTATTTTTAAACGCTTTAAATAAACAACTGGCTGTAACTCAGCAAATCGTAAGTGATAACTACCAAGTTACTAAATCGTTTAATAACCTAAAGCAAGAGCTTAACAGTCTTGAGCGTGCAACGCGGCAAAATTGGGTGTTAAAAAGTGACTCGTTAGATAAGTTGATAATAGATAAATGGCAATCATCTTTGGGCAATATCGATGAGCTTATGTTTATAAGTCCCGCATCTGAATATATTAATCAGTGGCAGCAATTGTCGCAGGCATTGCAGCTGGCACATGAGCAGTTAGTTATTCAGCAACGACAAGATGCCCAGTTATTTATTCCAATGAGTGAATTAATTACCAGCCAAGCCTTATGGCTAAAAGATCAAAATGAATTACAAATTACAAAAAACCAATTAGAACTAAAAGCATTACAAAACTCTTTTATTAACTGGCTAATAGCGTTAATTCCTTTGACGCTATTAGTTGGCGGTGGTTTTTTATGGCGTATTAGCGGAAGGTTAAAAGGGCTAACGTCAGTAATTGATAAGCTAGGGCAAGGACATTGGCAACAACAAATATCTGTACAAGGCTCAGCTGAACTAGTTGAGCTGGGAAACAAGTTGCAATGGGTGCAAGAACAGCTACATATTTTAGAGCAACAAAAAGATACTTTTTTACGTCACGTTACTCATGAGTTAAAAACACCGCTGGCATCTATGGTTGAGGGCACTGATTTATTGGCGGATGAAATTGTTGGTCCTATGAATACAGAGCAACAAGCGGTGCTTGAACTAATTACCCAAAGCACAGTGCGTTTGCGAGCAATGATTGACAGCTTGCTTAGCTACAATGCAATCAGAACAAGCAAAGAAAGTATTAATGAGATTGACTTTAAGCATCTCATTAATAAAATAAACAGTCATTTTGAGCATCGTTTATTAGCGCGAAATCAAACGATTAGTTGGCAATCGAGTTTACCTGAGCAGCCCATAGCAGTGGCTGCTGAACTCATTGAAATGATGTTGATTCAACTCATTTCAAATGGCTTGAAGTTCTCACCTACAGGCAGTGTTGTTAATATTACTCTTGGGTTGTCACAAAGTAACTTAACAATGGTTGTGAGCGACACCGGCTGTGGCATTAAAGACCAAGATAAAACACATATATTTAGCGCTTTTTATCAAGGTAAGCACGCTAAAGATATTAGTGCACAAGGCAGTGGTTTGGGACTTACCATAGTGAAAGAGTCCGTTGAGCAGTTAATGGGCAGATTAGAACTTGAAAGCAATGAGCCACACGGTTGTCGTTTTGTGATCCACATACCAATTAATGAAAAGCAGGGAGTTAAGTAGCATGGGCGTGCGCTTTAAAACCATTTTAATGGTTTATATTACAGTCTTAGGGCTTGCAGGATGCGAGTTGATTAAACCATCAGTTAATGACAACGAGCAAGCGATTAAAGTTGTAGAACCCAACCCTAAGCCGCGACCAAAAAGTGAGCCCATGTATCCGCCTGCTGAGGTTGTAATTGGCTGGCATGCAAAAGCGTGTGGTGGTTTTAAGGCCACAGATACTAAGGCTGTTTATATTGGTGCGGCTGCAATTGAGCGTTACTTTGATTTTAGCTGTAAGAATAATTCGTTGGAGCCCACTAAAGTTTTAGCTAAGTTACTGCAGTTGGATCAGGCTTTTTACTGGCCTGATGATATTAAACAGTACCTTTGGCTGCAAAAACAACAAATTAAGCAACAGATCAGTGCTCAAAAAGCACAACAAGCACTGAATGATAAAATGCAAAAAACCATGTCATCACTGGCAACCATTGAGCAACAACTATTACTACGCGAAGAGACAAAGGAGCACTAATTATGTCAACAGAGCAAAACCAAGGTGCGCGCATATTATTGGTTGATGATGATACAAGCTTATTAAAGTTATTAGCTATTCGTATTGAATCCAAAGGCTACCAAGTAACGACCTGTGAAAGTGGCATGGCAGCGTTACAATTATTAAAAAACAACGTGTTTGATGCTGTTGTCACCGATTTAAGAATGGACGAAATGGATGGCATGGCACTTCACCGCCAATTGCAAAGTCGTTATCCCGCATTGCCAGTAATAATGATGACAGCTCACGGCTCGATACCCGATGCAGTGGAAGCAACTAAACAAGGGATTTTTGCTTTTCTTACAAAACCAGTCGATAAGGATGAGTTATTTGATAGCTTAGCAAAAGCTATTGAAATTCATGGTTTAGGTGCAGACGAAAACTCTAAAAGCAGCAATATAGTGACTCGTAGTGGTGCGATGCTACATTTGCTTGAGCAAGTTAAATTACTAGGCCCCACCCATGTAAATGTGCTGATTTCCGGTGCCAGTGGAACAGGTAAAGAGTTACTTGCCAACGCCATTCATCAATATAGCCACGCAAGTGAAGGCCCATTTGTAGCAATTAACTGTGGTGCTGTGCCTGGTGAATTGCTTGAGTCTGAATTATTTGGTCACAAAAAAGGGGCTTTTACGGGAGCTGTTAAAGATCATCAGGGACTGTTTCAGCAGGCGCAAGGTGGCACATTATTTTTAGATGAAATTGGCGACATGCCATTAAACTTACAAGTTAAGCTGCTACGTGTATTACAAGAAAAAACGATTCGCCCCGTGGGCTTTCAAGAAGAAATACCAATTGATGTACGTATTGTCTCTGCAACACATAAAAACCTACCCGATGCCATTGCCAATCAACAGTTTCGCGAGGATTTGTACTACCGCTTAAACGTTGTGAATCTTAAGTTGCCCCCGTTACGCGAGCGCCGAGAAGATGTTAGTTTACTTGCTCAATATTTTAGTGCCTCAATTGCAAAGCGAATGAACCAAAAAGAAAAGCGTTTTACAAACGATGCCATGCATGCCTTAGTGCGCCATGACTGGCCTGGCAATATTCGCCAATTACAAAACGTGGTTGAGCAAGTTGTTGCACTGACTCCCGGTGAGGTAATATCAGTTCAATTAGTTGAAAGTGCGCTCAATAGTAATGAAAGTAATATTGAACCACTATCGCTTAATGATGCTAAAAAAGAGTTTGAGCGCGATTACGTGATCAATACTTTAAAAATGGCGGGTGGTAATGTGGCAGAGGGCGCAAAGCTTGCAAAGCGTAACCGATCAGATTTTTATAAATTAATAAAAAAACACAACATTGATGTTGATAACATTATCTAACATTGAGGTTTAGGGGTGAAAATGCAGTTATTTATGGTGTACTTAGGTGGGCGAATTCAGGGTTGTCATATTGAAATGCACGATGTGCGTTTTGTTGTGGGTGAGTCAATTGAACACACTTATACAAAGCTAAAAAGCCAATGGGTGGGTGACAAAAACAGCGTGCATATGGATAGTTTTATGGCTATAAAACACATTGATGGCTTTGAGGTTAAAGTTGTTGATCATCCCGTAAAGCAAGCACAGCAACTGTATTTTGTTAATTTAGGTGCCTACCGGGCTGATAGCCTTGCTGAACAGCATGATTTTGCGCTGTATGTAGCCACTGACGCTGAGCAGGCTAAGCAACGCGCCAAAACGGATTTACTAGCAGGGCTAAGTCATATTCATAAAGATGATTTACACGATGTGGATGATTGCTTTGCTATTGATTTACTTGATAGCCAATTACATATTCAACTAACCCCTAGCGGCGAATCGCAAGCAATCAAACCTGATTGGTTTGGTTACCATATACTGTAATTTCGTTACAAAATGGGCAAAGTAGGTAATTTAGTCTTTATCGCTTTGCTCTTCACGCTCTTTGTCTTCGCTGTTGCTGGCAATTTTAAACGCTAAAATAACAAATCCAAACATCAGAAATGGTAACGCGGCAAGCATATACTCTATGATATTGCTATCTTGAAAACTCGCCTGTAACAAAAAGTGCCCAGCAATACACATTATGATCACGACCAGTAAAATTGGCAGTAAAATAAGTTCTTTTTTTGACGAGTGATTTTTCATTAGACAGCATAACAATTTAAGATGCGCCATTGTAGTGAGCGAACAGCCCCTTGGTCAAATAACTGCGTGGTAAATTCTCATTATATTGTGCTGTATCAAGGTTTTTGTATTCAATAGTAAGAATTTATCAGCTTTGTCGCTTTTGCCTAGTTGGTAATTAGGTGTTCCTATAAATTAATTCTTAGACAATGGTAGATTAGGTCGTATTTTACAGTGGTTGGCCGCATAACACTTTTTAGCACAAAGCGGCCTTACTTATTAATCTGTTATTCGTTGAACTCATTAGCGGTTGGGGCTGAATTGCGTTTGTGGTTGCTGACAGGAGGATTAGCGGTATCATCTTGCGTGATCGTAACGGCTAACTCCTGATGGCGTTGACTTATCATTACGCCAATAAAAACCACCGCAATACTAAGCCATTGTCCTAGGGTGAGTATTTCACCGAGAATAATTGCTGAAAGAATCAAAGTGAAAATAGGAATTAAATTTGAATATGCAGCAGCGGTTAATACAGAGACTTTACTAATCGCATAGTTATACAAACCATAGCCGCCGAGTGTTACGCATGACCCTAAGTATAAAATACTCAATAAGGCAGTCAGGTCATGTTGATTTTCACTCGGTAAATCAATAAAGAGTAGAAAGGGCGCAAAAAATAAACTGCCACTCACGCCTTGCAATGCAATAAGAGTTAATGGTGAGTAGCGTGCCACCAAATGCTTAACGCTGACGGTATAAAACGCTGCGCAGACCATCGCCAATAGCTCTAAAAAATTACCAAGCATTGGGTTGGGGGCTTGTTCTGATTCGGGTGACAGTAAAGTCAGTAAAATGCTGCCGCCAATACAAAATGTAAAACCAATTATAATCGCTTTGCTGATGTATTCTTTAAGCATGAAACAGGCTAAAAACGCCACTATGATCGGCAGGCATGAGACAATAACGCCGGCTTGTGATGCTGACGTATACTCCATTGCATGTCCTTCAAACAAAAAGTATAAGCACGGCTCTGCCAGCGACATACCTACTAAATACTTCCAATCACCGATGCGATATTCAAAACGGATAACATACCGCCACAAACATAAAGACATAATTAATGTGGTTAGCATACGTAAAAAAATCACTAGGGCGGGGTCATAGATAGCAATTGCGTACTTTAGCGCGATAAACGAGCTTCCCCATAAAAAAGTGGCGATAATTAAACATAAACTGGCTGGCATGACACTCGCTTGCTCTTAAATTAAAACAGGATCCTAGCATGTTAATAGCGCATGTTTGGCATTTATACTGCGTTATCGCCCATTTGTGGGGAGCAACCACACACCATAGGCGCTGCCTTGCCTAAATACCAAACAGACTGCTGAAAAATTAATCACGAAAGACTAGTGATATTGAATATTTTTAACTTGTTCAAAAAATGATAGCTGGTATAAATTAATTCATCATTATTTCATTCGTAGTAAAAAGCATGCAAAGGGCGCAGGTCATAGTTGTTAAGCTGGGAACTAGTGTACTCACCGGCGGTACAGATAAACTCGATAAAGCACACATGGTAGAACTTGTTCGCCAATGTTGTGAGTTAAAAAAACAAGGCCATCAGGTGGTATTAGTGTCAAGCGGTGCTGTGGCTGCGGGACGAGAGCAATTGATTGCTCCATGTGGGCGAGGAGTTATTGATAAACAAATGCTAGCGGCGATTGGTCAAGGTCAGCTTATTCATATTTGGCAAAGCTTGTTTGCTTTATATGGTGTGAATGTAGGGCAAATGTTGCTAACTCGTGCGGATGTAGATGATCGAGAACGCTACCTAAATGCCCGTGATACATTAACTGCGCTGTTACGTTATGACGTAGTGCCAATTATTAATGAAAATGATGCCGTTGCCACGACGGAAATAAAAGTGGGTGACAACGATAACCTATCAGCGCTGGTGGCTATTTTAGCCAATGCTGACAAACTCTTATTATTGACTGATCAAGAAGGCTTGTTTACCGGTGATCCACGCACCGATGCGAATGCCCAATTAATTGATGAAGTGCGTCATATTGATGATGAATTACGCCAGCTTGCAGGGGGAAGTGGCTCAAGCTTAGGCACTGGCGGTATGGCGACCAAACTACAAGCTGCTGATATTGCACGGCGAGCCGGTGTAGAGGTCATTATAGCAAGAGGCGCAGGTCAAAACGTTATTCTCAATTGCATGAGTGAACAGCTGCCCGGTACACGTTTTCTAAAATTAGTAGCGCCGCGAGATGGGCGTAAAAAATGGCTATTAGCAGGTCCTAAAAGTAACGGTCAAATAGTGATAGACGACGGAGCTGTCAGTGCTTTGCAACAACAAGGTGCGAGTTTATTGGCCAAAGGCGTTCGAGGTGCAAATGGCCAGTTTGAACGAGGTGCTTTAATTGATTTAGTTACCAGTGAGCAGCAGCTAGTAGCGAGAGGTTTAGTGCGTTTTAATAAACTTGAAATAGATAAAATAAAAGGCCGACATTCAAATGAAATAGCCGCTTTACTTGATTTTGATTGCGGTAATGAAGTTATTCATCGTGATGATCTGGTACTTTTTTAGAACATTTATTTATTTTTAACAAATTGAAAAAGCTGACCCTAATTTTATGTAAGTTTTAGGGCAGCTTGAAATATGGTTAACCCTTACGGGTATGTGTGGATAGTTTAAATAACACTGCAAGGTGGTTAACTTGAGCTAGATAATGCACTTATGTCTTCGCTTATAAAGGTTTGAAAAAAACGTTTTGCGGTTTATGTCAATAATCACTTTAACCGTGACACTGTTTCCACATTTATTAATCCCCACACAAAGTTAAATAAAGTTAAATGTGGGTGATATGCTTTACTTCAGCGCTAATGCTTGTACGTTTTTTAATATAATCAATACATCAAGTGCAATTTAAATATACGCGAATAGGTAAATATTCCTATATTTACATCAAATAGAATTACTTATTTCCAAGTGACTTGGTAATTATGTGTGTTAAAATCGCGCCCTAAATTGTTGGTTACAAGGGCGAAGTAAATGAAGTTAGTTCGGTTAGTCTTAGGTAGTTTAATCTTGTTTTTTGATTTTGTTTTTACGCCACGTAGTAAAAAACGTCCCGCGCCAGAGCAAGCTCAATTAGATGAGCGCACCGCACAATTTAAATTGTATCAATTCAAAGCCTGTCCATTTTGTGTAAAAGTACGTCGCGCTATTAAGCGTGAAGGTTTAAAGGTAGACACATGTGACGCTAAAAATAATGAGCAGTATCGTCAAGAGCTACTAGAACAAGGCGGAAAAATAAAAGTACCGTGCTTACGTATAGAAGAAAATAATCAAGTTACTTGGTTATACGAATCAAACGATATTATTGCTTACTTAAATAAAGTAGCCGCATAATACCCCTGTATTCATTTTTATAGCGCATTTGCTATGTTGGCATTTAGCGCAATTTTATTGCCCATAGAAAGAGAACTTAACCATGACAATTCGCACACGTGTTGCACCATCACCAACGGGTGACCCGCATCTTGGCACCGCTTATATCGCCTTATTCAATTACTGTTTTGCCAAACAACAAGGTGGCGAGTTTGTACTTCGTATTGAAGATACCGACCAAGTACGTAGTACATCAGAATCAGAACAAGCTATTATGGATAGCCTTCGTTGGTTAGGCCTTCAATGGGATCATGGTCCTGATGTGGGCGGCGAATTTGGTCCTTATCGCCAATCAGAACGAAGTGATTTATATAAAAAATATGCGCATCAATTAGTTGACGATGGCAAAGCATTTTATTGTTTTGCAACCAGCGAAGAACTTGATCAAATGCGTGAAGAGCAAATGGCAGAAGGCCTACGCCCTAAATACGACGGTCGTGGTTTAAATCACACAGATGAAGAAATTAAAGCAAACTTAGCTGCGGGCAAACCTTACGTTATACGTATGAAAATCCCAAGCGAAGGTACCTTTAAGTTTAACGATTACTTACGTGATGAAATTGAGATCCCGTGGGAAAATGTTGATATGCAGGTTCTGCTTAAAGCAGATGGTTTCCCTACTTACTTTTTAGCGAATGTTGTTGATGACCATCACATGGAAATTAGTCATATTTTCCGTGGTGAAGAGTGGATCAACTCAGCACCTAAGTTATTAAAACTGTATGAAGATTTTGGTTGGCAAGCGCCAGTACTTGGCCATTTACCATTATTACGCAACCCAGATAAATCAAAGCTGTCTAAGCGTAAAAACCCAACGTCTATTAACTACTATAAAGAAATGGGCTACCTGCCAGAAGCGGTACTGAACTACTTAGGCCGTATGGGCTGGTCAATGCCTGATGAGCGTGAAAAGTTCACACTTGCTGAAATGATTGAAAACTTTGACATGAAGCGTGTATCGCTTGGTGGCCCTGTATTTGACGTAGACAAATTAAGCTGGTTAAACGGCATGTGGATCCGCGAAAATCTAACTGACGAAGAACTTGTACAGCGCTTTGTTGATTGGAAATTTAACGCTAAAATGCTCGCTAAAGTATTACCTGAAGCGAAAACGCGTATTAATACTTTGTCGGATATGGTTGATTTAGCTGGTCATTTTGTAGGTGGTATTCCAATTTACGATCCGGCTTTATTAACGGCAGGTAAAGCGGATGAGAATGTAATTCGCCAAGCTTTACAATTTTTTGTATGGCAGCTTGAAGGTTTACGTAGTTTTGATAAACCAGCTATTTTTGCTATCGCAAAAGAAGTGGCAACATTCCACGAGCTTAAAATTAAAGACTTTTTAGAGCCGATATTTGTAGCAATCACAGGCAAAACATCATCTACATCAGTGCTTGATGCGATGGAGATTTTAGGGTCTGACCTATCACGAGCTCGTTTACGTGTGGCACTTGCTCATTTAGGTATTTCTAAAAAGCAGGCTAAGAATATCGAGCGTGCGTATCGTGAATACCCTGCGAGCTAAAGATATGATCAAATAGCTGATAATACCCAAGCCACCTCAAAATGCAGAATTCAGCGTTTCACAGGGGCTTAATACCAAGGCGTTACTTTGCAGCAACGGCAATCCCTTTTAATAAGTAACAACGATGGGAGTAAATTCCAACTAAAACTCGTATCTTGAGGTAATTTGGGTATAAATATCAAAGCATTTTATAAATTTAAAAACCGAGGTTCTACATCTCGGTTTTTTATATTTGAAACAAAACTTTAACAGATTCGACCTCTATTTAATTTTTATCTGGTAGAATAACTCGGTTATAAGCAGTTTAAGCAGTGAAAAAACTATGTTAAGTCCTTTTTATCAGCAACATGCTGATTATGTTTCTATTTCTCGTGAGCAAGGTTGTCGTTTCGCCAAATGTATTGCTGATGATTACAATCCTCTTCATGATAAAGATGCAAAGAAATTTTGCGCACCAGGAGACTTACTTTTTTCATTAGTGCTAGACCGCTATGGTCTGAGTGAGCGAATGGAATTTACGTTTTCGGGTATGGTGGATGAAAATACTAAACTACACTTTCCAGAAGGTGCCGATGAGTTTGAAATAACCAGTGGTGATAAGGTTATTTTAAAGGTCAAGCGTGAAGGTAAAACCAGTCAATGCCCAACACTAACGAATAGTTTAATAAAAAATTATGTTGAGTTCTCTGGTACTACTTTCCCCCATGTGATTATTCCACTAATGGGTAAGCAAGAGGTAATGATTAACCCCGCACGACCAATGGTTATTTACGAATCAATGCTTATTAATCTTGATAATATTGATATTACAGCGCCTACACTTGAATTTGCAGAGCCAAGTTTTGAATACACAGGCAAGCGCGGTAAAATCACATTACGTTTTAACCTATTAGAAAATGGCGTTAAAGTAGGTTGTGGTGAAAAGCATATGGTGGTCTCAGGTATTCGTGAGTATTGCCAAACAACGGTTGATGATTTAATTGCGTTTTACAATGAACGTAAAGCAACTTTAAAACCAGCATAAAGCAACCATTTATATTAAGGCGCTAAATTAGCGCCTTTTTTATTGGTTAATTTACGAGGTGGCTGAATATGCGTACAATAGCGCTCTTTGTCATTTTAAAGCCAAGCCTATGTCTGCTACTACATTCTCATCACTTAATCTCGATCCGGTGTTATTAAACGCAATTGAGCAAAACAATTATACTCAACCTACCGCAATTCAACTCAAAACTATCCCCCTTATCTTAGCGGGTAGTGATGTAATGGGCAGTGCGCAAACAGGCACAGGCAAAACAGCCGCATTTGTATTACCGCTATTGCATAAGTTGCTAAACACGCCTAAAAAAGATGAGCAAGGCTTGGCTCGTGTTCTTATTTTAACGCCAACGCGTGAGCTGGCTCAGCAAGTGTTTGCCAGTTTTGAAAAGTACGCACAGGGCAGTGATATAAAAGGCGCTTTAGCTTATGGTGGTGCCAGTATTGGCCCGCAAATTAAAGCGATGAAAGATGCGCAAGTCGTAGTCGCCACACCAGGGCGTTTACTTGATCACATCATTAAAGGCAGCATTAAACTTTCAAGTGTTGATTCATTAGTCTTTGATGAAGCGGACCGTATGCTCGATATGGGCTTTATTGATGAGATAAAACGTATACTGCGCCATGTGCCGAGTGATCGCCAAACATTATTATTCTCAGCCACATTTGATGACAGTGTTTTTGAGCTTAGTAAAAAATTACTTAGAAACCCAGAACTCGTGGAAGTTGATAAGCGAAACTCTGCGGCTGTTGAAGTTGAACAGGTTATTTACGCGGTAGATGAAGACCGTAAGCGTGAGCTTGTATCACACATGATTGGCATGAAAAACTGGCGCCAAGTATTAATTTTTACGCGCACTAAGCAAATGGCCGATCAGCTCGCTAAAGAAATGTGTAAAGACGGTTTAAAAACACAGTCAATCCATGGCGATAAATCGCAAGGCGCACGCGATAGAGCTTTGTTAGATTTTAAAGAAGGTTCAACACGCGTTTTAGTGGCTACGGATGTAGCTGCACGAGGCCTTGATATTCCAGCGTTAAAATACGTTATTAATTTTGAATTACCTTATATTGCTGAAGATTATGTACACCGCATCGGTCGTACAGGGCGCGCTGGTGAACAAGGGCTCGCCATGTCTTTAGTAAGCCTTGATGAGCAATGGTTACTGGAAGAGATTGAAGTGTTACTTGATACGCGTTTAACACCACAGTGGCTAACAGGTTATGAGCCTGATCCAAACAAAAAGCCGAAAGATAATCGTAAAAATAGTAATAAATCCCGTAAAGAACGCGACAAAAAGCGTGTTTTGGGCAAAAAAACTCCAAACCGTCGTCGTTAGTAGTTTATATACCCAAATCACCTCAAGATGCAGGATTCAGCGTTTCACAGGGGTTTAATTGAATCACAACAAATATCAAGGCGTTACTTTGCAAGAATGGCAGTCCCTTTTAGAAGTAACAACGATGAGAGTAAGCGCCTGCGAAACGCCCAATTTTAACTCCAACTGAAACTCGCATCTTGAGGTGGTTTGGGTATACTCATATAAGGTTAATTGTGTGAGTATGTGCTATGTTTCAAAGCAACCAGTGGATTTTTACAGACAAAGATAATCAAATATCACTGCAGAAGTGGCAAAAAACAGTCGATTTAATGTCTGACCTATTTGCTGCGCCTGCGGGTTTTATTGTGCAAGCGATGCAAAGTGGTTATCGTGTTGTCATTGCCAGTGAACAGCAAGACAATCCTTACACTGCGGGTACTATGATCCCGCTAGAAACCAACATATTTTGTAAAAAAGTCGTACAAGATAATCATTCCCTCTATGTTAATAATGCCAGTAATGATGAATATTGGCTCGACAACCCTGAAGTAAGCAAAGATGGATTTGAATCTTATTTAGGCTTGCCTATCCATTGGCCCAATGGGGATGTTTTTGGCACTTTGTGTGTGATGGATTTTGAGCAGACAGATTATCAGCGAAATTACTTAGAGTTGATAAAACAATTACGGGATATGATTGAAGATGATTTATTCATGGTTAATAGTTTTGTGCAAATGCGCGAAATAGCCATGCTTGATCCCCTTACTCATATTTATAATCGGCGTGCAGTAAGTATTCTTTCTCAGCAAAAGCTAAATTTAGCGCAAAGGTTAGGTTTTGAGGTCTGTTGTCTATTTATCGATGTAAATGATTTTAAGTTACTAAACGATACGCATGGCCATGAGATAGGTGATAAAGCATTGGTTGCATTAGCCGCAACGCTTAAAGAGTGCTTAAGAGAGGCTGATATAATTGGCCGCTTGGGGGGAGATGAATTTGTGGTTGTATTACAAACAAATGATACCAATGAACCACTTCAAATAAAGGCTAAGATAGTTCAAGGGTATAATGCTCAATTAGCTAAGCTGTCTTTACCACCGTTGAGTATTAGTATTGGTTATGGATTTGCTGAGCACACCAAAGAAACGTTTGAAATACTACTCAATAAAGCCGATAAAGACATGTATAAAAATAAATTGGCGTTTAAAGCTGGGCAATTACTTTAAACGTAAGTTGTTAGGCTATTTGTTTTTCAGCTAAATTAAGTTCCATAGTCGCTTTTAATAAACGGTATAGGTTTATTGATGCGTCGATTTCTTCTTTGCGGTTAGTTAAGCTTTCAATATTTAAACCTAACGGCACCTCTAAATGTGCACAGCTTTTTAAGATCAAGTCTAAATTTTCGCGGCAAATACGCACAGACTCACTTAATGGGTTGTGCGAATCTAGCATGCGCCACTTTGTCGCTTCAGGCACTGATATACCTAACCACTCCATAAAGTCTAAGGTTTTTTCACTACCACACGGTGTAAACGTTAGGATAATGCGTTTTGGCTCAATATCTTGTGCTTTACAGCTACGTACATAACTGGTAATTAAATCAATGGTTGCTTGCGCGTCGTATACGGCTTGTGAGATAAAAAATTGACACCCTTGCGCCGTTTTCTCAAGCAGACGTTCATGTTCATTTCGCTTACTTGCATGACGCTCTGCAATCGTAACACCGCCTAAAAAGAAATCTTGCTGCTGTTCACTTAGGGTTTTATAAGCGTTAGGTAAGCTTAATTTAATATCGCCAGCAGACGATGGGCTACCTACTAGCACTAAGTTTTTTAAATCAAATTTTTCCTTCGTTTCGCTTAACCAATCTTTAAATTCAGCCACCCCGCGTTGTGCCACACTTTTATAAGTGATGACATCTTGGTGTGATAATTTACGTAACAAGTGACTGTACTCACGCGGGTCGACCGTTTGTTTAAAAGGGAATGGCCGTGGTTTTTCTGTGCGACTGCTTTCATCTTGAATGTCGTATATGATGACACCATCGTATTCAATTTCATGTAAACGAGCTAAAAGCTTTTGTGCAATGGTTTCAAGCTGAGTTTCATCAGTTCCAATACGTGGCGGAGTTGTACCAATTAAATACACGCCTTGATTGGTATCTTCGATTTTCTCTTGCAGTGATAAAGCCATAACTCTCATTCCAGCTGTTTAGATGTCTATGCCAAACAATATAACAGCCATTTAGACGTCTAGATAGATTTTTTTAATGAAAGTTATTCAATTAATATGAAATTTATTCATGTTTGGCATGTAACTGAGTTTGTATATACACAACTGTTTACATAAATAGCTGCGCTAGGGCTCTCATATCTGCTCGCTTTATTGCATAATAAAATGACTAAAAACAAGAAATTTATTCAACTAACAAGGGATAGCAATGAAATTTAAATTATTAGCAACAAGCCTCGCGGTGACACTTGCACTAAGTGGTTGTGCGAGTAACTCAGGTTCAACTATGGTGAAAGAGGTTGAAATAACACAAACGGCTGCTAAAGCTGCAAATGATCGTGTGTTTTCACAAGACTACTTACTTGAAGAGTTAGAGAATGGTTTACGCGTCATGGTTGTTAAAACTGACTACCCTGATGTTGTTTCATTACAAATACCTGTCTCTGTCGGTTCACGTAATGAAGTTGAAGCAGGAAAAACCGGTTTTGCACACTTTTTTGAGCACATGATGTTCAAAGGATCTGAAAAATTTCCGCAAGATGTATATTCAGATATTTTAAAAAACTCAGGCGTAGATAACCGCGCGTATACAACAAATGATTATACTAACTACCATTTAAATTTCTCTAAGCAGCATCTTGATAAAGTGCTTGAGATCGAAGCTGATATTTTTCAAAACTTAAAGTATTCAGAAGAGCAGTTCCGTACCGAAGCATTAACTGTTAAAGGTGAGTACCTTAAAAATAATGCCAGCCCAGTACGCAAGTTACTTTCAGCTGTTCGTAATGAAGCATTCGAAAAACACACTTATAAACATACCACAATGGGCTTTTTTGAAGACATTGAAGCGATGCCTGATCAAATGGCCTATGGTAAAGAGTTTTTTGAGAAGTTTTATAAGCCTGAATATGTATCGTTAGTGATTGTGGGGGATGTCGATCCGCAAGAGACTATGGCAATGGTTAAAAAACATTGGGGTCAGTGGCAAAAGGGCGACTATGTTGCCGATATACCAACCGAGTCAAAGCAACAAGCTGCTAAATATGTACATGAGCAAAATGAAGGCTTACCAGGGCATTGGTTGTTAGTGTCTTATAAAGGGGCAGCTTGGGAACCTAAGAAAAAAGACAGAGCTGCACTTGATCTTCTCTCTCAGCTTTATTTTTCAAGCAACTCAGAGCTATATCAAGAGTTAGTTGTTAACAAACAAATTGCTAGCCAAATGTTTAGCTACAACCCAGACACTAAAGATCCGGGTTTACTCCATGTGTTTGTAAAAGTTGAAAATGAAGAAGATTTAGCGAAAGCCCGCGAAGCAATTAATAATACTTATGCAAAAGCTCGTACAGAATTAGTTGATAGTCAAAAGTTAGCTGATTTAAAATCGAATCTTAAGTACAGCTTTATTAATGGTTTAGATTCATCTCAATCAATCGCATCAACACTTGCAAGTTATATGCATTTTGAGCGAGACCCTGAAGTTGTTAATCAGCTATATGCAACCGCTGACAGTATCAGTGCGCAAGATATTCAAAGCATTGCTAATAAATATTTTATAGATAGCAGCCGTACAACAGTAACTATGTCTGCACTTGATAAAATTGCAGGGTTTGATCAAGAGGTTGATTTAAATACCTTAGTTGCTAGTCAGCAAACGGTTAAAGAACGCCATTTTAATGTGCTTGATAAAACCAATAGCTCACCACTGATTGATGTAAATTGGTTATTTCATACTGGCGCTGCGGCAGACCCTAAAGGTCAAAAAGGCGTAGCAGCACTAACAGCAGCAATGCTTGCACAAGGTGGCTCAGAATCTAAGAGCTATAACGATATCAAACAAGCGCTTTATCCACTGGCTGGCAGCTTTGGTTATCAATTAGATAAAGAAATGATTTCATTGCAAGGGCGTGTTCATAAAGATAATGCAGCAAAATGGTATGCGCTTGTAAGTGAGCAGTTACTTAACCCCGGTTTTAGAGAAGATGACTTTAAACGTTTAAAGAAAGAACTGATTGACGGCATTAAATCGGGCTTAAAAGCGTCTAACGATGAAGAGCTAGGTAAAGAAGTGCTTTATCACAAACTATATCAAGGCCACCCTTATGAAAGTTATAACTATGGTGACTTATCAGATCTAGAAGCGTTAACATTAAATGATGTAAAGGCGTTTTATGCTAAAGAATTTACTCAAGCCAAGCTTACAGTTGGTTTGATTGGTGCAGTGCCTGATTCGCTTAAAAACACCATGTTTGCGGATTTAAGCGCATTACCTAAAGGTGAGCAAAGCCGTTTATCAATTCCAGATGCACCAGAGTTAAAAGGTCACCATGCAACTATTGTTGAAAAGTCAGCACAGTCAACGGCGGTATCGTTTGGCTTTCCTATAGATACTATTCGTAGTAGCGAAGATTGGACTGCGCTTTGGCTTGTGCGTTCTTACTTTGGCGAACACCGCAGCTCTAACTCATATTTATATGAGCGCATTCGTCAAACACGTGGCATGAACTACGGTGATTACGCGTATATCGAGTATTTCCCTCGTGGTATGTATCAAACTAAACCTGATGCAAACCTAGGTCGTTCAGAGCAAATATTTCAAGTCTGGTTACGCCCACTTCGTTCAAATAACGATGCGCACTTTGCAACACGTACAGCGTTATTTGAACTTGATAAGCTGATCAAAAATGGCATGACAGAAAAAGACTTTGACGCAACGCGTAACTTCTTAATTAACTTTGTGCCACAAATGGTCGCAAGTCAAAATCGTCAATTGGGTTATGCGCTTGACAGTGAATTTTATAATACAGATACCTTCGTAAAATATGTAACCAGTAAGCTTGAAAAGCTCACTGTAGCTGACGTAAACCGCGTTATTAAAGCTAACTTACAAACGGATAATATTCAGTATGTATTTATCACAGGTGATGGCAAAGACATGCAAAAACGCCTAGCGTCAGAGCAAACATCGCCAATGGTGTATAACGCTGAAAAACCAGCTGAGTTAGTTGCCGAAGATAAAGTCATTGCTGATTATAAACTGGCAATACCAGCGAAAAATATTGAAGTACTTGCTGTAGATAAAGTATTTGAATAATCAATATTCAAATACCTAAGAAAGCTCAGCTTAACTAAAATGCCCCAATAATTGGGGCATTTTTATTTTGCCTATAACAAAGTAAGCCAATATACCCAAACCAACCCTTCGGGCATTTCACCGGTACTCACTCTTATCGTTGCTACTTCTAAAAGGGACGACTATTGTTGCAAAGTAACGCCTTGATATTATACCAATCGACTTAAATATTTAACCATTCTAGCGGACTAAATAAAGCGCTAACTGCGTTAGTAATTTTTCATATATGACTGCATGGATGCAGGAGGTAGAGCAATGCAGGAGCAATTGCCGAGAACAACACCATGTCAAAATTTCTGCCTTGTTATCACTGTATTTATCTTTCGCTATAAATGGTCATTAACTTAACACGATTGGTATTAAGCCCCTGTGAAACGCTGAATTGTGCATCTTGAGGTGGCTTGGGTATAGATTAGTTATATATAATAACCAGAACAAATAACGGCTGTATTAACACATCAAGGTAGAAATCCGTTAGACTGAGGAAAAGCCCATCTAGGTATTAAATAAGGCAAACCTATGCGTCATGAAATTTGGCAACAGCTTCGCACTGAAGCAAAAGAAGTCGTTACCCGTGAACCTCTGTTAGCAAGTCATGTGTATTCATGCATTTTAAATCATGAGTGTTTAGGGTCTGCGCTGAGCTTTATTGTTGCTAATAAATTGTCGGACGCAGTGGTATCAGCATTTACCATTCGAGAATTATTTGATCAGGCCTTTGTTGATTGTGACCGAATGCTCACGCATGTTGCTCATGATATAAAAGCCGTTAAAGATCGTGACCCAGCTGCCGATACCTATTTAACAGTGATATTAAACTTAAAGGGTTTTCATGCAATTCAAGCACATAGACTTGCCCATTGCTTATGGCGCCAAAATCGTAAAGAGCTCGCGCGATTTATTCAAAGTCGTACCTCAGAAGTATTTGGCGTTGATATCCATCCTGCTTGTAAAGTCGGCCATGGTATTATGTTTGACCATGCAACTGGTATAGTTATTGGTGAAACAGCCATAATAGAAGATAACGTGTCTATCTTGCAGTCTGTGACGCTAGGCGGTACGGGTAATGAAAAAGGTGACCGACATCCAAAAATTCGTGCCGGTGTTTTGATTGGTGCAGGTGCAAAAGTATTAGGTAACATTGAAGTAGGCGAAGGGGCACGCATTGGTGCAGGTTCGGTTGTTCTGAGTGCAGTACCTGCACATACGACTGTTGTTGGCGTTCCAGCTAAAATAGTGGGTAAACCAAACTGTCCCTGTCCGGCGAAAAGCATGAACCAAAACTTTTTAGATGCGGATGAGCCACAGAACGAATCACATACCAGTGCAATGTTATAAACCATACTTATTCAGGCTATCCCAAGGTGTGATCATCTTGGGAAATACAGTGATTTAGTAAAACCTCGATTACAAACCGTGGTTAAGGGTAGTAAAGGAATTACCGCACAATGATAAAAAATATTTATCTTTCTTTATTATTGGCTTTTTTAGCTGGTGTAACTCTTACTTCTGTTTTTTTTGGATTTATCGCCTCCTCTCAATTAGCATTTTTTGAAGATGATGTTCAATCAGAGCAAGCGTTTCAAACTTTTCTTAATGAGTCAGACTCAATTAAGCTTCCTCCTGCGCCTGTTAGTGCAACGCAAAGCCAAACAGATATTGCTGGAGTAAATATTTCAGCAATATCTGAATTAGTAAACCCTGCACCACTTGAAGCTCAGTTAGAAGAGTTGAGAGTTGAATTAGAAACACAGCGTAAGCTTGTAAAAGTATATGAAAAACGCCTCAATGCTCCCACCGATCTTGAACAGGCGTTACTAACCCAATTTGACGAACAAACACGTAACGAAGAGTGGGCTTATCGAACAGAGACCGCAATGAAAGACTTTTTGCAAACGGCCGATCTAAGCATCACCCCAGACATGGTAAATGCTCAGTGTAAAAGTTCGGTATGTAAATTTGACCTTTCAGCACCAAAAGATATGGATGATTTTAACCATATTCACTGGCGTGAGTTAAATGATAAGTTGGTAAAACAAGAATTTTGGCAACAGTTTACCGTTAGTACATCCAAATCCAGCGATCGAGACTTTTCTTTACTGCTTGCTACAGAGTCAAAATAACCAATTGTGCAGCAAGCAAAGAGTCGTTTACTAAAGTTAACTAACGATAGATTGAATTACTCCATCAGCTAATTCTGTCACAAGTGAATCGCCTTTATTCACTTGTGACGTTGATTTTATTACACTTCCTTGCTTATTTTTAGTGATGCTATAACCACGGGCGAGCACATTTAATGGGCTAACTGACTCTAGTTTCCCTGCTTGCATTGATAATTGGTTATTAGCATCATTTAGTTGCTGTTGCATACTTTGCTGAAGTCTTGCTTGTAATTGCTGCAATTGATGACTTGCTTGAGTAAGTTTACGATCAGGTGATTGCTGCATTAATCGTGGGGCTAAATTATTTAAACGACGCTCGTGTAAATAAATATGCTGTTGCATAGCTTGTTGTAGCGCCAAACTTAGCTCATCTAAGCGTTGTGATTGTTGATTTAACTGATTGCGCGGGTGACATAGTGTTAAGCGGTGTTCAAGTGCGGTTGCAATGCTTTGCTTTGCAGATAATTGGTGTTTAAAGGCATTTGCTAAACGGTTTAACTGCTGTTGAATTTGGTTTGCAAGCTCGCTGCTGTTTGGACTTACAAGCTCCGCAGCTGCACTAGGTGTTGCTGCACGTACATCAGCTACATAATCACTTATCGTGGTATCAATTTCATGACCTACAGCGCTAATAATTGGCAGCTCACTGGCAAAAATAGCACGGGCAAGCAGCTCATGATTAAAACACCATAAGTCTTCCAGTGAGCCACCACCCCGGCCTAAAATAAGTACGTCGACTTCATTACGGGCATTGGCTATGTTTATTTTATCAATCAGTTGCAGGTGCGCCTCTTTCCCTTGCACCATCGCAGGGTAGATCACGACTTCAAGTTGTGGGGCGCGGCGTTTTAGAACCGTCAAAATATCTTTAATTGCTGCCCCTGTAGCGGATGTAATAATGCCCACACGATGCACAACAGATGGAATTGGCAGCTTATGTGCTGAGCTAAATAAGCCTTCAGCGGCAAGACGCATTTTTAAATCATCAAACTCTTGCTTTAATTGACCTTCGCCCGCGGCTTCCATATGTTCAACAATCAGTTGGTAGTCGCCGCGTGGCTCATATAAAGAAACACGCGCACGTACAGTTACTTGTGCGCCATTTATAGGGCGGTATTGTTGATTACGGTTGTTACCGCGCCACATGGCTGCTTTTACTTGGGCACGATCATCTTTGAGTGTGAAATACCAATGGCCAGAGGCAGGTGTAATGAAATTTGATATTTCACCCGTTAAATTTAACGATGCAAACCCTTGTTCGAGTACGGTTCTGATCTCTCTATTTAATCTAGAAACGGTATAAATCGTTTGCTGCTGGGATGTTACGGCCATAAAGCGACTCTAAAAAGCGATGATGACGGTATTTTATCATAAATATTTGTGAAATCTTATTTACTCGTGCCCATAACGCTGATAAAATTTGGCCGCAATTCCTTATACAAGATCCACATGTGAGAAGTTGCCAAAATGCTTAGAATTGCTAAAGAAGCTCTTACCTTTGATGACGTACTTTTAGTACCAGGTCATTCTACTGTTTTGCCACATACGGCAAATATTTCAACTCGCTTAACGCGTGGTATCAAACTTAACTTGCCGCTAGTTTCAGCATCTATGGATACTGTTACAGAAGCCCGCTTAGCGATTGCGCTGGCACAAGAAGGCGGTTTAGGTTTTATCCACAAAAACATGACTATTGAAGAACAAGCTAAAAACGTACGTAAAGTTAAAACGTATGAAGCCGGCATTGTTTCTTTTCCAGTTACAGTTACAGCGGATTTAACCATTGCAGATGCGATTGTACTTGCTGAAGAAAAGGGCTTTTCAGGCTTTCCGGTAACGGATGCTGAAAATGGCCTTGTGGGTATTGTTACCAGCCGCGACATGCGTTTTGAAACAAAACTTGAACAGCCAGTTTCAACGGTAATGACTAAAAAAGAAAAATTAGTCACCGTTAAAGAAGGTGCTGCACGTGATGAAATCTTAGGGTTAATGCACGAGCACCGTATCGAAAAAATCCTTGTTGTTGATGATGCGTTTAAATTAAAAGGCATGATCACAGTAAAAGATTATCAAAAAGCACAAGACAAACCTGATGCGTGTAAAGATGAGCAAGGTCGTCTTCGTGTAGGCGCTGCTGTAGGTGTCGGTCCTGGTACAGATGAACGTATTGCCGCATTAGTTGAAGCGGGTGTTGATGTATTACTAATAGATACTTCACATGGTCACTCTCAAGGTGTTATTGACCGCGTAGCTGCAACACGTCAAGCTTACCCAGACTTGCAAATAGTCGCGGGTAATGTGGCAACAGCTGAAGGCGCTATAGCGCTTGCTGATGCCGGTGTTGATGCCGTTAAAGTAGGTATCGGCCCAGGTTCAATCTGTACTACGCGTATCGTTACTGGTTGTGGTGTACCACAGATCACGGCTATTTCTGATGCAGTTGAAGGCCTAAAAGGTCGCGATATTCCAGTGATAGCTGATGGCGGTATCCGTTTCTCTGGCGATATCGTAAAAGCATTGGTTGCTGGTGCATCATGTGTAATGGTTGGTTCTATGCTAGCGGGCACTGAAGAAGCGCCGGGTGAAGTTGAACTTTATCAAGGTCGTTACTACAAATCATACCGTGGTATGGGCTCGCTTGGCGCGATGAACCAAAAAGAAGGTTCATCTGATCGTTACTTCCAAAAGTCAAACCAAGCGGACAAGCTAGTTCCTGAAGGAATTGAAGGTCGAGTGGCTTATAAAGGCCCAATCGCAACCATCATTCACCAACAAGTTGGCGGCCTGCGCAGTGCAATGGGTTTAACCGGTTGTGCAACTATTGATGAATTAAACACTAAACCTCAGTTTGTACGCGTTACTTCAGCAGGTATGGGTGAGTCACACGTTCATGATGTGCAAATCACTAAAGAAGCACCTAACTACCGCTTAGGTTAATCAATATATTATTGATATTACTGGGCTAGCTTTTGCTGGCCCTTATTTATTTTTAGTCATTCAGATACCCTGAGTGCCAGTTCTTGACTAACGAGACCCTCAATGAGCAAAGACATTCACGATTCACGAATTCTTATTTTAGACTTTGGTTCGCAATACACGCAATTGATCGCCCGCCGTGTGCGAGAAATTGGTGTTTACTGTGAACTGTGGGCATGGGACGTAACGGAAGAGCAAATCCGTGAGTTCAATCCACAAGGTATCATCTTATCTGGTGGCCCTGAGTCAACAACGTTAGAAAACAGCCCGCGTGCCCCTGAATATGTATTTAATGCCGGTGTACCCGTACTTGGTATTTGTTACGGCATGCAAACAATGGCGACTCAACTTGGCGGCAACGTTCATAGCTCTGATAAGAAAGAGTTTGGTTATGCGCAAGTTGAAAAAGTAGGCAATTGTGCATTATTTGATGCCATTGAAGACAGCATTACTGACGGCGGCGAAGGCATTCTAGATGTATGGATGAGCCACGGCGACAAAGTAATGGAAATCCCTGATACTTTCAAAACCACAGCTAAAACATCTACTTGCCCACATGCGGCAATGTCTAACGAAGAAAAGCGTTTCTACGGCGTGCAGTTCCACCCTGAAGTAACACACACTCATCAAGGTCAGCGTTTATTAGAGCGCTTTGCTGTTGATATTTGTGGTTGTGAAAAATTATGGACTGCTGAAAAAATCATTGATGACGCAATCGCGCGAATTAAAGAGACTGTTGGTGAAGATGAAGTCATATTAGGTTTATCAGGCGGTGTTGATTCATCGGTTGTAGCTATGCTTATCCATCGCGCCATTGGCGACCGTTTAACCTGTGTATTTGTTGATAATGGTTTACTTCGTTTAAACGAAGGCCAACAAGTAATGGATATGTTCGGTAATAAATTTGGCTTGAACATCATTAAAGTAGAAGCTGAAGAGTTATTTTTAGCGGACCTTGCTGGTAAATCTGATCCTGAAGATAAGCGTAAAGCCATTGGTCATACGTTTATTAAGGTATTTGATAGCGAATCTAAAAAGCTTAAAAATGCTAAATGGTTAGGCCAAGGTACTATCTACCCAGATGTCATCGAATCAGCAGCATCAGCGACAGGTAAAGCACATGTGATCAAGTCTCACCACAATGTGGGGGGCTTACCGGATGATATGGAAATGGGCTTAGTGGAGCCATTACGTGAATTGTTTAAAGACGAAGTGCGTAAAATTGGTTTAGAGCTAGGTTTACCATACGACATGCTTTACCGTCATCCGTTCCCTGGGCCTGGTTTAGGTGTGCGCGTACTTGGTGAAATCAAAAAAGAATACTGTGATTTACTACGTCGTGCTGATGCTATCTTCATTGAAGAGCTACACAAAGCTGAGCTTTACCATAAAGTGAGCCAAGCGTTCACGGTATTCTTACCAGTTAAGTCGGTAGGGGTAATGGGTGATGCACGTAAGTACGATTGGGTTGTGTCGCTTCGTTGTGTAGAAACTATCGACTTTATGACAGCGCGTTGGTCACATTTACCTTATGAGTTCTTAGGTCTGGTTTCAAACCGCATCATTAATGAAATCGACGGTATCTCACGTGTTGTTTACGATATTTCAGGTAAACCACCTGCAACAATCGAATGGGAATAATTAAAACTTAGTAGCAAACTAGTTTGATAATTGATTGTAAAACGGCGAATTAGCATGCTAATTCGCCGTTTTGTTTATTTAAAAAGCAGTTGAACTAAAAGTGTAATTTTTTTCTTTACCTTTAGCGAAACTTCTCTATAATTCGTCGCATTGCAGGGGCGTAGTTCCAATTGGTAGAACAGCGGTCTCCAAAACCGATGGTTGGGAGTTCGAGTCTCTCCGCCCCTGCCATTTCTTCTTTACATCGTTTTTATTACTTCTTATATTGTTCTTGTTTTTAAATCTACTGAGTTGTTATGCATCCACGATACGCAGCTATTTTTGGTATAGAAAACCTTGAACTAAATCAACATTTTCGTCCACAGTCTATTGTTGAGCAATTTCCTGATCAAACAATGACGGCACCACAGGTAACTCTAGAGTTAAATCAAAAGCTGTTAGCAGATCTAAATCGTGCTATTGCACCAGAGCAAATTAAGCACGTAGTGCAAAGTGATACGCTAGCATGGCATGAAGGCCAACTGAGTTTACCAAATAAACAGCTTAGTGCTGATAATAAACGCGCGCTATGGGCGCTGATGAGCATACACCTTGATAACCTTTGAATCTGTTACTGAATCATCTATTGACGCGCTAATGCGTGTTGAGAGTGCATGTCACAGCCATCCGTGGACTGTTAACACAATGAAATCATGTTTAGCTGGGCGCTACTTTAATTTAGCCGCGTTTAGTGAACAACAAATGATTGGTTTTTACATTGGTGAAAAAGCAGGACCTGACTTTACCTTAATGGATATTTGCGTAGCACCTGATTTTCAGGGGAAAGGCATAGCAAAGCAGTTACTTACAGCATTTATTGAATATGGCGAAAAGCACAACGCTGAAAACTTATTCTTAGAAGTACGCGAAACCAACACCCGTGCAATTAACTTGTATGAACGGGCAGGCTTTAGTGAGATGTCAGTACGTAAAAATTACTACCCAAGTGATGACCCAGCAAAAAATGGTCATGAAGATGCAATACTAATGGGGCTCACTTTACTCTTTGGGTGATTTAGCTTGTTGTATCGTATATTTAATTGCTTCAATTAAACTCAATGCCAAATAGTCACGACGACTATGATCGCGCCCTCGCAAGTTATCCTCAAGAGTCGCAGCACCATGATGAATATTACTAAACCCAAAGCACCCAGCACTGCCTTTTAAGTTGTGTGCTAGTGCCCTGAGTTGATCCCATTCACCTGAATTATATAAATCCGTCACTTCAACTAGGTAATCAGGTAGTTTAGAGCGATAGTTTTCATTTATCTGTTGAAACTTATCGCTGTTGAGCAAGCTATCCCATTTGCTTTGACTGTCTTTTTCTATGTGTAAATAACTAACGAGTACGCTTTCAAGCGCATCTTTGTCGATAGGTTTTGCTAGTGCTTCATCGCAACCTGCTTTGAGGTAGGTGTCAACATCATGCTTCATTACATTCGCAGTAAGCGCAATAATAGGACCATCGTAAGCGGCGTGACGTAGCATTTGTGTGGCTTCTAAACCACCCATCACAGGCATTTGCATGTCCATAATAATGAGCTGATAGTCATTCACTAACGCCATTTCGACAGCTTCAGCTCCATTTTTTGCGATATCAGGCTCAAGCCCCCATGTTTGTAGTAATAACTTAATTAGCACTTGGTTATCAGGGTTATCTTCAGCAACAAGGATATTGGCATCAAAGCTATTAGCTGCAAAGGAAAGCTGCTGGTCTTTAGTGGGGGTTAGTTGCTCTATTGCTGTTAGCATTGCATGGGCATGCTCTGCATTTTCATCAAGGTGGCAGGCTATTTGAATGCAAAATCGACTGCCTTTACCCGGTTCACTTTCTAAATGAACATCACCGCCAAGTAATTGTGCTAAATTTTTGGAAATACATAACCCGAGACCAGTACCGCCAAAACGCCGCGTAGTCGTTGCATCGGCTTGTTCAAATGGTTTAAAGACTCGTTCAACTTCATGCTCTGACATGCCAATGCCGGTATCTTCAATTGCAAATTCAATAAATTGTTTATCTTCGAGGTATTTAATATCGAGGGTTATTTGTCCTTGCTCAGTAAATTTTACGGCATTACTGGCAATATTAATCAGAATTTGCTTTAAGCGAGTCGCATCGCTATAGATTGTTTGCGGTAAAGGTAATGTGTAATTTATTTCAAAAGTGAGCTGTTTCTCTTGCGCTAACGGGCGAATAATCGAATCTATATCATGGACTAATTCAACAACAGACAGCGGCTCACGTTCAACGGCTAGTTTTTCAGCTTCAATTTTTGATAAATCTAAAATATTATTAATTAGCTCAAGTAAGTGCTTTGAGTTACGTAAAATCGTGCTTAAATGCAATTCATCATTAACTGCTTTTTTTGTATGTAGCAGTTGCTCTGTAAAACCCATAATCGCAGTTAGTGGTGTGCGAATTTCATGACTCATATTCGCTAAAAAACGGCTCTTTAATTGGTTGGCTTGTTCCGCTTGTGCAATAGCCCCTTCAAGCTGGCTATTCATTGTTTCAAGCGCTTTAGTACGGCTCTCAACTTTATCTTCAAGGTGGTGCTTGTATTCTTTTAATTCATCTTGATAATGACGGATTTGGTTGATCATATGATTAAAATCATTAAATAAAACACCAACTTCATCATTGTTGTGTGCTGGTAAGTAAACTGATAAATCACCATCGCCAACGCGATGGCTCGCCGCACCTAGTTGCTCAATGGGATTGAGTAATAAGTTACGCACTACAATAAAAATAAGCAGTGGTAGCGTAACCACCGAAATAATTACAATTAAAGCTGTGATCAGGCTAATGGCTCTACCCGACTGATAAAGCAGTGCTTTTGGGATAGTCGATACGTAATAATAACCGCCACTCATTTGCACGGCATAAATCATTCGTTCAACCTTATCGATACTGGAGAGCTCTATGGTGGAGAGTTTACCTAAATCAGCTAATTCATGAATTTGTTTTAACTCATACTCACTGATGTAATTACCCCGTTTGTCATAATCTGAACTAAATAAAATTTTACCGTCGTTAGTTAATAATAAATTAAGTGTGTTGTTATAGGGGGCTTCTAAAATACTGGTATTTAAAATTGACGGCTCAACATGAACAATAATAAAACCTAATTGCTGAGGACGCTTTAAGTAATAATCAGCACTAAAAATGCGTTGGATGAAATACAAGCTGGTGGTGCCATCTTTTTTTTGCACCATAAACTGTTGTTGGCCTAAATTACTTTGTAATACTTGATCGAAAAAAGGGTAGCTGTCAGGAGCTATATTTAAACTACTAGAGTAATACGCGTCACTTTTACCATTTGGGGAAACTAAATTTACACTAATAATGTCTGGGTACGCTTCAGAATAACTGGCAAATACGTCCATTAATGCGCCCAAACGACGTGTGTAATTACCATTATAGCGAAGGTCGTCAGCGAGAAAGTCGCTTAAAACAGGGGAGGTTGACAGTAATTTTGTGGTGGAATGAAAGGAGTCAATGTAGTTGAACATTTTTTGCTGTTGTTGTTCTACAAAACGGCTCACGATAAGTTCAGCTTGTTTTTGTGTTGAACTAGTGACGTTAGTGAGCGTAAAGCCCCCTAAAAACAGTAACGGTAAGATCACCAACGGCGTGATATACCATAATAATCGTATGCTTAGCTTACTGGTTTTCATGCCCAAACAAAATATCCTCCATGTAATCCATCAATAGTATGCGCTAGTGTAAAATTACACAAGTTTAGCGCGTTGACTGCACCTACGTGCTTGGTGCAATTTGAAACAAAGTTATCAGCTAATTACTTACAATCGTTGCTTTTTTGGCTAAGGTAAACAAGGTATAATGCGGGTAATTCTATTTTATATTTACAGTGCGCAAAAAAGACCTTTGCTTAGGTTTGTTTTTAGTTGCGCCTTGTTCTGACTTAAAGCGGCTTACATGTCTAATTTATTAAACGAAATCAATACGCGACGTACGTTCGCAATCATCTCGCATCCAGATGCGGGTAAAACGACCATCACTGAAAAAGTGTTGTTGTTCGGACAAGCAATTCAAAAAGCCGGTACGGTAAAGGGTCGCGGTTCAAATCAACATGCTAAATCTGACTGGATGGAGATGGAAAAAGAGCGTGGTATCTCTGTAACCACTTCTGTAATGCAATTTCCGTTTAATAAAGCACTTGTTAATTTACTTGATACCCCAGGGCACGAAGACTTCTCTGAAGATACTTATCGTACCTTAACGGCTGTGGATTCATGTTTAATGGTTATCGATGCAGCTAAAGGTGTTGAAGCCCGAACTCGTAAATTAATGGAAGTAACACGCCTTCGTACCACGCCAATTGTTACCTTTATGAATAAATGTGACCGCGACATCCGTGATCCTATGGAGTTACTTGATGAAGTTGAAACAGAGCTAAATATTGCGTGTGCACCTATTACATGGCCGATTGGCTGCGGTAAAGAGTTTAAAGGTGTTTATCATATTCATCGTGGCGAAACCTTGTTATATAAAACAGGGCAAGGTCATATGATTCAAGAAGTGCGCAGTATTAAAGGGCTAGATAACCCTGAACTTGATGATGCAATTGGTGAAGAGTTAGCTGCGCAATTGCGCGATGAACTTGAGCTTGTGATTGGTGCATCAAATGAGTTTGATTTAGATCTTTTCTTAGCCGGTGAATTATCACCTGTGTATTTTGGTACAGCACTTGGTAACTTTGGTGTTGATCATGTTTTGACAGGTCTGACTGAATGGGCACCAACGCCATTGCCGCGCGAAACGGAAGACCGCACAGTTGTTGCAAGTGAAGAAAACTTCACAGGTTTTGTATTTAAAATTCAAGCAAACATGGATCCAAAACACCGCGACCGTATTGCATTCATGCGTATTGTATCGGGTAAATACAGCCAAGGCATGAAAATGAATCATGTGCGTATAGGTAAGCAGGTAAGCATTTCAGATGCCGTAACTTTTATGGCAGGTGACCGTGAGCGTGCAGCTGACGCCTACGCTGGTGACATCATTGGCCTACATAACCACGGTACGATTCAAATTGGTGATACTTTCACACAAGGTGAAAAACTTAAATTTACTGGTATACCAAACTTTGCACCTGAGTTATTCCGTCGTATTCGTCTGCGCGATCCATTAAAGCAAAAGCAATTATTAAAAGGCTTAGTGCAGCTATCTGAAGAAGGTGCAGTACAAGTATTTAGACCTCTCATTAATAACGATTTAATTGTTGGTGCTGTAGGTATATTGCAGTTTGATGTAGTAGTAGCGCGTTTAAAAGCCGAATACAACGTTGATGCTATTTACGAAAGTGTTAATGTAAATACGGCTCGTTGGGTGAGTTGTGATGATGTTAAAAAGTTTGAAGACTTTAAGCGTAAATGTGAAAGCAACCTAGCGCTAGATGGTGGCGATAATTTAACTTACATTGCCCCAAGTCGTGTAAATCTTAACTTATCGACTGAACGCTACCCAGAAGTGACGTTTAACCACACGCGTGAAAACTAAACAAAAATTCAATTTAAAGCCTGCAATAGCGGGCTGGTAAAGGTAATAAATTACATGAACATTCGTACGCTATTGATTGAAAAAGCCATCGCGGCAATGACGGGGGCAGGCTTACCTGCAGATACCAACCCTGCAGTCACACAAAGCACCCGCCCACAATTTGGTGATTACCAAATCAATGGTGCAATGGGCGCAGCTAAAAAAATGAAAAGCAACCCGCGCGAGCTTGCACAAAAAATAATAGATCATTTAGATGTAAGTGATATTGCAGAAAAAACGGAGATCGCGGGTCCTGGTTTTATTAATATTCACTTAAAGCCTGAGTTTTTAGCGCAAAGTTTAAAAGCGGCAAATCAAGATGAAAAACTGGCTGTTGCAGAGCATGCACAGCCACAAAAAGTTGTGGTTGATTACTCATCTCCTAACTTAGCTAAAGAAATGCACGTAGGGCATTTACGTTCAACGATCATTGGTGATGCAGTAGTACGTGCGCTTGAGTTTCGTGGTGACACTGTTATTCGCCAAAATCACATGGGCGATTGGGGTACGCAGTTTGGTATGTTGATTGCGCATTTAGAAGATCAAATAAGCCAAGGTGTTGATCTTGATACCGTTGCGTTAGCTGATTTAGAAACTTTCTATCGCGATGCTAAAAAGCGTTTTGACGACGAAGAAGGTTTTGCCGATAAAGCCCGTGACTACGTAGTAAAACTACAAGGCGGTGACGCTCATTGTGAAAAACTGTGGAAGCTGTTTATCGCAACATCTGTAAAGCATTCTGAAGAAGTTTATAAACGCTTAAATGTAACGCTTACGCCAGACGATATAATGGCTGAAAGCGCTTATAACAGTGAGCTTAATAACATTATTGCGTTATTAAAAGATAAAAATATTGCGGTTGAGTCACAAGGCGCACAGGTAGTTTTTTTAGATGAGCTGGCAAATAAAGATGGTGAGCCATCTGTATTTATCGTACAAAAATCAGGTGGCGGTTTCTTATACGCAACCACCGATTTAGCAGCTTGTGATTACCGTTCAAACAAGTTGGGTGCAGCACGTATCCTAATTTTTGTTGATGCACGCCAAAGCTTACACTTTAATCAAGTAGAGCTTACAGCACGCAAAGCCGGTTTACTTCGTGATGAGACTAGCTACGAATTTTGCCCTTTCGGCACCATGATGGGTGAAGATGGCAAACCATTTAAAACCCGTACTGGTGGCACAGTAAAATTAGCCGATTTACTTGAAGAATCAATTGTTCGTGCAACAGCAAAACTTGCTGAGCGTGAATCAGATTTAAGCGACGCTGAGCGCAGTGAAATAGCCCGTAAAGTTGGTATTGGCGCAGTTAAATACGCTGATTTATCTAAAAATCGTACCAGTGATTATATTTTCAACTGGGATACCATGCTCAGCTTTGAAGGCGCAACTGCACCTTACTTACAATACGCTTATACTCGCGTACGTAGCATTTTCCGTAAATCAGGTGTAGATGCTGCAAACCTAAATGCTGAAATAGCCATTGTTGAGCAGCAAGAAAAAGCCCTAGCACTTAAATTGCTACAATTAGAAGAAGTGCTTGATCAAATGATCAATGAGGCAACACCGCACGTATTGTGTAGTTACTTATACGAGCTTGCTAGCCTATACATGACATTCTATGAAGCCTGCCCAGTACTTAAAGAAGGTGTAGAGCCAAGTGTACGCGACAGCCGTTTAGTGTTGTGTAATTTAGTGGCAGATACACTGCGTACAGGGTTGGATCTGTTAGGCATTGAAGTCATGGAGCAAATGTAACCACCGTCGTATTTTAACCTAATACTGCGTTGTCCACTCGATTGACCCTAATTACATACAACACGTATGCTCATAGGGCTCAATCGAATGTCCGCCTTGTTTTAGGCTAAATTACTTAGGTGGATTCTGCTGCTTGTAGGTTGGGTTGAGTGTTACGAAACCCAAAAATGCTAAGTCACATACCAGATACGTATGCTCCTTGGCATAAATAAACTCATTGCCTTGCTAGCGCTCCTACACTTGCAGATAATTTTAGGTGCTAGGTGCTAGGTGCTAGGTGTAGCTTGACACTGAGCTGCAATTGCTTAATTTTGTAGCTGATAGCTGATAGCTGATAGCTGATAGCTGATAGCTGATAGCTGATAGCTGATAGCTGATAGCTGATAGCTGATAGCTGATAGCTGATAGCTGATAGCTGATAGCTGATAGCTGATAGCTGATAAAGAAGGATTTGATATGAAACTCGAAGATATTCGTCGTGAATACTTACAAGATGGTTTAAGCGAAGATAACTTGCTTGATTGTCCATTTAAACAGTTTGAAAAGTGGCTCGATAATGCTGTAACGGCTAATTTATCAGATCCTACAGCTATGGTCGTGGCGACGGTTGATGAAACAGGGCAACCATCGCAACGCATTGTATTGTTAAAGCATCTTGATGATGACGGTTTTGTATTTTTTACCAATACCGGCTCACGTAAAGCACAAGAGCTAAAAGGTAATAACAAAATATCATTGCATTTCCCGTGGCACACCATGGAACGCCAAGTGATTGTATACGGTGAAGCTAAACCATTGCCAACCGCAGCGGTTGCCAAGTACTTTTTATCACGCCCTAAAGAGAGTCAGCTTGCTGCATGGGCGTCTGCACAAAGTCGGCCTGTGTCATCACGAAAAGTATTAATGGAAACCTTTGCGAATATGAAAAATAAATTTGCGAAAGGTCAGATCCCTTTACCTGATTTTTGGGGCGGATACTGTGTTGTGCCAACTAAAATAGAGTTTTGGCAAGGCGGGGCGCATCGCTTGCACGATCGCTTTATGTATCAACGCCAAGCTGACAACAGCTGGCAAGTAACGCGTTTAAACCCATAACCAGTTATGGCGTTTATTGATTCCCACTGCCACTTAGATTTTGCTGAATTTGACGCCACGCGCGAACAACTCATTCGGCAAAGTTTAGAACTGGGAATTAATCATTTTATTGTGCCGGGTGTTAGCTTGGCACAATCTTATTCACTCACCTCTTTTGCTAAACAATACCCGAGCGTATACATTGCCATTGGTTTGCACCCTTATTTTATGGCTGAACACCGTGATGAGCATTTAGATGAACTTAACAAACTGGCTCACAAGCATAAAGATCAGTTAGTCGCTATTGGTGAATGTGGGATCGATCGTAGTATCGAAAATATAGCAAAGCAAACACAAATATTTGAATATCAAATTGAACTTGCTAATCAACTGGAACTCCCACTGATTGTACATCATCGGCAAAGTCATGATTTAATTGCGCAATCATTTAAGCGCTGTAAGCCTAAATTCGGTGGTGTTATTCATGCTTTTTCAGGCTCATTACAACAAGCAAATTCATACATTAAATTGGGCTTTAAACTTGGGGTAGGCGGGGTAATTACGTATGAGCGCGCGCAAAAAACACGTCACGTTATTGCTCAAATAGCGCCAGAGCATTTATTACTTGAAACGGATGCACCATCAATGCCGCTTGCGGGCTTTCAGGGGCAGCACAATACACCACTGCAATTACCATTAGTGTTTGAACAGCTTTGTCAGTTAAAACAAGTCACATCATTAAATAGGAATGATCTAAAACAACGCCTTTATGACTCGTGCTCAGCACTTTTTCGAATATAACGATTAACCTGCCAACGTTTTAAACCGCGCCCTAGTTGCCATGTAAAAATACAGGTTATAACCAGCATCAATAATACTTGGCGGCCTAAGTCATGAAAGTGGCTGTGGCTTTGTGCTATCGATGATCGCGTTAAATACGTAATGGATACAAAGCCAAGGGGGCGGTCATCATCGCTAATAACTGGTTCAACAAAGGGGGTTTTAAGTTTACTTATACCGGGAGTGGAATCTGGTAATTTACCTAATAAATGATGCGTTTGCCAATTAGCGCTGTTTGCAATAAGCACTCCTTGGTGATCATAAATCATTGCCGCAAGCACAAATTCGTCCTTACTAATATTATTGCAAAGCGCGTTTAGTGCGGGTTTATTTTTTTCAAGTAATGGAGTTTTTGCATTAAGTGCCATGAAGCGAGTTAAGCTTTTAGCGGTACTGTCGGCGCTGTCATAAAGTAACTGATGGCTTTGAAAACTACTATTTATTGCAACCCAGCTCAACAGTAAAAAACATGCAGCAGCCAGACTCAAACGAACTAAGCGTTGCCTTTGAGATGCAGAAATAGGGTTTTTAAGATGGTTATTTTTCATAGTCACCGCTTGCGCTGCTGACAGCTTTTGCTTTTGATGTTACAACTAAGCCTAACTATAACCTTAAATCCCCCTCAATGGCGAATTTACTCTTAAGTCGCAGTTGAGACATTAGTATCATTATGGAGTCATCATGACATTGGAGCGCTTTGCGACCCTAACATCTGAGCAAGTGGCAATGCAGTTTTCGTTAGGACAATGGTATCGCGATCAGGGTGCGTTAGTAGAACAAACCAGCGCAGTGATTAATTCACAGGGAACATTCAGTATCGCCTTTGCAGGTAATTTTGATGGGCAAAAGCTCGTTAGTATTGCGGCTTTCTTAACTCAACATGGCTTTATTGTTAGTGCTGTATGTCGTTACCAGCCTGATCAAAAATTAACGCCTGCATGGTGCTTTTATAGTGATAAAAGCCAATTGACCATTAACCCGTTGTTATTAAATGAGTTTGCTCATCCGTTAGGTTTTCAGCTAGTACAAGTTAGCAAGCCACCTAGCTTAATACAGCCTGGTTTATTGGTTATGGATATGGATTCAACTGCTATTACTATTGAATGCATTGATGAAATAGCGCGCCTTGCAAATGTGTACGATGATGTTGCGGCGGTAACAGCGCAAGCAATGGCTGGAAAGTTAGATTTTAGCGAAAGCTTACATCAGCGCGTTGCCAAACTTACAGGTATTAAACAAAGCTTAATTGATGAACTTAAAAATAATTTACCTTTAATGCCCGGCATTCAAGCGCTATGCAAAGTGCTAAAACAACATAACTGGTATTTAGCAATTGCCTCTGGTGGTTTTGTGCCTTTTGCAGAGCAAGTACAAAGCATACTTGATTTGGATGAAGTGCATGCCAACGTATTGGAGTTTAAAGATAATCAGCTCACCGGCAAAGTACTTGGAACTATTGTTGATGCACAGCAAAAAGCGGTGGTGTTGACTAAACTACAACAGCAATTAAATTTGCCTGTACAGCAAACGGTTGCCATTGGCGATGGCGCGAATGACTTAACCATGATGGCTGCGGCAGGTTTAGGTGTAGCAGTACATGGTAAGCCAAAGGTGGTTGAGCAAGCTCAAGCTGCAATTTGCCAAGGATCGCTATTACAAATATTATACCTTTTGACGATCCCTGAGTTTAAGTTAAACGCTTAAGCCAAATTTGTTTGCGCTTATTCATTTGCTCTATTAGCTCAGCTGTAAAATCCAAGTGGCTGAGCGTTTCATCAGTTACATCTACCATGTCGCCAACACCTGCAACTGACCATAGCGCTTCCTCAAGATCTTTAGCTTTATGAAGCGCATATTGGCTCACGTATTTAAGCTCGTTTGATAAGTAATCTGTATCAGGGCGGCCAGTGCGAGAAATATATAAACGCATAACGAATACTAATTCAGATTTTAAGCCTTTCTTTAAAAATAAGTGCAAAGGTGAAAAGTTATCATCAGCAACACACTGGCTTTTAACGGCTTCTTGAAGTGTCGATTTTTTAGGGTCAAAGCGAATAAACAGCGTAAATTGTAGCGGGGGATCTTGGCGACTACGATCTTTAATTAACGGAGTAATAATATCGGTAATTTGCTCTGTTGATAAAAAGGGATCAATTGTTGTGGTGTCATTAAGCAAACCGTAATTTTGTAAAATAGTATGCAGTGAGCTTGGATATAGCCCATGACCAATTGCCCCTGTTTTGAAGTGCGCGGCTTCTTTATGCAAATAAAATGGGAATTGGCATACACTTTTAGTGACCATGTTTCTAAGCGCTGTAGACAAACCTGGAATTTTTGGCGCTTCTTCAGATATTTTTAGCTTATCTTTATTATTTTCAATTAACTGCGTGAAAAACTTTACACCCATATGCGGTAAATCAGCTATCCGCGTTGCTTTTAAATTAATTGTAGTAAGCGACTTACTCACAGCCATAACTTCATATTTCAATGCTGAAAGTTGGTATTTTTTAGTGATCTTTTGCAGCTCAGGCATGCTTAATTCAACAACATCACCTTTATTAAAGCTAACGGGTTGCTGGCACTCAATCTGTAGTCCCATGACCGAAAAATCGCGACTATGCGCTGTATAAACTTGCTCATCAGGCAAAGTGATCAAGATATCTGTTTTATAAAGGTAGCGCTTATGTGCGCGTAAATTTACATATTCTAAATCAACGGTTTCGAGCTTTGGCGGCGCTTTATGCTTACCATGACCAAAGCGCTTTAACTGATTTACCAAGCTTTTGTCATAACTAAAAGTTTGATAATGCGTTTGCTCAGCTTTAGTCCCTACAGACGTTAAAATCACTAAGTACTTAACGTCTTTCACCATCCCTTGCACGCGAGGAGTGGGGGGCTTATTTAATTTTTCGATGTCTTTGCCAGCGGTATTTGGCAAACTTAAAGGGATAAATGAATCATCGGGATGACTGGGCATCAGCTGTACTTTAAAGCATTGCCAGCTTTCTTTTTGACTGCCAAAACCAAAGAACAGCTGTTTTAATTCAGGTTCAGTGGCAAGCTCTGAGCGGGTTGCTGAATAATAATAAACTTTACCGCCAACAACATGGGTAAACGTATATAAATATTCTTCTTTTACTGGAGATGGGTCACTCAGTAATAAGTTTATCCGTTGTTGATTTAATATTGTGTATAAACAAGATAGTTTTCGCTCATCGCAGAAATAGCGCTGGATAAAAATATTATTTTCAGTGGTAAGCACTAAACTCGGGTATATTTTATCATCATGCTGGCTGAAGAAAGTAAATAAAGAAGTAACACGGGGAATATAATATTGCTCATAACCTTTAGATACAACAGCATCTAAAGTGTTATCTAAATTTACTTTATAGCGGCGTTTATTTCCATGGATAAAGCTTTCTAAGAATCCATCAAACTTTTCATTATTTTCAACAAATGTTCTTTTTAGGCGAATATGGTTAAAGTCAGCAGAAACTTTTTCAACGGCAACAACTTCGTATTGAATACCATTTTTTAAACCAAGTTCAAAATCTTGCTCAAGACCAACTAGCCGTAAGCCAAGTATTTGTCCTCGTTTGACATGGTAGCGAGGTGCGAGTTTTATTTTGGCGCCGCTTAACGATATATCAGACGTCGTGGCCGCAACCGTATTGCTTTTTTCAAGCTCAACAGTGATTTTAATTGAGTAATTCATCCGCTCTTCGCGGCGGCTCTCATAGGATGCAAACTTGATAACCTGACAATCAAAGTTCTGCTCTTCTTGATGCTCTGGCTGCTGGGCTAATTGTGCCGCTTTTTTTTGCATCACCCGATGGTTATTATCAGTATTCATTACGGCTTCATAAACAGCAAGCGTATAACCACCATGTCGTTCAATTGCTTTTTCAAACACTTCTATGGCTGTTTCATCCATAAAGTGCTGTTTACCTTCATATTCAAAAGGTTTTACTTGGCCTGTTACTTGGCCTCGTAAATCAATAAACCGGGCGATTGGTTGCGAAAGGCGAGACATTTCCATCTTGATCAAAAATTGCTCAGGCTTGGTTAAGCCCGCGGTTTTCGATTTAAAGATCGAGTCAAATTTGGAGTTACCTAAATATGATTTAAGTTCATCAACTAAACTTTCATATTTAAATAGTATGTCATCAGTCATTTATAAAACCATCACCGTCTATTCTAAAAAGTTGGTATACTATTGCGTTATAAATACGTTTATCTTAATGCATTATTACGACAATTTAAGTGTAGCGAGTATCCATCTTTAAGTTTTTATTATTATGAGATTGCCAAATTAATGACTGTTACTTCCAATTGCTTTAGTAACAAAATACTAAAGCAAAAAGCGTGCCCTAAAGCAAAAGTAACAAAATAGCTTTAATTATACTCCGATTGTGGCGCTGAATTGCGCTATTGGCAAGGGCAATGTTCGATGTTAAGGCAACGAAATAGTAAAATAAGCACCTAATCATAAATGAGTTTACTCAATATGCTTAGGGAGAATGAGCAAAAAGTTAGCAAAGTAGGCACTGTAAATGGCAAAAGCGGCAAAAATAGAATTTGTTTGTACCGAGTGCGGTATGAATTACCAGCGTTGGCAGGGGCAATGCCGTTGTGGGGCATGGAATACCTTAGCTGAATTCAAACCCTCTGCAGGGCAAAGTAAAAAAGCAGCTACACGAGCAGTTGTGGGTGGTTACGCTGGTGGTGTTGGTGGTGGCTCTAAAAAAATTAATGACATAACAACCACAGAGGCCGAAAAACAACTTACCGGTATTGGCGAGCTTGATCGTGTGTTATCGGGTGGTGTTACCACCGGCTCTGTAAATATTATCTCTGGCGACCCTGGGGCTGGTAAAACAACATTATTATCTGACTTAGTTGCGCGCATGTCACAGCGCATGCCTTCGCTATACTGTACCGCAGAAGAGTCACTGTCACAGTTTAAAAATCGTGTTAACCGCTTAAAGCTTGATTACAACCCTGATGAACTGTACTTATTATCAGAAACCAGTGTTGAAACCATTATCGAAGAGCTTGAAAAAAATAAGATTAAGTTTGCTGTTATCGACTCAATTCAAGCGGTTGTGACCGATAACGCAAATGGCAGCCCGGGTTCTCCATCACAAGTAAAAAGTGCCGCCCAAGCGTTAACACAATACTGCAAGCAAAACGACGTTACTATGTTTATCATTGCCCACGTTAATAAAAATAACGAAATTGCAGGCCCGCAAACACTAGTTCATATTGTTGATGCATTACTGCATATAGACACAAACGATGGTCAAATACGTACCTTGCGCGCGAATAAAAACCGTTTTGGCGACATTGATACCGTGGGTATTTTTAGAATGTGCGAACGCGGCATGTTGAGCGTTGATAACCCTAGTGAAATATTTTTATCAGGTTCTAGTACTGACTCCCCTGGTTCAACGATCACCTGTATCCGTAAAGGCAATCGTAATCTGTTACTCGAAATACAATGCTTAACTACTGAAACAGAGGCCGAGTTTCCGCAGCGAGTATGTGTTGGTTTGAATATGAATCGGATTAAAATGCTGACCGGTATTTTACGTAAGCACACTAAAACAAAGATATTTCACGATACGTTTTTTAACATTGTTGGTGGCCTACGCATCGATGAAACAGAAACCTGTATTGATTTAGCGCTAGTAACAGCATTACTCAGCAGCTTAAATGAGTTTGTTGTGCCGCGTACCACTTGCATAATGGGCGAGCTGAGTTTAAATGGTGATGTACGCCCAATAGACAGTGGCGTGCCCCGCGTTAAAGAAGCTGCCCAGCATGGTTTTACCGAAATATTTATTCCATTTCGCAATTACCATAAATCAATGGAAGGGCTGGGCGCTAAAATAACGCCAGTAAAAACAGTGCACGAATTACTTAGTTTAATAAATTAAGAGGGTATTTTTGTTACAATTACCAATAACGTCAGCTTACTTATAAATGCTATTGTAAGCACAAATTAATGATTAAAAAGAACAGTAATAAGGAAATAAAATGAAAAAATTAGCGATTGTTGCAGCTGTTGTTGCACTAGCTGTGGGTGGTGCAAGCTACGCAAACTATGCGCTTACCAAAGAAGTAAAAACAGAAGTAGATCGTCAGCTTGCTTTATTAGCTAAGCAAACAGGTTCAACTGCAACCTATGAAACATTATCAGCAAGTGTGTTTTCACAAAGTGTTGAATTATCAGGTGTTGAAATCAAAGGTTTTGATAACGAAAATATTGCGCAAATAAGCAGTATTACAGTTGCAGGTTACGAGGTTGATAAAATAGCACCGCGTACAGAGCTGTCATTAAAAGGCTTTAAATTTAGCGATGCGTTTGTAGCGCAACTACCAAATGATGCAAATAACCAACTTGCCTCAGCAAGTTACGATTTACACACGCTAATGAACTACGACGAAAACTCTGGCGACAGCGATATTGCTTTTTCGCTCAACGCAAACCAGATTGTTGCGCTTAACTTTGATCTAGGTTTAGCTAAATCAAAAGCACTAATGGAAGCTTCACTAGCAATGGGTAAAATGCAACAAGCGCAAGGCACACAGGCATTGCCGCTTGAGCAGCAATTACAGCAACAAACTTTATTAATGCAAGCTATCTCAGAACTTGAGCCTCGTAGTATTGAAATTAAACTTAATAACGAAGGCGAGTTTAAAGCCCTTGTTGAACAAGTATTAAGCAAGCAAGGCATGACGCTAGAACAAATGCAGCAAATGGTTGAAATGCAGCTACAGCAAGCCCCTGTTAGTGACGAGCTTGCACAGGCAATTAGAGACTTCACACAAGGTTTAGGTTCATTAACAGTGTCAGCCAGTTTACCCGCAGGGCAAACAATGACAGAGATTAATCAGCAAATATTTACTTTGATGGGCCAACCAAACGAGCTAGCAGAGTTTATAAATTTAAAAGCTAAGGGCGACTAAAAGCTGTTAGCTATCAGCCGTAAGCTGTCAGTTTAAGACAGAGATAGTTTTGAGTTGTTTGAAAGCGTGAGTATATCTCGCGCTTTTTTGTTTACTTGAGGGACTAGGTTTTAGGCGCTAGGTACTAGGAAAAACCAGAGCAGTTTGGCGTTAAATTAATCATCGTAGATTGTGACTGAGAGCAACGAAAGCCAAAGCTGAAAGAGTAAAGCTGAGTGATAGTTTCAAGGTGGAAACCGACGTTGGTATAGGTTTAGGATAGTAACTTATTGAATAATAAAGCTGTTGTTTGCTCCCATATTCAGGAAAATGAGCGACATGCGTATATTGTTTCATTTAGCTTTGCTTAAAGGTAATAGAAAACTTAGTGATGGCAATATCTTAGTTAATTTGTTAAAAATAGATTTATAAATACATAAGCGTGGCATCGGCAGAAAGATCCGCCCTTCGCGCACTATAAAATTGTTATGCACTAAAAACACTATGAAGAACTATCACGATGTAGAAGAGTTCGATCTCTTAGCAAAGGTCTACTTAATAGAAACTGAATTTGGTGGTCGCCAAGGTGCAGTTCATGATGGTTATCGGGGGCAATTTTTCTGGCACATCAATGATGTAAATTGCAGTGATTGGGATGCTTCCTATATTTTCGAATCTGGCCAGGTAAACCCTGGAGAGGAATCAAATTGCAAAGTGGTGTTGTCAGAGAACGTTAAAAAATACTCTAAAGGTGTTTTCCCTACTGAGCGCCAATTCGGTATAAGAGAGGGCTCAAAAATTATAGCTGTAGGTGTAATCCTTGAGAGCAATGTACAAAATGCATAACAAGGCCATCTTGCATCGCCCCAGCAAAAAGACGCTGGGGCTGGACAGTCTTTCGCTACGGCCTTTTGTGCGTGGCTACGCCATTGTCGCACAAAAGGCCTCCACTCAAGCCTGCCGCAAATGGCGGCGTTAAGCAGTTATCGTTATCCCAATTAGGAAAAGTTATGAGTAAGCAGAAACGACTCCCAAATGGGATGCCTATAAATTCGATAAAAAACGTTTATATAAATGAACTTGAACGGCATTCTAATCAGTTAATAGGTGAAATTAAACTATTCCTAGTTGAGCAAATTCCATCGGACGTCACTAAAGCGACGGTAGAGGTTTTCCCTGATGAATATGGCGACGGTTATATTTCTATAGGTTTATATCTTGATAGTCCAAATGGCGCTAAACATGTTGCATTTGCTGAATATGTAAACGACTTGCCTTTGATAGATGTTCAGAGTTATGAAGAAGAGTTTAGCATTCCAGACTTAGTCGTTGATTATGTAAAGCAGTGGTTTTCTGAGTGTTGGTGGAAAGCTTGTGGTTGGGATTATAATATTTCCGTTGAATTATATGGTCACGAAGGGTTTGGAAACGGTAATTCAATTAAACTTACAAGAAACTGCTAGCAAGGCATTTAAACGGAACTAAAACAGTGGGTTACGTTCCGCTTCGCTACACAGTATAACCAACAATTTTAGTCCGCTTAATATGGGCGTTAGCTGCCTAAGTAGAGTCCCGTGAATAACTTAATGTGTTGTATTAAAAATGAAGAATGAAATTAAACTAATTTTCTATATTGTTTTTGCTGTGCTTGTATCTGGCTGCACTTCAATTGGGAGCTACATAATATCAAATCCTGATGTTTATCTATCAGAGGCTGAATTTATCAAAGCTGAGCCTGAAGAAATCGGTTTCACAAAACATGAATTTTGTTCACATACCACAAAAGAGTGTATTCCATATTTAACAGCGCCTCCTTACCTTTCTGAGGATTTTCCGTCGGGTAGTTCTGTTTATTACAACCTTCACGCAATAGGCAATGGAGTAGAAAATACGATATCTCATACAATGACACCTGATACATTTAATCGTTTAAAGGGAACTGCTCTATTGCTGCATGGATATGGAGGTAGTAAAGAGGTTATGATGGCTACGGCGATCTATTTTAGAGCTCTCGGCATGAACGTGGTCATCCCTGATTTATTTGGTCATGGCGAATCAAATGAAAAGTTTGCTTTTGGTACGAGGGAACATCAAGCGCTTTCCCAACTCCTCAGTAAATTGACAAATAAAAGAGAAAATAAAGAATTAACTGTTGTTGTTGGACACTCAATGGGAACTTTAGCTGCAAGTAACTTATTGTCATCTGATCATGTAGATGCAGCTATTTTACTAGCCCCTATGATGAGATTCGACCTTGCAGCAAAAGAATATTTACCAAATAAAGCTCCTATGTTAAACAGTATGTTTTCTGATCACGTACATGAAATTGTTACTCAGACAATGGAAGATGCATCAGTTACATTAGAAGACACAGATTTATTAATTAATTTAAATGAAAGCAGTAAACCAACCTTGTTAGTAAACTCAAATATTGATTCGGTTTCACCACCGGATTACTTTTCGTCCGTTAAAAATAAACAGATAACAAAATTTACATTTGAAAATCGCGCTCATTCAAGCTTGATGGTCTTCAATAAAGAAGACTCCAGTAAAATAGAAAAATGGCTATTTGAGCTTTAAATTATTACAGTGGCAGCTAACAAGCTGTTAAACAAGGACTAAATATAGTTGGCTTTTGCTCCGTCGTCGCTAATTTTAGCCAACTTATGTGGACTCCCTCTTGTCAACAACAAAAACTTTTAACACAAAGAAATAAATGCATACTTATGTACGAGCTCTAAACTGAGAAGCTATCTCTGGCTCTTTGATATTTACGCGAACTGGTTGTCAAATCTATAAAGCGAGCTAAAAGCTCTTAGTTGGCTACTGACTAAACCAGTTGATTTTTATCTTCGTTAGGAAACAACGATGACACCCATCCTAAAGTTTGTATTTTTTATATTTTGCACTAACTTTGAGTTAGTGCAAAATATAATCTGGGTGTCACATGGCAATTGCAAGAAGGCGTCAAGTAAGTTTGGTTGATACAAAGTATTATCACTGTATTTCACGTTGCGTTCGTCGTGCTTTCTTGTGCGGGGAAGACCGTTTTACAGGCCAGTCTTTTGAGCATCGCAGAGGCTGGGTTGAAGATAAGCTACTCACATTGGCGAAGGCATTTTGCATTGATGTGTGTGCCTATGCAGTCATGAGTAACCACACTCATTTAGTCCTGTATGTAGATGATAAAAAAGCGAATCGGCTAAATGATAAAGCGATTGTTATTCGCTGGCATAAGCTCTGTAAAGGCACGTTACTGACGCAAAAGTATGTGCAGGGTGAGAAACTAAGTAAAACTGAACTTATCTTTTTTAATCAAACAGTAAAACAATACCGTGAACGGCTAGCAAGTATTAGCTGGTTTATGCGATTATTAAATGAAGACATTGCGCGTAAAGCCAATAAGGAAGATAACTGTACAGGCCGATTCTGGGAAGGGCGCTTTAAATCCCAAGCATTATTAGATGAAGCCGCACTCGCCGCCTGTATGGCCTATGTAGATTTAAACCCAATCAGAGCAAAAATGGCACAAACACCGGAAACATCTGACCACACCAGCGTACAAAAACGCATTGAAAGCGCAACAGAGGGCAAGCAACCAAAACAACTATTACGCTTTGCAGGCATGCCACGTCAAATCATGCCAAAAGGGTTACCATTTGAGCTTAAATCGTACCTTGAACTGGTTGAATTAACAGGGCGTTGTATAAGAGAAGGCAAACGCGGGTATATTGAAAGCACACATTTACCTTTACTAGAAAGAGTAAATATCTCCCCAGAAAATTGGTTAAAACTGACCACGCAATTTACACGCGTATTTCATGGCGCAGTAGGTAGGACGACCTCACAAGAGAGTTACTGTGAACACTTGAGCAGAAAACGGCGTAGCAACGTCAGTAACAGCGAAAAGCTGCTGGCATAAAGTTAAAAGTCCTCAGTAAAAAGTTAAAACTGCAATTATGCAGTTATTATTATGCGCGTAATTTAGGCTTTAGAGTACTAATAACTTATTTAATGGATGGAATGAAAGCAACCCATTAATAAAAAGTAAATTCATAACCTAAAAAGTATATCTAGTGGGATATTGATGTTGGCTCAATTAGAATGGCTGTCTAATTTGTTGCGTTTGTCAACCCGAATTCATTATGCAAGTGCACCACTGACCATAACCCACCAATAAATATGACATTCTGAAATATTTGCTAATGTAGTAAGTGCGACCAAACTCATTATCGAGGGAATTCAGAATGTCTTACGAACATCTTAACAGTTTCGAACGAAAAGCTATCTACTATCGATTCAATAGTGGCGAAAGCTGCCGATCCATTGGTAAGCTATTAAATCGACACCATACAACTAT
>NZ_JBISHB010000033.1:0-257845 GCF_045064175.1 Pseudoalteromonas sp. Ld20
ACGTCATTACTGGATGCATAGTCATATTTAAAGTGAGTTTAAAAAGTAACAACACTTGGTTTTTTGAATAAAGAGATCAAGAAAACACAGCTGCCTGCTTGACCGGAACTCTCTAATGGGTGACCCTTTGGTTTACTCTTGATAAGCCATTTAAAAACCCTTTAAGTTAGCTTGCAACGGTTGAAATACCGCCAAGTTACTAAATTCATGAATTATTTAGATTATGGCATACAGGCGAGGGAGTTTATAGATATAAACGGGAAAGTTTCAAGATACAAGGTGTTAGGAATTATGGGTTATTAAAAAAGGTGGGGCTACCACTGATGCGGTTTTTAGCACTAATCTAAATGCTTCAAAGCTCGGCTTTTATTGGCGAGAGAAATTCTTTCATGACTTTGATCTTTTATGGGGGTTATGGGCTAATTAGTTGTTAAAGGGGTTTTGGGTTACTTTTGGAAAGAAGCAAGACCTGAGCCTTTGGTTTAATTACTTAGATTATGGTATACAGGCGAGGGAGTTTATAGGTTTGGGTGATAAATGTGTCAACTTATGGATAAGTAGTAAGTAATTGTTTAACTGATAGTTTCTTTTTAATTGTTCTGATATATTCAAAACCTGAAAACTAAGGACGGCAAAGATATGCTTAAAAAATCAAATAGCAAAGAAAATCTACCTAAAATAAAAAATGGTCTTTTACCTTTGGTAAGAGGTTTTATGCAATTAAGTGATTCAGCAGAAGCTCTTGATTATGATCTTCGTCGTTTTCTTAACGATAAAGGCGGTGTCTTTTCAGTTGATGATAAAGGGGAACTTACTAGTTTATTAATAAAGCCGATAGAAGAGAGCAATGTAGACTGGAATCTTCTCTTAGAATGCAAATATTTACAGGTATTGCATTTAGAGGGTTTTAATCTAGGCTATGTACCAGAAGAAGTGTTAACCATTACCGAATTAACTGCCTTAAAACTTATTAATCTAAAAATAAAAGAAATACCAGACAATATTTGTAATTTAACGTCATTAGAATCTTTAGATGTTTCTAACAATGAAATATTTGAATTACCAAAAAATACATCAAATCTAATAAATTTAAAAAAAATAACTTTAGATAATAATAAGTTTACTCTTTTTCCTGAAGTGATTTTCAACTTTTTTAACCTGGGGGGGTTAAGTTTAAGTAATAATAGTATTGAATTAATCCCTTCCGGTATCGCTTGTCTGAAAAAACTTGCCTTACTGGATGTAAGCTTTAATCGCTTATCAGCATTACCGACTGAAATTTTTGAACTAAAAAAATTAGTTATTTTAGCGGCTAATAATAACAGTATAAATGCTTTACCTGAGGCGATTGGATATTCTGATAAGTTAGAGTTTTTAAATTTGTCAAGTAACAGGATTATAAAGGTACCTGATAGTTTACTAAAATTAGAACGCCTGTTTATGTTTGATATTGAAGATAATTTATTACCCATACCAGATCTTTCTTTTCACGACCTTGAACCTAGTGAAAAAATACAAACTTTATTAGCTATCCAAAACAGTAAATCATCTCCGTTGAAACAGGCAAAGGTTTTAGTTGTTGGTGATGAGAGAGTGGGCAAAACATCAATTATAAATAGGCTGCTTGGTAATCAACATAATGAGAACCAAACCTCTACACAGGGAATTGATATTTCAAGCTTAGACTTTAACGAGTATAAAGCTCATATCTGGGATTTTGCAGGTCAAGAGCTTACTCATCAAACTCATCAGTTTTTTTTGACCGAACGTAGTCTATACCTTTATGTAATAGATGCTCAAAAAGAAGATAATCAAGCCAGAGATTTACACTGGTTTAATACAATAAAAAGCTATAGTGAAAACTCCCCAATAATTGTAGTAGTGAATCATTGCGACCAAAATTTAAACTATCAGTTTGATCTTCAAAGGTATCAAAATACTTTTCAAGTGGTAGATGTAATTTATACAAGTGCGTGTAATTTAAATTCTCTGTCCGAGGACGTTAAGCACAAAATAGGCGATTCAATAGATAAGTTAAATAAATCTATTTCAAAGCAGTTACCAAAACTTCCAGGTATTGAAAGGCAGATACCTGAGAGTTGGCACATTGTAAAAAGTGCAATGGAAACATTTAAAGAGACACATAACGTTATTGAAAAAAACATTTATGAGGATGAGTGTCAAAAAGCAGGTGTATTGGGCTCTCCTTTGCAAACTGCATTACTTAAAATTTTAAACAGTATAGGAACTGTAATTGCTTATCCAAATGACTTTCGGTTAAAACTCACTCAAATATTGAAGCCTGAATGGGTGACAAATGCGGTTTATAAAATAGTCCGAAGCCCTGCTGAAAATCCAGGGCTTTATACCGAGGAAGCTATTAGTGAAATTTTAAAAGAAGGTTATTCACATCCCCAGCAGCAATGGCTTATTGATTTATTAATTAAGTTCGAATTAGGCTTTCGTTTATCATCAAGCTCTGACTTGTTAATACCAATGAGACTTCCTTCTGTAATGCCTGAATTTGACAAAACGCGTTATAAACAAGGATTAAATATAAGGTTTAATTACCATAGGGTTGGTTTATTAAAATCAAATGTATTACCTCAACTTATAGTCCGAATGCATTCATATGTTGACGAGAACACAACTAAGTATTGGAGACATGGTTTATTTTTGGCCCACGGTGAATGCCAAGGTGTAATTATTTCGGATGAACCCAATCAATGTATCGATGTTTATTTATCAACAAGAAATGAAGATGCGAGATCTTTATTGCAATGGTTACGATCGAATCTACAAAAGATAGAGCATTCACAAATACAAGCAAATGATAATAATGCACTCCCTTACAAAGAAGAGATAACGATCTATGGTAATAACTTTATAACGCCTATAGGTTATGTGGCTTACGAAAAAGTTGAACGTGCTCATAAAAAAGGAAAAAAGACTATTGAAGTTGAAGTTAATTATCCTGAAACTGGGGAGGTTGATGATATTGATGTTGAAGTAGATCAACTTCTTGGGTTATATAAAACACCTGAGCTTTCTTACAGTATCCAGAGCTTAAGTCATGTCATTATAAACGTTCTTCTTAGACTTACTGACTTTAGATCTAAAATAATTAAAGAAAAAGAGGATGATATAAATGATAGGTTGAGAGAGTCTTTAATTTCCAGTGGTTATTCTATAAAGGATCAGTCAAGGGGTGGTTTTAGTGGTAGTGGAGTGAGGGTTGGTGAACGTGATTTAGTCATGATGAATCAATTTGGTCAACAAGCTACACTTATAGAAGCCATGTGCTTGAACAGTGTAGTAAAAAAGACAATTAAAACTCACTTTGACAAGCTTATTAATAACTATAATACACAAGGTAACCCATTCGACTTTTTAATCACCTATGCAAAAGTTAATAACTTCGATAGTTTTTGGGACAAATATCAGAAAAATTTTGATGGCTTTAGAGATCTAACTCGTATGTACACAGATAAGTCAGTACTTAAAGTGGGGCACAATTATGTTGAGATAGATGGAAGTACGGAAGATCGAATAATAGTCCATATTGTAATCAACTTTGGTGTTAAACCATAGATATTTGAATTGTGTTGCATAAAGCAAGCATCAGTTTTATGCAATACATTAAACAAGGAAACCAAAGGGGTCAAATCTTGACTTCGGACATTGGTGGGCTAAATTTATAATTTACTACTTATTGAATTGATTACTATGTCTAGGCCGCTGCGAATAGAGTATGAGAATGCGTTTTATCATGTAATGAATCGTGGAAGAGGCCGTGAAAATACCTTTTTAAACGATGACGACTTTAAGTATTTTTTATATTGCATTGAGCAAGCAAGCCTTCGCTTTAATATTGAAGTGCATTCATATTGTTTAATGACTAATCATTACCACCTGCTAATCAAAACCCCCGATGCTAATTTAGGTAGAGCCATGAAGCATATTAATGGCCTTTATACTCAATACTTTAATCGAACTCATAACACAGACGGTGCGCTGTTTAGAGGGCGATATAAAGCGGTTTTGGTGGATGCTGATAACTACTTGTTGCATGTTAGTCGGTATATTCATCGTAATCCAATTGAAACGAGCACCCCGCTGGTAGATGACCTTGCTAAGTATCAATGGTCTAGCTATTCCGCTTTCATTAAAAGGGTAGCGGTGCCTAAATGGCTCGTTCGAGATTTTATATTTTCGCTCCAAGGCAAAAAGCGTAAATATGCAGCTTATAAGCAGTTTGTGGAGTTTGAAAACAGTGAAAAAATAAGCGCTTTTTATAATGCTAAAAAGTTATTGTCGGTTCTGGGCTGTGAGGACTTTATTGAAAATATAAAAGACCATATCGCATCACCAAGTAGTGAAAGTAAGCTTGTTGTTAAAAAGTACTCAGCAGATGATGTAATTGCTTACCTAGCTAAACATTTTAGTGTTGAAGTAGATGATATAGTAATGGTTAAAATGGGGCGAAAAGAGAAAAACTTACCCCGTTGGTTTGCCATTAAATTGTGCCAAGATTTAACGGGATTAAATTTGCAGGCATTAGCAGGTATCTTTAATGTTCAGCATTATTCAGCTATATCCAAAACTGTCGGCAGGTTGAATGCATTAATGCTTGAAGATAAGAAGGTTAAATTACAATACGAAAAACTTCGAGATTGTTTGATGTGTGAAGTCAAGATTTGACCCTTTTCTTTTTAGTGTTGAAGTAGATGATATAGTAATGGTTAAAAAGGGGCGAAAAGAGAAAAACTTACCCCGTTGGTTTGCCATTAAATTGTGCCAAGATTTAACGGGATTAAATTTGCAGGCATTAGCAGGTATCTTTAATGTTCAGCATTATTCAGCTATATCCAAAACTGTCGGCAGGTTGAATGCATTAATGCTTGAAGATAAGAAGGTTAAATTACAATACGAAAAACTTCGAGATTGTTTGATGTGTGAAGTCAAGATTTGACCCTTTTCTTTTCTTCCTTTTCTTTTCTTCCCGCCTGCAAGTAATATAATTATGGCTGTAATAAGCGTGTAACGAAGAATGTTATTTTTAATGAATGGCATAAGGTAAACCTGTTTTGTTTTATTGGTTAAACGGTAACAACGCAGGTGTGAAATAGATGTGAAGAACAATAACTTTTTTTGCAAAAGAGACTTTAATTTTAAAATCACACTCGCTGGTTTTAAATAAGTTTGTGTATAGCCTATTTTGTTCACCTCAAACGCACACACTTTTATGAGTGAGCATAAAAAAGGGCAGGCACATATTTTGTCAGTAAATTTATCCTTATTATTTGCACACTGTTAATTACAGGACTTGGAATTGTGCAGCTTGGAAGGGGTTTTAGGCAAAAAAGCTAAACTAGGCGGGCACTTTGTTTAATAATATGTTTTTTTAATAATTTAATGAAGGCACAGCTGTTCAGCCTGCGCCTTTGTACCGTTTCATATTGTTGACAAAAAATTTGAGTCGGGTAGCCTACATTTCACTTTAATATGCACACTACAAGGACTGTAATGTTTTGTAATACCGAACTCGATTGTCTTCATGATTCAATCAACATTGCTTATTATTTATCTGAGCCTCTTTTTTATATTTGTTTTTTAGCTATTAGCCTGTCTTTAAAAAATATACCAGGGCGCTATTGGTTGGTGAGCTTTCTCGTTTGCTGTTTAGTCTCATCAGCTTTTTATAACATGTATCCCCTTGCGGGGAGCTTTCTTCCTTTCTCCATTGAATATTATCAAGCATATCTACTAACCGCTCGTTTAATATACAACTTTAGTGTTTTTATATTACTGCCTGCATTTTTATTTAATTTATGGAGTAGCAAAGTGCTTAATACTTCTGCTGCGAGCATTCTTTTATCATGGCGAGGTCGAGTAACGCGAAGTATTTATTGGTTTGTTGCTGTGTCTAATACCGTTTTGTTTATATCAATTATTCATGGACTATCTAATATGGGGGATTACCCTATGGAAGAAACGTGGTTCTCTACAGGGCTTATGTACTTAACCTTGTTTGTAGTATTAGGGGGCTTGATTTGGATAAATCTTATGGTGACAATTAAGCGTTGGCATGACCTTAATATATCTGGCTGGATGACGTTATGCTTTTTAATACCTTTTATCGGCTCGATTAGTTGTATTATTTACTTAGGTTTTGCGAAAGGTAAGCAGAAGGCAAATCGTTTTGGTGAAGCGCTCACTCAATAAAGTACAACAGCTAAGCTAAGTGGTGAGTATTTTGCTCAATACGAGGGTGAAAATTACGAAGGTTAAACCTGACTTCATTTATATAAATAAAGTCAGGGTTGTTAATCCAATTAGCAGCGTTATATTTTTCACTCATCGAATTAGCATCTACTAACCAATTATCGCCGGATACCATTCGGCTAGCACAATCCCAAATAAACCCACCAAGAATATAATGGATATCTACAACCGTAACCCAATTGAAACGAGTATACCCTTGGTAGAAGAGCTTGTTAAATATAAGTGGTCTAGCTATTAAGCTTTCATTAGAAGGGCAGCGACGCCCAAATGGCTCGTTCGAGATTTTATATTTTCGCTCCAAGGCAAAAAGCGTAAATATGCAGCTTATAAGCAGTTTGTGGAATTTGAAAACAGGGAAGAAATAAGCGCTTTTTATCGTGCTAAAAAGTTATTGTTGGTTCTGGGCTGTGAGGATTTTATTGAAAACATAAAAGGACTATATCGCATCACCAAATAGTGAAAGTAAGCTTGTTGTTAAAAAGTACTCAGCAGATGATGTAATTGCTTACCTAGCTCAATACTTTAGTGTTGAAGTAGATGATATAGTAATGGTTAAAAAGGGGCGAAAAGAGAAAAACTTACCCCGTTGGTTTGCCATTAAATTGTGCCAAGATTTAACGGGATTAAATTTGCAGGCGTTAGAATATATTTTTAATGTTCAGCATTATTCTGCAATATCTAAAACGGTGGGAAGGATGAATGCCTTAATGATCGAAGATAAAAATGTTAAATTACTATTTGAAAAACTCGAAAGTGCTTTGATATCTGATGTCAAGATTTGCTCCCTTTCTGGACCCCTTTCTGCAGTCGAGCCCTTACAGCATATACTTCAATATCTTGCCATCCTTCACATCCAGATGTTACAGCACTAATAATAAGGAAAAAGCACATCGACAAGGTTATGATGTTGGTTGATAGTTGAGCGGTTATCTTTTACAAGTTCTAAATGGGAGAATAAGGACGTAAGGAATATAAAGCGATGAAATTTATAGTATTAGATCATAAATTATAAATGTTTACAAAGTATGATCCTGCCCTGCATGTTAGACACTCCATTAAAACAAAGCTATACCTATATTAACTACTTTTTTGATGAGTTTAATTTATGAAACGATCAGTTATTGGGTTATTGAGTGTAATATTTATTTTAAGTGCTTGTAATAATAGTAATGAAAAGAATAATAAGGTCAATGAGCCCCCTACATCGGTAACGGATCCTGTAAAAGATCCAATCACTTCTTTGCTAATTACAAGTACTACAGGTGGGAGTAAAGGGATAGGAAGTTGGACCACATTTGATTCAAGCTCCGTAAGCGTAAAGGATGTTGTAACAGCTGAAGGAGGACCCATACCAAGCTCTGTCCCCTTAGATATGGGAGTAATTGATGCCCAGGCGGGGTTTGCTTTTAATTCTGTTACAGGTTTGTTTTACGGGATTATACCGAATAGATTACGTGGTGATGTTGTTGTATTTGATCCAAAGAAAGATAGCCTAGAGCATGTTGCAACAATTCCACCTATTTATATTGCCGATGCTAGTAAGCCTTTATCGCAATACTTTACTGCACCAGCTATAAGTCCTGATGGCCGTTCTTTAATGATGATTGCACAATCGGGAGGTCCGAATTTACCGCAGCCTCCTGTAGACAGTAGCCAGGTGACATCGGGGGCATTAGTCCATCTTAATATTGATGTGAGCAGTGATGGTTATGGGCAATTCACGCCGGTTTATGGAATGTATGAATTTGGTCAAAATAAAGACTACAAACAAAGAATAAATAAAGTATCTATGGTACCTCTTCTTGCGAGCACGCCGATAGGGGATGTGATTTTTTTGGTATCAAATTTTACTGCCAGTGCTTATAGCGTAAAAAATAATACGCAATTGAATTATGATGTTCCTGCCAAGGCTTTTGCGATTGCACCAAGTAATACGTTAGATTGGTCGAAGCCATGGGGTCTTGTTGATATAAATAGCAATAATATAGATGATGATGATGTCAATGCAGTACTTGGTCAGCCAGCTCCTCAGGCTAGCTATGACATTACGCGCAATGAGTTTGTGTTTGCTACAGAGCAAGCGCCAGATAATACCTGGATCTATCAAAAAGATGGCCCTGCTGTCGCGGTAAATAGCGTTGATATTGGTGTATTAAATAGTAGCCGAGGCGCAAAAAATCCGGTTGCAATAATTAGGCAGTATGGGTCTGATTATTATTTACTTACAGCAGGGGATGGGCCAAATATTGCGCCGGAACTCGATGCGGCAGCTTTTTTTGAAATTACAAATACAGACCAACTATTAGATCGTGCAAGGCTAAGCGCTTACTGGACTGGCAAAAGTGAACGCCGAGTACCAGTTGGTTTATCTTCAAGCCGAACAACGGGTTATCACTTTGTTAATGCAACGTCTACTATTGGCGCAAACCAATTTGATAATTACATTGTGAGTAAATTTTGGGGTGACATTGATAATTTGCCCGTAACAAGCAATTCTGAGTTTTTAGATACTAGCCTTGAATCACTTTTACAAGACGCAGGAGTGATGCCATCACTCATTGATCGCTATGACTACAATGGTTTGGCACGTAAAAATTTATTCAATGGAAGTGTAAATGATGGTTATTTGATTAATGGTGTGCCTGCCATAGGTGGTTTGCCAGCTGAGCCAAGGGCAGACCGCTATGTAGTGAGTCTGGCTACACTAGGTGGTAAGCATGGTCATGGTGCAATTATAAAGTATGACCGTGTGACTGCTGAAGTGGTAAGTGTTCCCTTAGGTAACGCCACCGCAGGGTTTCCTTTAGGCAAGCCCTTGCAGCTAGAAAGCGGTGTTGTTCTAGGGGGGACGTTAAATCGAGTCAACTCAGGGGTGAATCCACAGCGCAGCAATGTTGGGGTATGGACTTTAGATATTACGACAAAAAAAATACAAGATTTTGCACTACCAGATACCGATTCTGAACGAAACGATGGGCGCTGGTACACTCGTGCGGTGAACCCTCCAAAAGGGTTTGCTAAAACAAAAAACGGTCAAATTTGGGGCACAGTCGTTTACGAGATATTTGATCCAATCTCGCCCTTTATTGCTGGTGCTGAGTATTATCCATATGTTGCAGGGCTACTCTCGTTTGATGCAAAAACAGGTCAGCCGAGTGGTGAATTGTATTTATTTGGTGAGAGTGAAAGCATTCTTGATGCAGACTTTACTGGCGCAGTTGCACATGATGATAAACTAAGCTTTATTACCCCAGCACTGCGAGTAGAAGATAACGGTGCAAAAGGCCAGCGATTATGGTTTGTGGATGTTAATAATAGAGATGCAAACGGTCGGCCAGATAGTAATTTTATTTTATTTTCGCCTGAAGCAAGCAGTGTTGCTGCTGGCGCATGGAAGATCCCCTTTGCTGCCGCTGCTGATAATGAGTCGGGCGATTTTTATGTTATGACTACTGCAATTGAAAATGATACTGAAGTTCGCATTCATAAGGCTGTGTTAGGCGAGTTAATTTCTTCTGAAATATCAATTTCCACGGTAGTGTCAGGACCTAAAGACGGATTAACTGACTTACCAGGGACACCTTTGTTCCAAGCATCTGATGGTTTATTTTATTATTTAACAAATAACGCTAAATTAATGCTTTTTAATCCAAATAACAGCACAGTAACCGTGCTAGCTGACTTTACTTTAAATGAAACGATAACTAGTGCAAATGGTTTTATTACAGAACCTGAGCAAGGCGTTATTATGGGGATTGTTTCAGATAGCAGCTTTACACAACCTTCTATTTCTCGAAGAGCTTTCTCATTTAATCTTGATGAAAAAACTTGGTTCACCGTTGATGTAACAAAAAATACAAGTGTGGAAGATCAGTATTTAGGAATAACCGCAGTTGTTAAATAGCGAAGGTTAAAGGGGTCAATGAGTGACCCCTTTTCTTTAATACTTTGAGCCATGAAAGTAGCATTAGGCTGCTTGATTTGGATAAATCTTATGGTGACAATTAAGCGTTGGCATGACCTTAATATATCTGGCTGGATGACGTTATGCTTTTTAATTCCTTTTATCGGTTCGATTAGCTGTATTATACCCAAACCACCTCAAGATGCAGACTTCAGCGTTTCACAGGTGTTTAATATCAAGGCGTTACTTTGCAATAATGGCAGTCCCTTTTAAGAAGTAACAACTATGAGAGTAAGCGCCTGTGAAACGCCCAACGGGTTGGTTTAAAAGCGATTCATACTGCGTTATTGATTTTAACAAGGGAACAACCATTATTTGCAATCAATGCCTTGCCTGAATCGCTTTTAACTCCAACTGAAACTGCATCTTGAGGTGGCTTGGGTATATTTACTTAGGTTTTGCGAAAGGTAAGCAGAAGGCAAATCGTTTTGGTGATGCGCTCACTCAATAAAGTACAACAGCTAAGCTAAGTGGTGAATATTTAGCTCAATACGAGGGTGAAAATTACGAAGGTTAAACCTGACTTCATTTATATAAATAAAGTCAGGGTTGTTAATCCAATTAGCAGCGTTATATTTTTCACTCATCGAATTACCATCTACTAACCAACTATCGCCGGATACCATTCGGCTAGCACAATTCCAAATAAACCCACCAAGAATATAATGGATATCAACACCATTAAGCTTGCTGTGGCGATTGTAATAATTTTATTAGTTGTAGTTTCGGCATGCCTTACCAGCTCAGCAATTAGTAAAGGGATCACATAAGAGCAAATACTTACAGCTAGCACGGTTGGACCGGTAAATGTTGTGGTATCAACTCCTAAAGTACCAAATAGTAAGAACCAAGCAAAAATCATCAAACGAAAAAACAGTACACCATTAGCTGCGAGGTATAAGCGTATTGCCCATATTTTATGAAGGCTAATATTACGTTTCTTGGCGGCTCTAACAGCTAATATGCTTGATAAAATAACCACGCAACCACCAAATATAGTTAGTCCTTGCATTAAGGTGTTGCCGACGGTTCCTCTGGCTATCATAAGGTACATACCTGCTACAGAGATGGTACAGGCTAACAATACGAACACGCGGCCATTATAGCGATGAAACTTAGTATACTTTGCTCTTATTGCGGGTATGAGCTGTAAGCTACCGCCAATTATCATCACGGTGGCGAGTAATACATGTACCGCATACATTGAATTACCGATGGGGTCGCTGGCAACATAGGCGGTGCTATTTAGACGACTCCAGCCAGATATTCCCGTAGTGATCCCCGTGAGCCCGTACCCTAAGGCGAGGTAAGTAACAAAGCAGATTTGTGCCATCAATAGGCACGTGAACCATATTTTTTTACTGTTATTGAGCAGTGTATTTGGTGTTATTTTAATTTTAGGCATTGGTGTTTTCTTTTTATCAATGATACAGATGACACCAATATAAAGGGCTTGTAGGGCGGTTTCTTATCAAATTCGGAATTTGAGCAACGATATATTGATAAATTTTTGCAATTATCGAGGGCGGTATAGACATATTCACTAACAAAGTTTTTTTGCCAATATGTATGTTAATTTGTACTATGTAATTCAGCCCACGTTGTTTGTTAAAACGTCATTTTAAGAGCACGCTATTATGCAAAATTATTCCCCTTATTATCTTCTTCTTTTTGTTTGTATGGGGTTAATGTTTTTAAATGCGTTGAAAAAAGATAAGCAGCTGGTTCATTATTTATTTGTGGTATTTTGTGGCTCCCTTTGTATGGTGGGGGCTCAAAAAATTAGTGCACCAAGCTTGGGGGAATATCAGTATTTTATTGGCTTATTTACTTGTGCAACATGTAATGCATCATGGTTAATATCACGGGCTTTATTCCGTGAGCATAACCCTATTTCACGCAGACATGTGGCAGTTGCTGTAACCATCGCGCTGTTGATCATGTTTAATCAAACATGGCACTATTTAGTTAGCCTTGATCCGCAAGCACTTTCTAGCAGTCATGTAATGTGGCGGTTAAAACAAGGCATGAATGAAATAACAGGTTTACTTTCATCGTGCATTTTAGTGCTTTCTTTTTGGGAGTCGATGAGAGGCTTTAATAGCAAAACGCACGCTCAAAAAGTGCAATCAGTGATTTTTGCTAGTGCGTACTTTTTAGCTGTTTTTAATGCCAGTATATTACCTGTATTTATATTTAGCCCAGCTGAAATTGAGCTTTATAACCCCATAATTATTACTTCATCTGCGCTGTTAATTGTATTAGCGATGCAAGCAGTCATGGCACTTCAAGCAAGTATCTCCAACAAGCAAACATCACCTCAAAATTATGAGAGTGAGGTTGGTTTTGATAGCGATGAAGTAAAGCATCTTAGCAATAGCACTCATCATCAAGAGCAAGTACCGACTGAGTTGATAGCTGGTATTTCTGAACTCATAAACAAAAAAAAGCTATTTTTACAAACGAATCTTAAAATTTCAGATTTTGCTCAAGCGCTGATGGTGCCTGAATATAAAATTAGCCGGGCGATTCGCTTTCACTATAAAGTAGCTAACTTTAACCTGTTTATTAACCAATACCGTGTAAATTATGCGAAAGCGTTATTAACAAGTGAGCAAGCTAAAGAGTGGAGTATTTTGAGTATTGCACTTGAGAGCGGCTTTTCGTCTCTGGCGACCTTTAATCGGGTGTTTAAAGCTATCGTAGGGAGTATTCCTAATGAATATCGAAAACAAAATAGTGACTATCAAAGTCCGATCCTTGCAGGGCTGGTTGAGTAGATACTTATTGATTCTTAGTAATATGCATTAGGTTGTATTAACTATCGTAGGACTGTTTTGAATTATTTAGCCCACCTTTATTTAGCAAAACCTACTGCCGACTCACATTTTGGGAATTTACTGGGAGATTTTGGTGGCCAACGGCAGTTAACACAGATACCCACCACGGTTAAAAATGCGCTAGATAATCATTATTTAGTCGATAAATTCACTGATTCACACCCTTTTGTAAAAGAAGCGAAACAGTATTTTTCTCCTAAGCGTAGGCGCTTCGCAGGGGTTGCGATTGATGTGTTGTTTGATCATTTTCTTATTCAGCATTGGCATACTTTTAATCAACAACCACTAAATGACTTTAAGCAAACCAGTTATGGGCTTTTGGGTAAACGTATACCCGTTATGCCAGCGCGAATGCAACGCGTAGTAACCAGCATGACAGAAAACGATTGGTTTAAAGAGTACGAAACTGTCGATGGGGTGGGGCTGGCGCTTGATAATGTTGCTGCGCGGATTCGTTTTACTAACACCTTTACTGGCGCTGCTGAAGATATTACCCGTTATTACACTGAATTAGATGCTATTTTTTTAGCATTCTTCCCTGAGTTGATTAAGCATGTGAATCAATGCGCTCTTGAGGGAGCTTAAGATGGTAACGTAAATGGTTTTTAATGTAGGTCAGGCTTTAGCCTGAAAGTTATGTGATATAGAGGTATCGCTTGGCGGAATTAATTTTGACCTAAATAAAAAATAATTCCGCTAAAATCGTCTTGATTGATGGCTAAACCTGGCTTACTCATCAGGCCCTTTTAACGTGAAAACTAAATGCCTACGCATGTCTTTTAAAATAACGCCTTTTTTTAACATCGCGCCACTTAAGCGTTTTTGCCATTTTAATAGATCGGGTTCTGCCGCTTCTAACGATTGCTGATCTTCAAACTGGAAGCACAGTAGCAAAGAACTTGGAAATAAGTGATATTGCACATCAAACCAGCATTGTAACATGCCAGGGATTTCAGTACGGGCTTGTTCTTCAAGTGTATCAGCAGTTTTTATTACCACTGCTTGTTGTTTTATTTGCACTGCAGAAAGTTTTTTCATCGTTTTAATCCAATTAGAGGCTAAAAATGCAGCCAGATAGGTGGATTATAACCGAGCTTGCAGAGTGCCAACAACTTTAAGCAAGAGTTAAGCTAAATCTTATCCAAAAGCTAAGTCATATGGGCTATTTGTTGTAGGTGCAGAACTTGCGAATTGGTGGCTAATTTACTGTGATTTATTATGAAAAAAGGTGTATGAAATAAATCTATTTGCAACTTCAAATCTCGTGCTTTTGGGTTGAAGCCGAACTTGCGGTTTAACACGAGCCTATTGCAGTTCGATATTTATCACGACAAATTAGCTCCACAATGTAGAGGATGTGATAATACCAATCGGCAAAAATATTTGAACAATTTAACTAATTAAATCAAGGTTATAACGTTGTTAGGTTTTTATTTAAACCAACCCTTTGGGCGTTTCACAGGCACTTACTCTCAGCGTTATTACTTCTTAAAAGGGATAGCCATTGTTGCAAAGTAACGCCTTGATATTAAACCCCTGTGAAACGCTGAATTCTGCATCTTGAGGTGGCTTGGGTATATAAAACAGCTACAACGCAAATATAAACACTATGATCCAGGTGGTTGTTTTGATAAAACCAGACCTTTTGCCCTAAGTGATAAATCGCACCAGCTTATCATCACAGTAAACAGCAATAAGTAGCAGTACAAGGGCAAGTAATGGTACATAAATAAACGAGGCTACTACGTCACCTCGCATAACGACGTTGAGTATCAACGGCATCAGGATAATCACAGTGGCGATGATGCGATAACAGATCAGTAAGGCTTTATTGAGCATGGGCTATTCATTGTGTTTGCTAATATATGGGCTATTTTAGAAACAAATGGTTAGCGGCACAAAAGGATAATATTCACTCGATGGGTGAGCAGCATTCATCTATTTTGTAGCAGTAGGTCTGACTTTTTTAGCCAATTGATAAAACATTGAATATCGTGGCGTTCAGCATCTTCTTGTCGATAAACTGCATACAGTGATTTTGGGTAGGGCATAAATTCATTAAATGGTGCGACAATCATCCCATGACTCAGTGACGTGTTTTCAATAGGAAACATGGCAAGCGTCATACCTAATCCTTGTGTGGCTGCATTCATTGCAGACTCGTAATCATTAAATGTAAGTGAGCGTTTGCTACTGTTGAGTGTTACCCCCATGGCTTTTGCCCATTGCTGCCATGCGTCGTCAATATAGGTAAAGTCAATTAACGGTAATTGACTAATATCTGTTAATAATTGAGGTTGGTGTTGTTTGGCAAAGGTGGGTGAGCATACTGCTGCCACTTGAATATCAACGAGTTTTTGCGTCATAGTATTAGGCCAATTACCATCACCTAGCCTAATCGCTAAGTCGATATCATCGTAGCGCAAGTCCGACAGCTTATTCCCTATTTCTATTTTGATTTCTATATCTGGATGGGCAGCTTGAAATGCACCAAGTTGTGGGATAATAATGTTACTGGCTAAGGAAGTGAAACAAGATATTTTAAGGGCAGGGGACGAAAAGTGGTGCTGCAACTTTTTAGTACCATCTTCAAACTGGTTTAGCCCTCGCTGCACATATTTTAAATACATTTCGCCTGCTGCATTGAGTGCTACACCACGGCTTTTTCGTTGAAACAAAGCAAACCCTAAATGCCCTTCAAGCGCTTTTATTTGGTGGCTAACAGCTGATGGAGTAATGAATAATTCTTCACTGGCGGCTTTAAAGTTTTCTAGACGTCCAGCGGCTTCAAAAATACTTAACAGGTGAAGGGGAGGGTATTTATGTTTCATTTATAATGATGCCTAGCTGCAATTTACTCAAGCATAAATTAAAAACAGCAATAGGTGAATATAATTCAATATAAAGTGAGTACTGGCTTGCCTTTACTGCGCTTTATTATTGGTGTTATTTAGCTTTATTGAATTTATCAGTGGCAAAAAGATCTGGTTTGATTGGGGTGAATATAAGTGTTTATTGCTAGTTATTAGTTTTGCATATGAGATTATAATACCAGTAATGATCGTCTGTAACTTTAGTTGATAATGATAAAAATGTGCCCCAACCTCAAGTCATCGCTTATAACTGCTTTTTTACTTTCCTTTTTGAGCGGATGTGGGGGGAGTGATGAGCATAAGTCTCCTATTATTGATCCGCCAATCACAGAAGTAATAAATCAAACGCCAATTTTATTGTCAGCGCCTTTGGATGCGCATGAAGGGCTGATGTATCGTTATTCATTAACTTTTAAAGATCCTGAAAACGACCTAGTTACTGTTACACCTAGTTTGCAGCCAGACTGGTTAGTATTTGATGCTACGACGCAAACATTCTCAGGAATACCTGCTTATAAAGATGTGGGTGAGCACATTATTACGTTTCAGTTTAGTGATAGTGAAAACCAGCAAACAAAACAGCAAGTTTTTAAAGTACAAGAACGAGCAAATACACCACCAATTTTAATAACGACAAAGGCTGCCGCCAGAGCGGGTGAAGCATTTTCATTAACTCTGCAAGTAAGTGATGTAAACTCAGATCCAGTTAGTGTATCTATTGCTGAACTGCCTAATTGGCTGTCTTTTAATAGCCGTTCTTTTGAGCTAACTGGGATAGCAACAGACGCTGATGTTGCTGAGTTAACGTTAAATGTGTCTTTATCAGATGCTCGTGTGACAACAGTTAAACAATTAATTATCACCATTTCACCTAGTTATGTTGAAACGGCTTTGGTTTCTGGTAATGCGTTAGATGTACCAAACAGTGAGCTATTATTAGACGCAGCGTTAGCTGAAGTTGATGCACATAGTTTGCGCTTTCAAACCATCAAACAAGCATTGTTTCAATATGATTCACAGAGCCCATTAACGGCACTAAGTTGGAACCCAACATGGGATGCAACCTTATTAAAAGCAAAGTATCCGTTTAATCAAACTGTGCTCTATACAAACAATAGTTGGCAACAAGGGTATGAAAGTAAAGAGCAGCCTTTAGCTATTGCAGGCAATAATAAAGATAACAGCGGACGTTATTTAGTTTTTGGTAGTAACCCATTTCGCACTGAAATTAACCAACAAATGCAGACATTTTTGGGTAATGGCTCTACATGGTTAGCAGGGCGCAACATTAATTTGGCTGAGCCGCTTAAATTAGTTATGGCGCAACTTGATGAGAGTTATTACTTTAAAGATCAAAGTCAAACACGTTTATGGTTCGATACCCACTTTGCCGACAAAGTGAGTTATAACGAAGCTGGCGCATGTGATAATACAGCGCTAACAGGCTGCTTAACTGACGACATTGATGTATTAATTATTTCGCAGCACCTGCGTACAGAACATAACACTGAGATAATAGCAGCAGCGGTAAAACAAGCTCTAGCACGAGATATAGCGGTACTTTATATTCAACGAGATGGTAGTCAAACACCGTTAGGACAAGCCTTGTTTGAGCTTATGAATATAAATGTTATTGCAGATAATTACTGGCATCGACTAGAGCTGAAAGATTGGGATTCAAACGGACTTAACAACACTTTACCCGCAGCGGCTCAAGTAGTTAAAGATCTACTGTTACGATTTAAAAACGATAGCTTCACTGTCGACCTTTCGAGCTGTGATACACGCAGTTGCCCAGATCAAAGCCAGTACCAACAACAGTTTGCTGATGCCGCAGAAATTATCAAAAATGACTTAAGAGAGTTTGATCTTAATAAACGTATGATATTTGAAAGTGAGGGGCATCGTTTTCATAAGTTACTAGCGTTATTAGGCGATCACTATCGCCAAACAGTCATATTTCCGATGGATAAACTAAGTAGTGATACGAATGCTTTTTTTAAATCATTATTTGCTGATCATTCGGTTGTGAATCTACGAAAAGTGAACCCAAAGCAAACCGACATGGGAAATTTTAGCCGCAGCGATTTTAGCCATGTAACGCCTAAAGTGGTAACCGTGACTATGGTAAGCAAACCCAAATTTCGCTCTGCTGGGGTATATGCTTTACCTGGGCAAACGTTTTCTATTACTCGCACTGATAATCAAGCGGTATCTACCAAAATATTTGTTAATTCACTACGCGATGGTGCCACTCATTTTATGAGCGAAAATGGTTATAACCGACCGTCTAAATTACAATCGATTCATGTTCCAGTTGCTAGCAATGAAACGGTATATTTTACGTCACCTTATGGTGGGCCTATCCAAGTTGAGTTTGATAAAAATAATATATCGGTCAGTTTTAAGTTTGAAAGTGTAGGGCAGCATCCATATTGGCGAAGCCCCGTTGATGATGTGCTTTTTGCAGAGCAACTAGAAAAAGGCGATTTCGATTGGGCTGAAGTGGCAACGGATGGCTTTGAAATACATTCAAAACTTGAGAAAATGCGACAATCGATTAATGAAGGTTACTGGCCAATCGCTTCTGACTTTGCTAATGCGGTTGTGCGTTATACGCATAATTACCCTCATGTGTTAGCGGGCTTTAAAGGTCCTGGTATTTCTGTGATTAATGAGATCCATGACTTTGCCACTAGCCGTAATCTTGAAGTGCAAACAATTGATATTGTAAAGCACATGAATGCAGATCAACCTACATGCGGTTGGGGGTGTTCTGGTAATCCATATGATGCAGGTTGGAATTTTAACCCTGTTGGTCATGGTGATATTCATGAGCTTGGCCATGGGTTAGAAAAAGGGCGTTTTCGTATAGATGGGTTTGGCGGTCATTCAAATACAAACTTTTATTCTTATTACACTAAATCGCTTTTTGAAGATGAGACAGGTAATTCAGCAAACTGCCAAAGTTTACCGTTTGAAAGTTTATTTAACCATTTACAACATAGTAAAAAGCAGCCTGATCCATTTGCTTACATGCAAGGGTTGGCTATGTCCGAATGGTCACAAAGTCATGCCATTTACCTACAAATTATGATGGCGGCACAAGCATATAACAAACTTGAAAATGGTTGGCATTTATATCCACGACTACACATTATAGAACGTGCTTTTAGCCAAGCCGATAACAATGAGAGTAATTGGCAAGCGCAAAAAAATGCATTGGGCTTTAATGACTACACACTCGCAGAGGCAAAGTTGATAACTAATAATGATTGGTTACTGATTGCATTGTCAGAGGTGACGTCGCTTAATTTAAGCAATTATTTTACTCTGTGGGGAATGGCAACTTCGGCTAAAGCGCAGCAGCAAGTTAATAGTAAAAATTATCCCGTATTAGGCGATGTGTATTTTGCTGCGAGTGAAAAAGGTTATTGCAGTTCGTTAAATCACACTCAAGTTGAAGTGGATGGTGTGCAAATATGGCCAAACAATTAATAACCTGTCTATAAAAGAGCAGGTCGAAAGTGTTGTTTCGACCTGTTTTATGTCGTTAATTTGATATTACATACCCAAGCCACCTCAAAATGCAGAATTCAGCGTTTCACAGTGGCTTAATATCAGCGTTACTTTGCAACAATGGCAATCCCTTTTAAGAAGTAACAATGATGAGAGTAAGTCCCAGTTAAACGCCCCGCGGGTTGGTTTTAAAGCGATTTATACTAGGTTACTTTTATAAGGGATTGATTTTAAAAATAGAACCATTATTACTAGCAATCAATGCCTTGCCTAAATCGCTTTAAATTCCAACGACGCTCGCATCTTTAGGTGGTTTGGGTATATGAGCTACTTCATTGAGCGCCATGCAAATGTAGAAGCGGCGATTACAACGGCGGTAGCAATACCTAAATAAAGAGTCTCTAAGGCGCCGCCAAATTCAACTGCATGCTCTAAAAATACGATAACCAGTACGACAGAAGTGACTTGCACGAGAGTTATTTTTAAGTCATGAAAGTCCTTGATGTGGAATGCGGCTAAAAATTGAATCTCATTTGACTTAGGGGGCGCTATAAATAGACGATACAAACTGATGGCGATAACTTGTAATGTGATCCCGATTAAGAGTAAATCGAGAATTTTAAGTAACTCTACTATGAGTTCTTTTCCACCTTTAGCCGAGTCAGGCAAATTGAATATAGTTATTTTTACTATATTAAACACAATATTAATGCATGACACGTAAACCAGCAGTGCTGATAATGCTGCGGTGATTACGGCTATGATGACTAAAAATCGACTATTTTGAAAAATCTTTTCCATGTTATCCAACTTATAACTTTACTAATGCCTATACGAATTTTAGTTTAACAAAGTTTACTTAATAGGTATTTTTATTTATTCGTTTAGGGGGGCGTGGGGAATTTGATTGAACCACTACCAGCTTGGTAAAGCTAATAGTGGTTTATGATTCTCTTTATAATGCTTTTAAGCTTTTTTCTAACATTGCTTGAATTTGTTTAACTATCTTTGCTTCTGTTTCTGGTTCAAATTGTGCAATGCGTGGAGTATGGATATGCCCTGTGGGAATGCTTGAATTTAACTCGTTACGCAGGCGAATACTGCGATACGAAATTTCATTCGATAGGTAGCCACCACCACCGCCTTTTACTGCAATGGCATTTTTTAGTTTATTCAAACTGTTGGGTTCAAATGCTTTTTCAAGTGTAATGACTTTGTGGTTATCATTTATGGTAAATGGCCCTTTAGCTTGTTGTATTTGTGTAACGGGTAGGCTGAATTCTACAAATTCGTTACCCGGTAGCGGGCGCTCGTTTAAGCTTGGTATTTTAGGGGCTGTTGCTGTGCCACCATAAACAATATTGGCGTTGTCTGGAGCGGTGACGCTGCGGCGTTTGCCCGGAAAGCGCTCAAGGTCAAAGTCTTTACCCCCCATACTTACAGTTACTATCATATCGACATTATTTAGTGCGTAGTAAGGTGCAAGTAGGGCTTCAATAATGCCTTGATCAAAATCTTCGTAGCGCACAGGCACCATCACGGTATTTATTTCTGCGCTAATGCCTTTATAAGTGATCACTTGTCCGTCTAATAATAATGCGGCTACGCCAGATGGATTACTTTGGTTGATGTTTCGATCAAGTAAGAATGGGTCAAAACCAGTCAGTAAAATCTTCTTTGCGGTGCTTTTAGAGTAGGCAAGATCGGTGCGACCACGGCTGCCGTTTTCTAACATAGTTAACAGGGTACTCTGCTGTGCTGGAGTTAAGGGGAATTCAGTTTTTGTGGTGCGAATTACTTTGCTCGAAAGTAAGCGAGCCCAGTATAGTTCGCGATCATCGTAACTTTTACTGGTTACAATACGGGTTTTAGCGTCTTGCCAAAGTTGGCTTGAGTAATCATGTATTAAGTCTGTTGCTTGCTTGAAGTTTTTTAGGCTTTTCCAGCTGTGTTCAAATTGCGTTAAATCATCAGAAAATGCAGCTAAAACCTGTGGCATTGCTGTTGCGGCTTTTTCAAGGCGTAACTCTTCAACTGTTAAGTTAGCGCTCAAGGTAGAAAAAGAAGATAGCATTAAGCTAGTGGCTAATAGTTGTTTGATCATGGAGGTCCTATGCGGTTAGCGCTATTTATTAGACTTACTATCTTATTAATGCGTTGCTGGTGCAAATAAAATCGCTGAGTGCCGGTTAATACAAGCCAAGATGGGAAGTGAGCATATGCAGAGTTGGTATACCTTTGTACTAGCTTAGGCAAATTTAGTAATGAGCTCCGTTAGAAAACTATCATAAATCAAGAAGGAATAGGTTGGTGTGTAAAAGGTAAAGTTTTAAGTAGCTAAAGCTAAAAAGCTATTGGTGCTTAATGGTGGGGTTGGTGGGGTTAATCAAACGAGCTGCGATGAAAATAATATGCACAGATTGCTTTTTGACTGATCTAATAATTAAGTGAAGGCGTATTATGCTGCGTATAGGTTAATGTCAGTAATGGGTAAGTTTTTGAGTAACTTTATTTTCGCTTTTGTTTACAATTTATTGCAATTCTTTAACTTTCAACCTGTTATAGCACGCTCTTAGCTGAGATAATAAAAATAGCATAAAAACTGAATGGATTAATAATGAATAAATATATACTTACGCCGCTTGTGGCTGCACTTACAGTAGCATTAACAGCATGTGGCGGGTCATCATCTAATAGTGATAATACGACCCCTACAACACCTGGTTCTAATGGTGGGAATTCTAATCAAGCACAGACTATTTCACTACAAGCGCTTTCTTATCAATGCGAGATTGATACGCCTTACCAAGCTGACATCGTTTTTCATAATCAAGATGGTAACTCAATAGGTTCAGCAAAAACGGATGAACAAGGCCTATTTTCTGGTGAATTACCCACTGGCACTAAGCATCTTTCAGTATTAGGTGATGTGACGGACTATCAGCAAGAAGAATACACACAGATATTAACAGAGCTTGATATTGAAAATAGAAACAACCTAGGTAAGTTTTATTTCGAAAACTACAATCAAAATTGTGGTTGTGAGGAATATAGGGTGGATACAATAAACCTAGGTGATATTGCAGCTTACTATAAAGTATACAAAGCAGGGAATGAGCTTACAGATACAGTATATATTTGCCCAGGTGAAGAAAAACTCTATTTAACGGCAATTACTGAATCTGCTGTTGAAGCTAAAGCAGCCGTAATAGCAATACCTCAAGATTCCAAAGTTATCAAATTGACCGAAGCTGATTTTAGCCATGAAGGCGTAGAAGTGGCCGTACAGCAAACTCAAGAAAATGGCTATTCTAGCACAAGAGGTTATATCGAAGAGGCGAGTAAATATCAGTTTGTACAGTTCGTATCTTTTAGTGGTGATGATTCTTTATTCGTATTCCCAACAGTTACTGAGCATAACTTTTATGTTCAAGTTAACTCACAAAAAAGTAATGCGAATAATGTAGAAGTGAGCTTCAACAGCTACGCTCGAAGCAGTGTCAATGCTGATGGCAGTTATATACCTACAGATTTACCAGAGATATCATCGGGGTTGGGCTTCGATTTAATGCAGTTTGCAAACGATTCGCAGTTAAACTTTGATTTTAGTAATGTCGATGAGAGGTTTGCTAGAGCGCGCTGGGGCTATAGCTTTTTGGTGAGTGATGCCGCTGAAACTCGATTTGATTGGGATATCAGTGGCGGTGTTTCAGGGCAAATCCCTAACTTGTCTTTTGGCAGTGTTTTTCCTGAACCTGTAGACCAAGTGGTGTTGGAAGAGTTAACTTTATTGCTATATGGTTATGGTGGCAATGCGACTGATGCTCAAAGCTATGCAAAATTATTAGATACGATAGCTGAAGGTGGGCATATAACTAAACCTGAGTTTAGTAATTATGTGTATTTATTTATGAGTGCACAGCTAGACTAATATAAAAATAAAAATAAAAATAAAAATAACAAAGGCCGTTCTCGTGGCCTTTGTTATTTTTGCAACTGAAATGAAAGATAGAACAGCCATATCGTTTTTTTGAAAATAAGTTCGTCTTTTTATACGCCTGTATTTACCTCTTTAATTACAGCTTATCCGCTATAAAAAAGCTTTTTACTTGTACTTGCTCTTTGATGGTGAGTGGAATATTTAAAGCTTGGCACTGTTCGCGTAAATATTTTAAAAACGCATTTGTGAGTGTTTTAGTACAGTCATTATCAGAAAAATAATGACCCGAATTCTGCAAGTGGGTAATGATATTTTCAATGTGTTTCGTTTTTACAGTATTACCTGACTTAACGACTTCCTCAGTGACAAAATTTGACAGTGCTTTTGGGCAATAAAGGCTTAACGCAATACCTTTAGACAAAACAGAAAAAATGCGCGTAAACACGTTATTATTAAATAAAGGAATTTCTAATCTATCAAGTACTTTTTGTAATTTATCGTTTAACGAAGTCACAGGTTGCTCATTTAAAGCTTGTGAATTTGATGTCTCATCATGAGGCAAATTAATAATCACACAGTTGGGGTGAGCACCCGTGATGAGATGTTTTTTGGGATGAAAAATATAACCGCTATGATAGCATAATTCATCTAGTTTCAAGCTAGCAATAAGCAAAGATATTGTCTTAAAGCCATATTGTTTTCTTGCTGCAATAAACTCAGATAATGGGGTGTTATGTATGCAATTAGATACATGAATAGGCTTATTCGTTAGTGTAATCTGAGTGTTTAACCAATCAGCTATATTGGATTTATCAGTGTCACACAAGACTAGTTTGGTTGTATTATTTAATTTATTAGATGGTGTTAGCGTAATAATTTGCGCATCTGGATAGTTACCTTTTATAGCATGATAAGCAGGGTCATATAGATAGGAGGAATCAGATTTATAAGGGTGCAAATTAAGGTGTTTGAGCAACTGCGTAAAATTTTTAAACCCCCAGCGATGTTTTGGAATTTCGATATCCTCTAGTGCACCATTAGTTGTAATATTACCGATGTAAATCGGTTTTTTAATTGTTGCTAAGTAGGACACTAACTTACTTTCTAATTTATGCTTTACTGATTTGGGAAGCGGTGGAGTGTGTGTTAGCTCTAAATGTAGATCATTTTGTGTATAGCCAATAAGCTCATTGAGTTTATAAACGGAGTCTGCAACTGATAGGTAGCACTTACTAGCTTTTCCTGCAAAGCTGATACCGGTTTGTTTACCAAGTGCACGGGCATTACGTAAAACCGGTGTGAAATCGGCATCGGCACTCATGATAAAGTATTCCTCTATATGAGGCTGCGTTATCAAGCACATAGTTGCATCGACCGCTATTTCTTGATCCGTTGCTGTTTTACCAAGAGTCGTAACGGGTGGGCAGTCGATTACTTTAAATCCATGCTCTAAAAATGGCTGTCGATATTGAGAGAATGAGATAGGGTTCATGTAGACTTGTTTAACATTAAAATGTCGGGTTTGACTGAGCTCTTTGAGCCATGAGGATATTTTATCAATAAACAAATGTCCGATCTCTTCATAGCTAGCGCAAATGAATATATTATCGAAATCAATGAACAGCGCACTATTTAGTTTAGACATGTTTTACCCTATTTATTTTGCTATTACCCTTCAAACATCCTCTAGTTGATTACGCTGATCAAGTTATTTTGTATTAATAATTTTCAGGTGAAATTTTGGACCTTTAATTGAAAATTATGACAGTTCTGCTAGTCGATATAGTATATGGGTAAATTTGTATAATTAATTTAAAAATTGATTATTCAGAAGTCTTTTTTGATTAATTAATGCTCTTCTTTGCAGGCGTTAAAGCTTGTTATTATTTATCCTCTTTCCCATAACTGTTATTCTATGTCCATTAATAAGTAATGAGCAATGAACATGATTAACGATAATGATGTAATAGATACACTTGACGAACTTGAAGCTTTTTTATTTTTAATTGATAACGGCGGCTTGGGTTTAAAAAATGTAACAGGTGTGGCATTGGCCACTAATAATACAAATGGTCGCCCGTTTGTCGCTGTGCTTGATGATCAGCATAAGTTGTTATTAGGTCGCTGGGTAACACAGGATGTATTTGAAAATGGGAAAGATTTGGTTCGCCGAGGGCCTAAAAAATCACATTAATGGGCCGAACTGTTTTTTCAGGTAGCTTGAATATCAAGTCAGGTTACCATTTCATTTTCAATTATTAATCGCTGCGATGTTGGTGCGATTACTCTCTTAGTTTTAATCTAATTTTAATGTTCCCTATAAGTTTTTTTTAGATACTTTCAATAACATGAGTTTATGAACTTTAACAAAAGGCATAAATGAAAGTGAAAAAAATGAAAAAAACAATGATTGCAAAATGTGCATGTATTATTAGCTTGTCGGCATTTACTTTAACGAGTGCTATGGCTGGTGCAAAAACAGTGAGTGATAGTGTGATTGCAGAGCAGCGCGTAGCACTTGAAAAAAACACGAATGGCAAAGGCTTTGGGCCACAATCACCACGTGATATAGATCAAGGTTACGGAACTAATTTACGTAGCTTTGGTACTGCGCCTAGCCGTAGCTATCTTAATTTATGTAATATTCATTTTCATAAAAATGCAGAGCATAAAGGTGGCGAGTTCACCTCTTTTGCAGGCAACGGTGATGGGAAAGGTCATCACACCGGTTATATCTATGATGGTAAATTATCAGCAGCCCAGTTAAAACCCGTTAATAGTAATATTTGTTCTGCAAAGGGGGATTCATTAAACGTAGGTGATACGCTAGAAGTGCACTTTGTTTATTCATCAGCACAAGTTACACCAGGGCCAACATTAGGCGCGTGTTTAGCTGAAAGTACGATGAATCCGGGCTTGAGAGTTGAAGGGCAGGTGATTGTTTTAGCGAATGATAAAAATGCGCTTAACTTTTCACAACTTACTGATGTTGAAAAAGTAAATGGCTATTACCAAGCGCCTAATATACCAACTAATATGGGGGTGCCTGTTGAATACCTAGGATCGACTACTGGCCCATCATATAATGAAAAAGCGTCACCGTTACAGGTGAGCTGGAGCGTCCGACCTAATGTTGCAATGGTTGATATTAACAGTGTTGGTAAGTGGTGTAATGATAATGTATTTAAAGAAGATCATGCCCACGCTGTGCGAAACTTAGTGCAAAACCCTAAGTTGTTATCGCCTATTTCACTTTAATATAATTAAAGCGCGAGTGACCCGCTCGCGCTATTTTAGACTCATTCTATAACCATTTCCGCGCAATGTTTGGATAGTTAAATCAGGTTCGCTTTCTATTTTCTTTCTTAATTTACTAACATAAACATCAACAATATTAGTATTTGGCTCATTATAGGTTTGCCATACACGGCTCAATATTCGCTCTCGAGATAGTACTTTGTCTTGATTTTCAACAAAATAAAGCAATAACTCAAACTCAATTTTTGTCAGCGGTAACTCTTTATCATTGAGTAACGCTATACGTTGTTGGATCAGTAAAGCGAGTGAACCGATGTTTTGTGTTGTTTGATTATGCTGTTGCGATGTATTCATGCGTCGTTTTAATGCGAGTACACGGGCTAATAGCTCATCAAAATCAAAAGGTTTACATAGGTAGTCATCAGCGCCCATTTCGAGTCCTTTAACGCGTTCAGATACTTCATCCAGTGCAGTTAACATCAAAATCATGGGGGGGGTTGGTAAGGCTTTTATAGCTTCGAGTATTGATAAACTATCTTGTGAACCAAATAGCCTATCGAGGATCACTAGTTGAGGGGAGTGCTTTTTAATAAACGGGAGCACTTCGTGTAGTTCATTTAGGTTTGTACATTCATAGCCTTCAGCCCGTAAACCTCGCGATAAAAAATTTAATAGAGGTAATTCATCGTCTGCGAGTAATATATTCATCATACATGTCCTAAAGGTAAAGAGATTGAAAATACAGATCCCTGTCCTTGGGTAGATATAACGCTAATGCTGCCATCGTGAGCTTCAATAATGGCTTTTGCGATTGGTAGCCCTAAACCTAAGCCTTCACTGTGTTTACTAAAGCGCACAAAACGTTCAAAAATATTATCAACTTCAGCAGCAGAGATCCCTTCACCATGATCTTTTATGGTAATCGTAATAAGTGACTCTGTTTTATGTAGACTGATGTCGATGGGTTGATCTGATTTTGAGTATTTAATGGCGTTGTCGAATAAAATTGCTAGCACTTGCTGTATTCTTTGGGTGTCTATTGTTACGACTAAATCGTCTAGATCTGAGTGAGTTACGCATGCAATGCTGCGACTTAGGTTCAGTTTTTGCCATTTAGCAACTTCAGTTCTTATTAATGGCATTATTTGGGTTGGTAAAACCTCTAAGCCTATTTGGTTCATCTCTGCGCGTGTTAACAGTAGTAGGTCGTCAACTAAACGGCTTAGACCCACGGCTTGTCCGAGTATTGAGGTTAGTGTTTGGTTAAAGTCATCAACCGATACAGACTGCATTCTCAGTGTTACTTGTGCTTCACCTCTGATTATCGTTAATGGTGTGCGTAATTCATGTGAAACATCGGCAATAAATTGACGACGCCTTGAGTCAATTTTAGTTAATAAAAGGTTGGCTTCAGTGAGTTCACTGGTACGTTGTTTTACTTCTTGTTCTAATTGTTTTCTAGATTGTATTGCATTGTTTTCATGCTCTTGAAGGCGCAGAGCGAGTTGATTTATCGAGGTGGCCAGTTCTTCAAACTCATCATCTAGTTTTACAGATATAGGTTTTTGGTAGTGGCCCAGCGCAATAGAATTTGTTGCGTTAGCAATTAGTATAAGAGGTTGATAAAGCTGGTTAAAAAGCCAATAGCAGCCATATAATATTAGTGGAATAGAAAGAGCGCCTAGGCCAATAGCAAACCATAATATAGTGGTGTTGAGCATATCCATTTTGGCATTAATTGCTGTAACAACACGGGTTTGGCGAGCCACGGCTGAATTGATAGCCTCTCTAAACTGATCATCAATGGTTACTTCTAATAAGCGCTTTAGTTGTGCCTGTTGATTTAACGGTGCTTTATTTCCGCTGCTCACAACCGCTCTAAATTCAATGGTGATTTCATCAATCATCCGTACAAGCTCATCTGTATCTTCGATGCTTCCTTTGGTAAAAGATATACCAAGTGCTTTTCGTTGTTCAATTTCGAGCTTTTTAATTTGATTGAGTGACTGCTGAATTAAATTTTGTTTTTTACGTACGTAAGCTTGGTTGGCATTTTGGCCAAAAATTATTTCATCGGTCAGTTGTTTAAAAAGTCGGTATGAAATACTTGATAGCTTTTCATGCTCTACAAGTAATGAGTGCGCTATATTACTTTGTAATAAATTTTCACGTGTTAAATGCGACGATATTGCGGTGCTAAGCAGGGCCAAAAATAAAAAGAAGGCGGTTGTTAGGCCAAAATAAAAAAGTTTACGCTTATACATAATAGTTACTTATTCTAAAAGTCAGGTAAGGGTACATGTAAGGCTTTTACGACGCAATAAAAGCTACTTAGGGTTGTATTGTAATTAACCAAAACTCTGGATAATAAACCTCTCTACAATGGCTATTTTCAACGCTAACAGCCTATTCAAAAGGTGGATATGCCATTTTTCCCAGGTAAAAAGCTAAGTAAGTGGTGAGTAAGCAAAAGTGTTTTCCAAGAGTTTTGCACGTAATGTCTACAAATAGACAAATTCAGTGTGAGTGATTATTATAATTGAAAATTTATTTACGCGTGCTTACTTATGTCTTTACCCCTTTGCCCAAAATGCCAATCTGAATATGTATACCAAGATCACACTTTATTGATTTGCCCTGAGTGTTCACATGAATGGGATCCTGTCAGTGATGCCTTAGAAGATGCAGTTAACGTTAAAGATGCCAATGGCACTTTATTAGCCGAGGGCGATAAAGTAACTGTGGTTAAAGATCTAAAAATTAAAGCCAGCTCGCTCGTTATTAAAATTGGCACCAAAGCGGTGATCCGTTGGATTAAAGATACGAAAGACCATCAGCTCGATTGTAAGGTCGATGGGGTAGGCGAAATGATGATAACGGCTAAGTTTGTGAAAAAAGCGTAGGGCCTGTTTATCTTTCGAGGTTGAGTTTGCAGCAGCATGTTAGGTTTTTAGACAAGGCAGAGCCTATGATATGTGATTATTAAAGTAATTATATTATCCCTTGCTGTGTAATTTTTACAGCTAAGCGATTTCGAAATAGTTGTTTTATGTTCCTAATGCCACCGATGTTCGCATTTTGAGGTGACTTGGGTGTATAGGCCAAAGTATGATATTTGGCATTCGCAATTGTGTTGATTGCAGGTACTGGTTGCTATAAAGTGGTTTTTTAATCAGAAGGAAATGACGTGAAAAGAAAAAATATATTGCGTACTGCACTGATCGCTTCTTCGTTAATAATAACGAATACTTTTGCCACAGAAGACCCTTTTCTATGGCTTGAAGAGGTTGAAAGTAAACAAGCTCTTGACTGGGTTAAAAAACAAAACGATGAATCTTTAACGCACCTTAAATCCCAGAAAAGCTATCAAGCAACATTTGATAATACGTTAGCGATTTTAAATGACAAAGAGCGGATACCATATGCCGCAGAACGTGCGGGTTATTATTATAATTTTTGGCGTGATGAAACACATGTTCGTGGTGTTTATCGCCGTACTACATTTGCTGAATATCAAAAAGATTCACCAAAGTGGGAAACGGTTTTAAATCTAGATGAATTAGCTGAGCAAGAAAATGAAAACTGGGTATATAAAGGTATGAATTGCCATTACCCTCGCTATCAGCGCTGTTTATTATCATTATCTCGTGGCGGTGCGGATGCAACCGTTGTAAGAGAGTTTGATATTAGCACTAAGTCATTTGTTAAAGATGGTTTTAGTTTACCAGAAGCAAAATCATCTATTTCTTGGTATGACGAAAATACAGTATTTGTTGGTACTAATTTTGGCGAAGGTTCAATGACTGACTCTGGTTATCCAGGGGTAGTAAAGTTGTGGAAGCGAGGCACCAAATTAGAGTCCGCAAAAACAGTATTTACTGCGAGTAAAAGTTCTGTATCAGCAGGGGGATATACGGCTTATGACGGCGATAAAACGCATCATTTGATTTATGATGGTACAAGTTTTTATACGCGTGACATGTATGTTTTAGCAAAAGATAAACTCGTTAAGCTTAATCTTCCTAATGATGCGTCTGTAGTCGGATTAAATAACGATAAAGTGTTTGTACAGCTAAAATCGCCATGGAAAAAATTTGTGCAAGCGGAGGTTATTTATACTGACGTCAACTCTTTAATTGCCGACAAAGCTGAGTTTATCAGTTTTATTAAACCTACTGAGCGCGTTTCAATTGAAAGCCTTCGTTTTACAAAGTCAGCTATTTTAGTCACTGTAATGGAAGATGTAAAAAACAAACTCTATCATTATACCCCAGCTAAAAATGATGAATGGAAAATAGAGCAAGTCGATTTTCCTACGACGGGAAGTATCTCGGTCTTCAATACAGATCCAGATAAAGATGATTTCTTCGTAAACTACACTGACTTTTTAACACCTTCAAGTTTGTATTTAGTTGATGGTAAAAGCCTCAGTCCGAAAGTAATAAAAAGTGCAAAGTCTCACTTTGATGCAAGTAAGTATGAATCGAAACAACATTTTGCAACGTCAAAAGATGGTACTAAAGTTCCTTACTTTATTGTTCATAGCAAAAATCTAAAGCTCGATGGTAAAAATCCTACCTTGTTATACGGCTATGGCGGTTTTGAGGTATCAATGCAGCCTTATTATTCAGCAAGTTTAGGAAAGAACTGGTTGGCTAATGATGGTGTATATGTATTGTCGAATATTCGCGGTGGCGGAGAGTATGGACCAAGCTGGCACCAAAGTGCACAAAAAGAGAATCGTCATAAAGCTTTTGAAGATTTTGAAGCTATTGCAGAGGATTTGATTGCTCGAAAAATAACGTCACCAAAACACTTAGGAATTCAAGGTGGTAGCAACGGTGGTTTATTAGTTGGGGCTGCATTTACACGTCGACCTGATTTATATAATGCGGTTATTTGCCAAGTCCCATTACTTGATATGAAACGTTTCAATAAGTTATTAGCTGGTGCTAGTTGGATGGGGGAGTACGGAAACCCTGATGTTGCAAGTGAATGGAATTATATTAAAACGTATTCGCCTTACCATAATTTGAAAAAGGAAACAGACTATCCAAAAGTGTTTTTTACTACTTCTACACGTGATGACCGTGTACACCCTGCACATGCACGTAAAATGGTAGCAAAAATGCAAGGCATGGGTCTTGAAGTTCTTTACTTTGAAAATATGGAAGGTGGTCATGCTGGCGCTGCTAATAATGAGCAAAGCGCGATGGTGAGTAGTTTAAGCTATGTTTATCTTATGGAAAGATTAAAGTAGAGCATACTTCCAAATAAATAAAAGGTCAGGCTAATATCTGACCTTTTATTTTATAATCAATATATTATCTTTTTTGAATTCAAGAATTAAGTTTAGTTGTTATGCACTTGTGATACTAATCTATGATAACCCTCGCCTGTTGTTAAGTTTGCAGGGCATTGAACATGACCTGAAAAATATTTGGTTCTTGTATTTGGCTCGTGAGGGGCACCGGCAACTTTTTGATATTTACACGTTGTATATTTATTCGCGGCTTCACTATCAAAGCTAGTTGTAGTAACTAGTGTCACTGCAAAAGCGAGGCTCAATGTTATAAATCTCTTCATTATTATTTCCTATTGATTGTTTACCCTGTTGGGTAATAAAAACTTAGCACTGTGAGTTTGGCTTTAATATTGAATAGTTTTCATATAGCCGAATGAAAATCATACAATTTAAGGTGTTGACTTGATTGGTTTGTTTTACTCAATAAAGATAAAAGGCCACCGTTGGCAAAAACTATTATTTAATGTTGATATAGCGCTATACCCACCACTCAAATAATTTTATTGTTGAGTTTAATGGGATGAGTATTTTTCATCCATTAAGCAGTGTGTTTTTATTATTACTAAGGCGCTATTTGATTTTCTCCAAATAAGTCGACTTGTTTAATAGGCTGACTGACGCTGTTTTTTCGCAGGGCAACATATAGGTCTGAGTGGATGTAGATCCCTTCTTTGCCAGTTGTCATGCCTGCGATTTCAAACCACGTAAGTAGCTGGCGCTTTCTGCCTGCAAGCTCTAAACGAATATCGCGCTTTTTAAAAATCACATCTAAATCGGCTAGCATTGCCATGACACTTAAATCTAAGTGCGTAAAACAGGGCACAGCATCAATAATCACGCATTGTGTCTGTGTGTCGTCTTTTTGTCGTGCGTATTGCTCAAGAAGCCTGCGTTTAAAATAGCCTGCATTAAAGTAGGTTAGAGGAGAATTAAACCGATAAATAAATACACCTTGTACGGCTTTTGCTTTATCTGTGGTGTCTAAACTTCTTACTACGCCTTTTACATCAACGCCGAGCACATTGTCTGTTGGGCGCATTACAGTTCGAATAAATTGAAATAAACCTAATAGTACAGCAAGTGTGATCCCCGGTATTACACCAATAAAGAGCACGGCGAACAAGGTTGCTAAGGCAAGGTAAAATGCGTGTTTGTCTTTGCGTTTTAATTGCCATACAGCTTTTAAATCTAATAAATGAATAGAGGCAATAATAAGCACCACACCTAAAGCTGCGCTGGGAATAAACTCAAGGGGGGCTGTTAAAAACAGTGCAATGATAGCGATTATGCCAGCTGCAATGATTGACACTAACTGTGTTTTACCGCCAGAGTCGTCGTTAACAGCAGTGCGTGAGTCTGCGCCACTGACAGCAAAGCCTTGTGATAAAGCTGAGCCAATATTAGCAATACCCAGTGCTCTAAATTCTTTATCAGCATCTATGTCGTAACCATTTTTTGCGGCAAAACTGCGCGCAGTAAGCATCATACTTACAAAGCTAACAATAGCTAAATTAAGTGCAGGCACCACCAGCTCACGAATAATCCCAAAATCATATACCGGGAGGTGAAATACCGGTAATCCACCTGTAACAGTACCAATAGTGTTTATATCAAACTGTTTTAAATTAAACAGCCATACGAGTATTGCGCCAAATGCTATGGCGAACATAGATGCAGGCCAGGTGGGCTTTAGGCGTTTCATTGTAAAATAAACAGCAATTGTAAAGAAGGTCATTAAAAGAGTTGGAATATGAGTATGGGATAAGTATGTTGGTATTGCGGCTAAACGCTCCAATAAATACTTTTCATCAAAAGTGAAGCCAAGTATTTTTGAAAATTGACCAACAATAATAGTAATCGCGACACCATTTAATAAACCCATAAGAATCGGCTTAGATAAAAAGTCAGCTAATACTCCCAACTTAAAGCGGCTTGCAATAAAGCACCAAAAGCCGGTCATTGCAGTCATGGTGACAACAAGTTGCCAATGCTTGAAACTATCACCAGCTGCCAGTGGTGTAACGACTGCTGCAATAACAGCGCAAGTTGCTGCGTCAGGTCCGACGATGAGCTGTCTTGAAGTGCCAAATAATGCGTAAAGGATCATCGGTAAAATACAAGAGTATAAACCTACCGCAGCGTTAACACCGGTGAGTTGTGCATAGGCAATCGCAACTGGTAATGCCACCGCTGCGACAGAGAGTGCAGCTCTTACATCATCAGCAAACCATTTTCGTTCATAGTGAAGTAACGTATTTAAGCCGGGCATAAAATCATATAAACGAGAGATCAGAATAGCTTCCTTTTTATACTTTGATAGTAAATTTAATCTAATCAGTATAGCGCAGAGTCTGTTTTTTACTTAATAGCTATAACTTAGGTTATATAAAATAACCTTTTTTATGTAAGCAGGAAATGATTGATTGGCTGACGAAAGTTTAGCTTAAATATAATTTGAGTTAAGATGCTTACTCCCCTATGGATAGAGATATTAAAATGGATTTTTGGACCTGTATTTTTGTATTGTTTGCTTTTTTTGCCGTGCTACAACTTTTGAACTCACTATTTCCTACGCTTAAAAATAAGAGTACGTTGTTTAATTTTTTAGTAAGCCCTTCAATGGTTTTTTCAGGGCCTGTTGATAGTGAACGCTCGGATTCATATTATTACTCGGTCAATAAAAAGCAGATCCGTTTTTCTCCAATGGGAAACTGGTTTTCACTCGGTAATAGCTTAGTTGAAGGCGCTGATATTGATTCATTTGAAGTCATCGCGCGTAACTTTGCAAAAGATAAGTATCAGCTTTATTACGGTTGCCATGTTATTTCAGGTCAAGTGGATTACGATAGCTTTGAAATTATAGAGCACGATGTTATTCGCGATAAATACCATGTTTTTATTCATAAGCGCAGCGTGTCTTTTGCCATGGCGAGTCAATTAAGACCAGAACAACAGTTCATCATTCTAGGTGGTGCAGATCCTGCCACATTTATCTTAATGAATGATTTTTGGGCAAAAGACTGCAACCACCATTATTATAACTTTGTACGCCAGAATATCGGTTACGACACGTTTTCACATTTAACTGAGTCTATAGTGAAAGATCAACATAGCGTGTTTATTAAATGCGATGATACGTTTAATAGAACGGCTGTCAGTGGCGTTGGAGTAAAAGCATTTGATGAGCGCTACATATACGACGATAACCACTTATATTGGCATCAAGGCAAATATGAGCAGGATATTGATGGTTCTTTTAATACAACAACATGGCTTGAATGCGTGCCATACAAAGATATTAATACACTAAAAGTGCTCGACGACGATTACTTTATTATTGATAGTAAAGTGTATTTAGGGGCTGAGGAATTACCCAATGCCAAAGCTAATGAGTTTGAGCTATTAAGTAATTTTGCATTTGGGTGTGACTCACAGCAGGTTTTTTACTTAGCTAAACCACTAGAAAAAGTAGTGCCTGAACATTTTACATTATTATCTCCATCCGGAAATTACTCCAGCGATAAAAATCATCTATATTTTAAACAACAGCTTATTGGTCCTTATAGCGACGAGCGAGTAGAGCTAAGCAACAATGATTTTTTAAAAACGACTGATGCGGTTTACTATCAAGGCACGCAATTGGAATCTGTTGATGTACAGGAGTTTGCGCTATTAGAGCGGTTTGCTATGTATGGCTGTGACGGAAAAACAGTGTATTTTGGTCACCATAAAATACATAGGGTAGATCTTGATAGCATGGAAGTTGTTAATCGAGATAAGCTGCTAAAAGATGCTGATGCCGTGTATTGGCACGAGAAAAAAGTACTTGGAGCTGACCCTAAAACGTTTACTATAAGTCATCGAGACTATGATAAATATGACTGCGAAGACGATTATTATTTTTATAAAGAAGCTGAGCGCGTAGGTAAAAAATAGCGACAAAAACCCTGCACTACGGGCAGGGTTGTCTGGGTATTATGGGGGTTATTTGGTTTTTAGTTCCCCAGTTGACGACTCTAAGTGCGCACGAACAAACCATTGAAACTGCTCAAGGTCAGCAAGTTGTGCGATGATCATGTCTTCAGACACAGGATCTAATTCAGATAACTTTTCAAGAGCTTTGCGGTGATCACCATTAATGCCGTTATATACTTTATCAAGTGCTACTAGGTGATCTTTTACCAAGCCTTTGCCAATTGAATAATCTTCCCATGAGCGGCGATCAACAATGGATTTAGGAGTACCGATTGGCACACCACCTAGCGTGGCAATTCGCTCAGCGATGGTGTCGGTCATTTCTCGAACTACCTCCACTTGCGGATCAAGCATTTCATGTACGCCAATAAAGTTAGGACCTACTACGTTCCAATGAATATGCTTTAAAGTCAGTTGTAAATCAATCAGGGCCACCATGCGGTTATCGAGTAGATCAATGGTGCGTGTTGCAGATTCGCTAGTCATACCGGGAGCTGTAAATTCAGCAACTTTACTATTACTCATAATTTCTCCTGCTTAAATAAATTGATGCTTTAAATAATCTATAGGATATGAAGCAATGGTCATGCCGAGGGTGAGTTTAAATTAAATCTATTTAAATACAATTGGTTGGAACTTTAACTTATCACTGTGATTGTTTTTATATAATTTTTTTATGAAAAGTTTGCAGGCATTTGTAAAATCTGCAAACTTCACAAGATAATTATATTAACGTGTAGGTAGAACAATCGTGGCTTGTACGCCGCGCTGAGTATCACGATTTTCTATGTGTAGATCGCCATCATGGTTCATGGCTATTTGCCGACTGAGTACTAACCCTATACCACTACCTTGGGTTTTAGTGGTGTAAAATGGCACAAATAAGTTATCAATATTCGCTATTCCAACGCCTGAATCCAGTAGTTGTATTAATAGCTTTCCCTCACTAATTTTCCATTGCAACGTTAAGCTAATCGGTTCTTTATTGCTGGCTGATTGGTTTGTGTTTGAAGCTTCAATTGCATTAGTGATCAAGTTTACCAACGCTTGTTGTAATTGTTGGCAGTCAACAAAAAAGGAGATGTCTGGGCTTTTAGGTAACTGCCAGTTTATTTGCGGGTAAAGGGCCGTGGTGCTGTGGATAAAATCAGCGACAGACATAAGAGACTTTACTGGTGGCGGAAGGGTAGATAATTGCTGATAGCTTTTAATAAATGTATTGAGCGAATGCGCGCGCTCTGAAATAACGCATAAGCCTTGATGTAAATCTGCTTTATTGTCTGCTTGGGTTAAATCGGCCCTCGTGAGCTTTGCTAAAGACTCGCTTATTGAGGCTATCGGCGCTAATGAATTATTAATTTCATGGCTTAATACTCTCACTAAGCGTTGCCATGCAATTCGCTCTTCTTCGCGCAGCAGTTGCTGAATATCCGTGATAAATATCAAATTATGTGTTTGGGTATTAACTAAATACTTATCAACGTGCAGATACACTTTTTTACGGTGCTGCTTTAATTGAAATTCAACCACCTTTTGACCATCCACGTTTAACGCATCTTGCAAACCTAACTGATTAATTGGCCCACCGATAACGGCTTCAAAACGACAGGCAAAAAGCTTTTCAGCGCTGGGGTTCATTAAAACAATCGCGTTATTATGATCAGTGGTAATAATGGCAACATCGATTTGATTGATGATTTTTGTTAATAGTAGCTGTTGTTCTTTTAGCTCTTGTTTGTGTGTACTAATCGCCGACGATAAACCTGTAAGGGTGTGGTTAAACTCAGCAAGCGCACCTTGTTTGTATCGACTAACAGGGCGCGTCGTGCCATCGCCAAAAATAACGGATTCGATAATGTTTATAGATGTGCGTAATTGGTAAGTTATTTTTTGCCAGATACTGAAGCAGCTATAGCCGGTAACAATAACTACAAAAAGTATAATCAGTATTTTTAAGTAAATTGATATACCTGCTGATATGACAAAATAAAATAACAAAGCACTTGGTAAAGCAGTTGCTAGTAACACTAAACGTATAATATCGCCTTCGTAGCTCTTTACTATTTTGCGTTTAATTTTCGTCATATAGTAACTTATATTTATCTAAACGTCGGTAGTATGCGCTGCGACTTAAACCTAAAGATAGCGCTGTTTCGTGGGCTTTATTATCAAACAAAGCAAGGCGCTTTTTAATTACATGTGATTCGATATCGTCTAATGTTGCTTCATCAAACGCGAATGCTTCGGGCTTATCTTGTGTTGCTAGGCCTAAATCACTGACTTGTATCTCATCGTGCTGGGCTAAAAATAATGCGCGTTCAATAATATGGCTTAATTCTCTGATATTGCCGGGCCAATGATAGCTATGCAATGCTTTAATGGCACCTTTTGAAAACGGTTTGCACGATAAGCGGTATTTTTCACAAAACTGTGTTTGAAAATAATGGGCTAAAGGAAGTATATCAGCAGTGCGATCACGCAGTGCAGGAATGCGTATTTCGGCAGTATTGAGTCGGTATAGCAAATCTTGCCTAAATTGTCCTTGTTCAATCAAACTAGGTAAATCAGCGTTGGTTGCTGAGACTAGGCGAACATTAATTTTTTGGGTTTTAGAGCTCCCCACTTTTTCAAATTGTCGCTCTTCAAGCACCCTTAATAATTTTGCTTGTTGCGATAATGGAATGTTGGCTATTTCATCTAAGAAAATAGTGCCGTTATCAGCCATTTCAAAACGGCCAATACGGGTTTCTTTGGAGTCAGTAAAGGCGCCTTTTATATGACCAAACATTTCACTTTCAAATAAGTTTTCGCTAATAGCCCCCATATTGACGGACAAAAATGCTTGTTGGGCACGGGCAGAACATTGATGTAAATAATTAGCGAGCATACTTTTACCTGTACCATTTTCGCCAGTAAAAATAATATTCATATCACTGAGAGCTAAGCGTTCAAGCTGGTTGATGATCGACTGCATTGCAGAAGATTGGCTTATTATTTGGCTTTTTGGTAGTTGTGATTCTTGTTTAAGTAAGGCGTTTTCTTGGGTTAAACGTTGTCCTTGGCGGGTTAAAGTACTGAGTTTGATTTGTGCGTTAACCTTGGTAATTAGGTCGTTATTTTTCCACGGTTTCTGTATGAAATCGACAGCCCCTAATTGCATTGATGCAACGGCAATATCAATGCTACTAAACCCGGTCATAACGATGACTGGGACTTGTTCGTCAAGCTCTCTAATTGCAGTAAGTAGCTCAAATCCTTCGTGTCCGGATGTGGTATCGCGGTGATAATTTAAATCCATTAATACACAGGCAAAGTCTTTTCGTTTTAATAGCTGTAATACATCAAACGGCTTTTCAACGGTGGTTACTTCAAAACCTTCTGATTTAAGTAGCATTTTTAAAGCGATGAGTACGTTAGCATCGTCATCAGCGACGAGTATCGATGGGGTATTTGGTGTCATTAGTTTACCATTTTAACAGCGAACAACTTATTTAGAGCTGTTCGCATAAAAGAAATATTAAGCATTAATCGTGATGTAATGCGTCACTGGGCTCCATTTTGATCACTTTTTTAGCGGGTATAAAGGTAGCTAATAAGACCATTGCTGTTATTAATAATGGGACACAAATTAGACTTAATACATAACTGGTGTTACTTATCACTAATGTATTAGTCATGGTACTGACTAATAATAGCGACAGACAAACACCGATTGCAAGGCCGATAGCTAACTGCTTAATGGCTTGATTCATAAATAATCTAATAATGTCATTATCAGGTGAGCCTAGGGCTCTGCGAATACCAATTTCTTGAGTGCGCTGAGTAATGCTATTTGCAGCCATTGCGTAAATGCCACTGGCTGCCAAAAATGCAGCGATTACCCCGCACAGTAAAAATATTTTACTCACTGACAGCACCAGTAACATTGGTTGATTAATTAGATCGTCATAATTTTGTATATGATAAATACCAAGATCAGGGTCAACAGTATTTACAGCATCCATTAGGGCTTGCTTGATAGCTGCTTCATTGCCTTGATAATGTAATGCGACATATAGCCGCCATGGACCAATGTTATCCATTGAATGATAGGAGTTATAAGAGGCACTAGAGGATCGCATAGTTGAACCATGAAAGGTATCAGATACAACGCCAACAATTGTATACCAATCGTCAGATGCGCCCCTTGCATTAACACGCCTTACACGCTGGCCAATGGCATCATTTTCTGGAAAAAACTGCTTGGCGATGGTTTGATTAATCATAATGCTAAGCGCACCGTCTTCTCGGTCTCGGTAATCAAAAGCACGACCTTGAATTATTTCCATGCCAATGGCTCGCCATGAATCATGGGCAACGAGCTCATTATTACTGTAAGGGTTTTCATTCCAAACTTGTGCGGCGCGTCCTTCAATTTCAAAATAACTGGTGCCTTCCCCTCGACCAGGTAGTTGTGACATGAAAGAGACGGCTTCTATGCTTGGCATGGCTTCAAGTGTTTCCTTTAATTTATAGTACATATCAGAACGATTTATACGGTCTTGGTATTCAAACTCAGTATCGTATCTTACAGGGTATTTTTCAGGTGACAGTTGTACTTGTGCTGTAAGGCGCTTGTCGGTATCAACACCGTAATCAGCGGTGCCTGCAGAGTAACCTGTGACAAGTAAAATAGTGGCAATGACTAATACAACACAGGACAGTAAAATCTCAGAAATGACTAACACTCTGCCAGCTTTAGCTGCTTTTTTACTTAAAGCACCTCGTGTGCCATCTCGTATTACTGCATTAAAATCATTTGATAACGAGCGAATCGCAGGGAGCAGGCCAGTGATTGCAATCATTAACACCACTGAGACGATTAATAGCACTATAGCGCTTGGCTCAAGTGATAGATCCCACCAAAATGGCTTTTTATTTTCGACAGTAAAATTGGCGTTAAGTATTTCGTTACTGACTTCTAATCCGTAAGCGGCAAATAACAATGCAAACAGTCCACCAGTACAGCATATAAAGACGCTTTCCCACAGCATTTGTAAAATTAAACGTTTTCTAGGAATACCGAGAGCAACACGGATCGCGACCTCTTTTAGACGTTCGTTTACACGTGCAAGGAGTAAGTTACTTACATTGATGCAGGCAAGCGCTAATATAAGAAATACCACAACAAACAAAGCAACAAAAATAGTGTAATACTGCACAATACTGGCGTGTTTGTAGGGTTTTGCAATTAGGTATTCGCCGTTATCGCTGAGTCTCCAACGAAAATCCTTCATTAACTCAGGCTCAATTTGCGTATTGAAAGAGGCAACCCCGGCTTCGACTTGTGCGAATGTGGCATCTGGTTTTAGGCGAGCAATACCAAAAGCGCTGTTTCTGGTTGCTTCAATTGGGTTTAAGTAATCAGGACCCAAAGGTTGCCATATTTGTGCATATTGTGGAAATGAAAAGCCTTCAGGCATAACACCAATTACACGTGAGGGCATGGCATCAAGTGATACTGTTTGGCCAACTATTTTAGCGTCGCTATTAAAGTCTCGTTGCCATATTTCGTAACTGAGTATAAATACAGACTCCGCACCGTCATAAAAATCCTCAGGTGCGAACCCTCGCCCCAGTATGGGTTGTACACCGGCAATTTCAAAAATATTCCAACTGGTGTAAGTTGCATTATATTTTTTTGCTTGTTGGAGCTTACTATTGGTTGATTTTGCGCCTCCTGCAATAGTCGTTCCTTCATAATAATAGGCAACATCTGTAAATAACCCTAGTTGTTGGTCTAATTGCAGTAAATGAAAAGGATCTGCTTGCATTCGGTATTGATGGTTATAATTATATTTAGCTTCAATGGCGACAAGTGGCGTGTCGCCATTCATGGTCATGGGTTTAAACACCAAATTATTTAAAATTGAATAGGCGTAAAGTGTTAAACCAAGGCCAATTGAGACAATCAAGATGGTTAAAGCAGTAAACATTGGCTTTTTTAGTAACATTCGTGCGGTATATTTTAACTCGATAGCTAATGACATCATTTTGTCCTTTTATACCGTAATTGCAGCTGACTGCTGATTGTTTTCGTGATCGGCAACAATCTTGCCATCGAATATTTCAATTGTGCGTTTTGCACGACTCGCGCCACGCGGATCATGAGTAACCATGCAAATAGTCGCGCCTTCTTGGTGAAGTTGGTCGAGTAAGTTCATCACCGCTTGCGCATTTTTTGAATCAAGGTTACCAGTGGGCTCATCGGCTAAAATAATCGACGGGTTGCCTGCTATCGCTCTGGCTACGGCAACGCGTTGCTGCTGCCCACCTGATAACTGAGAAGGAAAGTGATTAACTCGGTGAGCCATGTCAACTTTGGCTAAAGCATCAGCAACCATGGTTTTACGTTGCTCTTTGCTAATGTCTTTACGATAGGTTAATGGTAGCTCAACATTTTCGGCAACGGTTAAATCACTAATTAAGTTAAAGGCCTGAAATATAAAACCAATTTTTTCATTGCGAATATGTGCGCGCTCATCACGATCAAGGTTTGACACGTCGTGATTAGCTAATAAATAATGTCCTTGCGAAAGGTTATCTAATAAACCCAATAAAGAAAGTAACGTAGATTTTCCACAGCCTGACGGGCCTGTTATTGCAATGTATTCACCTTGGTTAATCAACAGGTTTATGTCATTTAAGGCATGGGTTTCAATGTCATCAGCAACAAAAATTTTTTTCAGTTGTTTGAGTTCGACTAGTACAGGGTTTGAGTGCGTTTTCATAGTGCTTCCTAATTAATTTTTATTTGTTGATGACCATCCCACGCGGAGACATCTGAGACGACAATGTTGTTGCCTGTCGCTAATCCTTGTTTTATTTCAATATGGGTTGCTGACATTTGTCCAAATTCGACTGTTGTTGATTGGGCATATTCGTTGGCTGTATCTAATGCGTAAATGGTGCCTGTGCTGTTTGCTTTAGCAAACATGGGACGTTTTACAAATAACACATCATCGAGTTTTGCTATTTCAATAATGCCGTCAACAGACAGTTCAGGGCGTGCTTCTTTTGGAATGTCACCGACTAATTCAACATCGACTTGTACAGAGCCATTGATCACCGCAGGATCAATGCGTTTGACAATGCCTGTTGTGATATTTGCGCGGGTGTCGATGGTGACGTGTTGACCTAGAGCAACATGGCTGACTTGTTTTTCGGGAACGCGTAGTTCAGCTAAAAATTCGCCACTTTTGGCAAGGCGGGCTAGATTAGTGCCTGCATTTACACGTTGGCCAAGCTCCAGCGGCATTTCTTGTACAATACTATCAATCGTTGCTTTAACCGTTAAGCCGTCCACTTGGCTTTGCATTCTGCTGACTATATGCTGCATGCGTTTTGATCGCGCTGAAAATGCTTTTATTTGTGCTTGCATGTTTTCGCGGCTTTTTAGTAAACGCTTTTGTTCTAGTAGCCAACGCTGCTTAAATTGGTTTACATCAATTTTTACTTCTTCATGAGCTATTTTTGATACCGCGACGATATCTTGTGCAATTAAAGATTCTTGCGCATTAAGTGTTAGTAGGGCACGTTCATAATTTAATTGGCTATTGATCACTAAAGCTTCTTGATCAAATACTTGTGACTCAAGGGCAATTTTTTGAGCATGAAGTTGCGCCTTCATTTCTTCTAATTCCCACTGGCTTTCTTCAAGTTGTTGCTCAAGCTCCGGGTTACTTAAAACCATTAAGATATCGTCAACTTTTACGCTGGCACCGGCTTTAGCATAAATAGCTTCAACACGACCACTGATATTGGTGGCTACCCAGCGAATATCTTTGGGTACAAGCACTCCGATACCACGAACGGTCACCTCAAATTGCCCCCGTTTTACGGTATCGATTAACAAGGTGTCTTTAGTGGCAATTATATTACTGACATTTGAGCGTGATATTTGCCAAATCACCATCACTAATACTAAGCATATCCCAGCAATAATATAAGGTTTCTTGTTTGCTGCTTTTTGTTTTTTTCGGATTATATCCATTTAAAGTAACTTAAAAATGCTGATCATAACTAGATATAGCAGTTTCAATGCCAATAAAAATAACCTTTAATTATCAATTGACTAATTTTTATTTTGCACAGAGTAAAGTCACAGTGTGTCGATAATGGGACTGATAAAAAGGCGCGGTGTGTCGTTATTGGGATCGCTTTAATTAAAAAATTTAGAGCATACTAAAAAGTACAGAAGCGACGAGCAGTATCGCCATAAAAATATTGAACGCTTGTAGACGTTCAGGGCGGTTTAGGCATATTTGTAATTTTTGCCCAAGTAATGTCCACGCGCTGACACAAGGCAAATTTACCAAGCCAAAAATAACACCGACAATCACGACCGCCCCGATGCCTTTAGAAGGCGCATATACACTCACTGCGCTTAATGCCATGGTCCACGCTTTCGGGTTTACCCATTGAAATAAAGCCGCTTGGACAAAGGTAAAGGGTTTAGTATCGCCATTTTCAGCGCCAACAGGTGTTTTATTACTGGCAATTTTATAAGCAAGATAAAGTAAATAAGCAATACAAAGCACTTTTAATAGTTGATAACTTAACGGAAAAACATCAAATAATTGCATTACTCCTAAACCAACCAGCACGAGCATTATCACAAAGCCAATTGTTACGCCCAATAAGTGTGGCAAAGTGCGCCTAAAACCAAAGTTAGCGCCAGAGTTCATCAGCATTAAGTTATTAGGCCCAGGCGTGACAGAAGAAACAAGCGCAAATAGCGCCAATGCTGATAATAATTCAATATTCATATTTAATGCTCACTTAGTTGCTTGTATTTATGCAATTATATGTTTATTACCTCGCAATTTTTGCGCTTATTAATGCAACTAAAATTATTTTTGACAATTTAAAATGAAAAAAGATCGAATAAACGACAGAATATTGCAAGAGCTAAAGCTCAATGGCCGAATTGCAAATGCTGAGCTTGCAGAGCGAGTTGGTTTATCGCCATCAGCTTGTTTGCGCCGTGTGCAAGAATTAGAAAAAATAGGTGTGATCACGGGGTATCGTGCAGTGATAAATAATCATGCGTTTGGGCTGGGGTTTGTTGCATATGTTGGTGTGGGCTTAAATGAGCATTCTACTAAATCACAACGTACTTTTGAGCAAGCGCTGGAGTTTATTGATGAAGTAAAAGAATGTCACAATGTGACCGGTGCATTTGAGTATTTATTACGAATAGAAACCGCAGATATTAAATCTTATAAAGCGTTTCATGCGGATGTGCTAGGGTCAATACCACAAGTGCGTACAATAACCTCTCATGTTGTGATGGATTCACCTAAAGATGAGCGGGCGTAGAAGCTAATTTATCTGCGATTAATTTAGCCATTAAAGTACCTGCGTTAATTTTTGAACGAAGGTACTTTTTTGATAAAGCGACAGCTTAAGCGTTTATAAATCCGACTTTTGAGCTAACTACTCACTTTCTCCACGGGCAGCTTTTGTTAATTTAACTAATGCCTTACGCACAGCCATTGGGCTGTCACAAAGCACATTAAATGCAATGTAATAGTTACGTTGTTGGCTTTGCAGGTAAAACCCCTGTGGTAATAGGCCGCTCATAATGGGTGATGGGTCATTTACATTGCAGTGTTGTTTTAAAATTAAGCTCATGGCATCTAGATGATCGCCGTTCATATGCTCAATCATATGTTGTTCTTGTTCTTCATCCCACGGCTTAGAGGGTTGTAGCCACTCATCTTGTTCTAACCAAAATATTTTTCCAAAGCCCCCGATATAACGCACGCGTATTGCATCTAATTGCCAAAGATTAAAATCATGAGCGTTACGATAGCTTTGTGCTTCTGGGTAAAGGACTATGTATTTGTCGATTAACGATTCAGCTTTATCGGTGTCAACTAAACGGCCATCACCCACAATTGTTACACGGCCATGCTCATTTTGATCGCCTTGCTCGGCGGCATCAAATACCGTTAAACTCATGCGGCTATCATGTTGTAGGTTTTTGGTATGCTGGGCGATATTGCTAATAAAAAAGTAAATACGGCCTTGCTCGTCGCACATATAAGGGGCGACGGAGCCAAAAGGGTATCCTCTTAAGTTATGAGAAAGGGTCGACATAACCCCACTACTTTTTGTGAATACTAACGTTTTTGCATCGTGAAGGGCTTGCTGCCTCATAAAAATTCCTGGCGTTGAAAGTCGCAAAATCTAGATTTGTTTATTGTTACACGTAATTCTGCTGTTAAAATGACTATTTTGCAAATGATTCTTGTTTACGGTGGAGTGATTGCTTTATATTAGGCACATTCTTATCAAGTTGCTCATGCATGTTGTTACTTGTTGGCGTTAATCGAAATTTTATCCAAGCACTCATGCGGTGTTAATAGGATAGAAAAGGGAGTTATTTTGAATATTTATAAGTATTGTTGGTATGTATGCTTGATGCTTTTTAGTGCATTTAGCTCTGCGGCTGAGACCGTTAATGTTGTTACCCAGCAAGTTGAGCAGCAGCAACTTGCTCCTAAAGTGACGCTTACGGGGTCATTAAAAGCGCAGCGTCATGCGCAACTTTCGGTACTTGCTGAAGGGGTAGTCACCGATATTTATGCTGAGGCAGGTCAATACCTAAAACAAGGCGAACCTTTACTCGCGTTAGATTCCGCATTAATTAAAGCACAATTACAAGCCAATAAAGCGGCTGTAGCTCGTGCGCAAGTAACCGTTGATGATGCTAAGCGTCGTTATACTGAAGCGCAATCTTTATCCAAACAAAAATTATTTGCAGAGACCGAACTTGCGCAGCGCTACGCAGCCGTTAAAGGTGCTCAAGCAAGTTTACTTGAAGCCCAAGCGAACGAAACTTACCAACAACAGCTTTTAGTGCGTCATCAGCTAGTTGCTCCTTTTAGTGGCATTATTGCTAAGCGTATGGTGAATGTAGGGGAGTGGGTTACCCGTGGTCAAAGCGCCTTTGAATTAGTGAACAATGACAAGCTGTGGCTTGATTTATATATGCCTCAAGAGCACTTTGCAGCAATAGATATTGAAACCATAGTTGAAGTGTATTTAGCTTCACGGCCAAATGAAGCATTTACAGCAACAGTCATTGCGAAAGTACCTGTGATAAATATCACTCATCGTAGTTTTTTATTGCGTTTACAACTTAATAATACGGGTGACTTACAAGTTGGTTTATCGGCAAGTGCAGCAGTGTCATTAAAGCCAACGGCTAAAGCCAGTGTTGTTATCGATAGAGATGCGCTGTTACGCCACCCTGATGGAGGCTTTAGTGTTTTTACTGTGCTTGAAGGAGTCGCTGTAAGGCAAAGTGTTCAAGTAGGCGCGCGTATGAATAGCCAAGTAGAAGTAATTGAAGGTCTAAAAGCTGGGCAATGGGTGGTAACTCAAGGCAATGAATTATTACAAGATGGTCAAGCAGTTAAGGCGATATCGCCAACGGGGATTCAATAATGCTCGAAGGCGCAGTTAAACATGCAACATTGGTGACGGTTGCGGTACTTATTGCATGTATTTTAGGATTAGTAGCCGCGTTTAAAATTCCTGTTCAGATGATCCCTGATTTAGATGTTCGCACTATCACTGTAGTGACCCAATGGCCAGGTGCTACACCACAAGATGTTGAAAAAGAAATACTCATAGAGCAAGAACGCTATTTACGCTCGCTCCCAAATTTAAAGCGTATGTCGAGTTATGCTAATACCGGCGAAGCTGAGGTTGAACTCGAGTTCCCATTTGGCGTTGATGTTAATGAGGCGCTTATCAATGTTAGTAACGCATTAGCACAAGTGCCTGATTACCCAGAAAACGTCGATCAACCCGTGCTCTACAGTAGCTCATTTTCATCCAATGCTTTTATGTTTTTTTCATTAAAACCGCAGGCGGGTAATCCGCTTAATATCGATATCGACATGCTACGTGATTTTGCCCAAGATAACGTACGTCCAGAAATGGAACGTGTGGCTGGTGTATCACAGGTTAGCGTTCGAGGCGGGGCGTTGTATCAAATACAGATATTGATCGATCAGCAAAAGCTTGCAAGTCGAAATATTAGTTTGATAGCAGTGCGAAATGCGATACGTAGCCGCAATCAAGATGCTTCAGCGGGTGATATAGATAGCGGAAAACGCCGTTACTTACTGCGTATGGTTGGGCGCTTTCAATCGGCGCAAGAACTAGAAGAGTTAGTCATTGCTCAGCATGAAGACCGCACTGTACGTCTTAAAGATGTTGCGAAAATAAAATTAGACCATTATGAACTGAGAAACATTTCTTATAACGATGGCGAGCGTAATTTAATGCTATCGGTACGCCGCGAAAGTGGCTCAAATGTAATGGCAATTAAAGACGAAATGACGCAAGTTGTACAGCGTATTAACCGTGATTTATTAGCGCAAAATGGCCTGCAATTAACCCTACTCAGTGACGACGTGCGTTATGTAAAAGGCTCAGTTAAAAATGTATGGACTAACTTAGCTATTGGGGCGTTACTGGCAACTTTAGTGATGTTCTGGTTTTTAAAAAGCCCGCGTTCTACGTTGATTGGTGTAATGGGTGTACCAATTTGTACGATTGCCGCATTTTTAGGTTTATTACTCTTTGAGCGAACCATTAATGTTATTTCATTAGCGGGGGTTGCCTTTGCGATTGGCATGACGGTTGATAATACCATTGTGGTACTTGAAAATATTGAGCAAGCTAAACAACGTGGTCTGTCAAAATTAGCAGCCGCTATTGCTGGCGTGCAAGAAGTATGGCCTGCGGTTTTAGCTTCAACAATGACCACAGTATTGGTGTTTGCACCTATTTTATTTATTACACAAGAAGCTGGCCAGTTGTACTCAGATGTTGCGATTGCCATTTCTGGGGCCATTATAGCTTCTATGCTGGTCGCGTTATTAGTTGTACCCGCGGCTTCTGCACGGTTTGCTTGTGTAACAAAGTCTAATGGCACAATGACATCGAAAATGCGACTACCTCAGTTTATTCCTGCATTTTTAGCCTCTAAAGTTCAGCGTTCAGTGTGTGTTGTTGTGGCTGTAATCGGTTTAATTGGTGGCGCTTGGTTATTTATGCCGGAAGCCGAATACCTTCCTGAAGGTGAAGAACCAAAAGCGTTTTCAATGATGATAGCACCCCCAGGATATAACTTGAGCCATATGCAAAAAATTGGTGATGAGTTATTGACCTATTTTAATAATCATTTAAATGCACCAAGCAGTGACTTTGCGCAGGGGAAAACCGATTTACCATCATTAAAGTATTATTCGTTATCGGTTGGGGTGGGCAATATTTGGTTTTTAAGTGAGCCGAATAATCCAGAGCATATTGACGAAATGATGGCGGCGATAACCGCTAAATTTAAAAGTTACCCAGGAATGCGAGCATTTTCATCACGAGGCTCGATTATCTCTAGTAACGACGGTGGTACGCGCGCGGTAGCACTAGATATTAGTGGTACAGAGCAAGTGGACTTATACCGTGCTGCCGATGCTGTATACCGCCTTGCGAGTGAGGTGTTTGATAATCCACAAGTTGACTCTGAGCCGTCTTCACTAACGCTTGATCAGCCATTAATTGAAATTCAACCTCGTTGGCAGCGTCTTGCTGAGGTGGGCATGACCGCCGATGAGCTGGGCTATACCGTTGCAGCACTTAGCGACGGGGCCTATGTTGATGAATTAATTTTAGGTGATGATAAAGTGGATGTGTTTATATTCTCAGAGGCAGGTAACAAGCAAAGCTTAGAGGGGCTTGAGCAAGCACCCGTCGTAACATCGCAAGGTTTGTTGCCGTTAAACGCCTTGGCTAATTTAAGCGAAAAAGCCGACAGTGACAGTCTACGCCGAGTAGATGGACGCCGTACAGTAACTGTTTATATTATTCCACCGAGGGATGTAGCTCTAGAGCGTGCCCAACAAATGGTCCGAGAAAAACTATTGCCACAACTGCAAAAGCAGGGCGATTTATTACCTGGGGTAAATATAAGTATTGGTGGCGCTGCAGATCAGCTTGAAAAAACACGCAATGCATTAAGCAGTAACTTTATAGTGGCTTTAGCCTTGTGTTATTTGCTTTTAGTGGCAATTTTTAAACACTGGGGACAGCCTTTATTTATTATGGCAACGGTGCCTTTAGGCATGGCTGGTGGCCTACTTGGATTAAATGCAATTAACGCTGTAGGTTCTGTATTTGGTGGGTTTTATCAACCGTTTGATATGATCACTATGCTCGGCTTTTTGATTTTACTGGGCACAGTGGTGAATAACCCAATTTTAATTGTTGATCAAAGCCGTCGTAATTTAGCCGCAGGGCTTGAGGCTTATCAAGCTGTTATTGGTGCACTGGAAACGCGATTAAAACCAATCGTTATGTCAACAATGACGACCTTATGTGGCTTAGCGCCATTGGTATTTATACCCGGTGAAGGCTCTGAGTTATATCGTGGAGTCGGGATCATTGTCCTATGTGGCATTGCTGTTTCAACGGTTGTAAGTTTAACCGTATTACCAGCTTTGCTATTAATGGTTTATAAGCGCAAGGATTAACACCACGAAATTAAGCTCGGCGTTAGTCGAGCTTAATAGTTAAAGCTGTGGTGGTATAAATTGAAATTGCACAGCGTATGAGGTTAATGGCTTACGATTTGGCTTATTTATTTAGCTGATAGTATTTTAAAGCTTTGCTTAGCTTATTAATGCTGTCATATTTTAGCCCGTAGTTAGAAGGAGTAGCTAAATGAAGACGGTCGTTGTGTTAGGCGGATATGGTAACTTTGGTAAAAGAATTGTTGAAAATCTAGCAAAAACAGCAGGAATAACAATACTTATTGCAGGTAGGAATAACGATAAAGCAATTGCACTTGCTAAGCATTTACAACCGAAAGTAGCCGCTATTTTAGCGCCTTTAGTTATTGATATTTTTGCTGATGATTTTAAAGCTAGATTAACAAGCCTTGCGCCATTTTTGGTTATTCATACTAGTGGGCCTTTTCAAGGGCAAGATTATAGAGTACCCAATGCGTGCATTGAGTGTGGATCACATTATATTGATTTAGCTGATGATCGCAGGTTTGTTTGCGATATTAATCAGTTGGATAGCAAAGCTAAAGAAAAGGGCGTACTTATAGTTAGTGGTGCCAGCTCTGTGCCGGGTTTATCTTCTGCGGTTGTCGATCATTATCAAAATCAATTTAGTACTATTGAATCAATTAATTTAGCGATTGCGCCAGGCAATAAAGCGGAGCGAGGTGTGGCTACCGTTGCTGCAATATTATCTTATACCGGACATCCGCTAAGTGTGTTTAAAAGCGGTCATTGGCAAGATGTCTATGGTTGGATGGACTCAAGGGTAAATGATTTTGGCAGCTTTGTTGGTAAGCGTTGTTTAGCCAATGTGGATGTGCCCGATTTAGAGCTTTTCCCGAATCGCTATAACGTATCACAGCAAGTGAGTTTTCAAGCGGGTTTAGAGTTGGGCATATTGCATTGGACGATGGTGGGGATGGCTTACTTATCAAAAATTGGCATTGTGAAAAGTTGGGCGCCGTTAGCGAAAGCCATTGTGAGCACGAGTAATCTTTTTTTACCATTTGGCACACAAGATGGTGCAATGGAAGTACTCATTAGTGGGCAAGATCATAGTAATAAAACAAAACAAATTAAATGGACACTATACGCACCAAAAGGTAATGGTCCATATATTCCAACGCTTTCAAGTATTGTATTAGCCAAAAAATTGTTGAGCAGTGAGGCGTTTATTGCAAAGCAGGGCGTGGGTGCAATACCATGCGCAGGGTTATTTGAGCTTGATGATTTTAGTCATTATTTTGATACGCTCGGTATCACATATCAACAAGAAATGTCGTTAGATAATCAAGTGCAGTACATATAATGGAATATTATTTGCTCTTAAAGTTACTTCATATTCTTGCTGCAGTTGTGGTAACGGGAACTGGCGGCGGTATTGCTTTTTTTATGTTTATGGCAAATCGTTCCAACAATCCACAGGTTATTTATATTACGGCTAAGCACGTTATTTTAGCAGACTGGATTTTTACAACCCCAGCAGTCATTATTCAAATTGTCACGGGCATAATGTTGATGGGCAAGTTAGGGTACTCGTTTTCAGCCCCTTGGTTTTATTGGGTTGTTGGGTTATTTACTTTTATAGGTGTGTGTTGGTTGCCTGTGTTGCGTATTCAATACAAATTACGTGAGCTTGCTAAATTATCGGTAGAGTTAAATCAAGTTACAGCAGAGTTTAAATCATTGATGAAAACGTGGACTTTATTAGGAATTCCCGCTTTTGCCGCTATTTTAGGGATATTTTGGTTAATGGTGTTTAAACCATTTTCGCTTGTGTGAGGTGGCTTGGGTATGTATAACTTTAAGCAAGCAACATTGCTGTATGCTACAAAATACGCATTGGCATTTTTGTGGATTTTTACCGGTTTAACCTCCGTATATTTTGCACCTGACGTTGGCTATGAAATTCTTGCGGGCGCCAATATTGTAGGTCTACCAGCTAAAGCTGCAATTTACGCTGGTGGTATGTTAGATATAGCACTTGGGCTTTGGCTCGTCACATCTTTTAAAACCCAAGTTTGCTGTCTTGTTCAAGTGGCGGTAATCATTACTTATACTGCGCTGCTAACGTTGATAGATGCAAGCTTTTGGCTGCATCCGTTTGGGCCAATTACTAAGAATATTCCAATTGTTGTTTTGATCTGTTTTTTATTTAGTGAAAATAAAAGTCAAATTACAATTAAGTAACAAAGGGCTAGCGTTGACTCGCCCTCTATTTATTTACTCATACCCTCTGGCCTTTTTAGTTTTGATTATCGCAATATAGCCATGCCAGCTGGCGTAACTAAGTAGCGGCATAATCACAATAAACCCTGTTGCTCCGGTTGCAAAACCCAGCGCCACAAGTACAAAAATACAGATAGACCACACCACCATTGCAGAGAAATTAGTTTTAACAGCGTGCATGGACGACATGACAGCGGTCATAATATCGACCCGTCTTTCCATCATTATTTGCGGCGTAAACGCTGAAATTGCAAATACAGTGACTAACAAAACCCCGCCAATAATGGAGCCTAAGGTTAAAAATGCTGATAATTCTTCAAAGGTAGGGTTAGCATGGCTTGGGTAAAGTGCATGTACTAAGGCTGCAAGGCGCATCCAAACAATCATAATAACCATCAACAAAATTGCAAAACCCCATTCCCCAACAGGATTCCTAAACATTGATTTTAACGAATGTGTAAGTGTGGGTTTATGCCCTTTTTCAAGCTCCCATGCTACATCATATAAGCCAACAGCAAATGCAGGCCCAATTAGAGCAAACGCGACGGTTGCAGGAATAATCACAATATAAGTTCCTGCAAATACGGCGGTGTAAACAATAGCTAAAGGAATAATAGTAAAAATTAATCCGTAAATTAAGCTCAGTATTGGTGCTCGCGTCATATCTTTAAACGCAAGAGCAAGCCAATGAAATGCAGCGAATGTATTTACCTTATTGCATTGCAAACAGCGGGCAAACTCTGTGTTTTTATCAACCGTATTTGTTGTCGGCATAAAAGTGCTCCATTTGATAGGTACTCTTTAGGTTTAGAACATAGATGTATTATTTACAAATCATCAACTAATTATTTGTAGCTTGCTATTAGGGCGTGTTGACCTTTCGTGATTGATTTTGCAGCAGTATGTTTGGTATTTAGGCAAGGCAGCGCCTATGCAGTGTGGTTGTTCCCCATAAATAGGCGATAACGCAGTATAAATGCCAAACATGCGCTGCCCAAAGGGTTCTTCCTAGGGGCGATTGACTCTTTGTTGCTCGGTTTTGACTTAGCCCGCTAGGTTACAAACCTCGCGCCGCGATTAAATCGCCCCTAGATTGAACAAATTTCAATCCACAAAGGTCAACACGCCCTAGCATCTTCAATGGTTGTTAAGTGGTCGCTTGTTTAAAAACTAATTAATTAGTTGATAGATGGAATTATGCGCGCTATAGTATTTAAAACTAATTAATTAGTAGATTAAAAGAAAGGGTTAAATACGATGGCTAGAAATAAATCAAACCAGCTTACCGATGGTGAGCAAAGTATTATGGAAGTGCTTTGGAAAAATGGTGAAGCATCTGTGCGCGACATAACGGATGAACTATCAAAAGAGAAGCAAACGGCTTACACCACAACACAAACCCTGTGTAAGATCCTTGCTGAAAAAGGCTATGCTGATTTTAGAAAAGAGGGTAAAGCGTTTATTTATATCCCTAAAATCACTCAAAAAGAGGCCCGACAAAGTGCATTAACCTCAATGTTAAACAAGTTTTTTGGTGGCTCACCCAAGGTGTTGGCGCAACACTTAATGCAAGAGACCGACATAGACCTTGATGATCTAGAAGCGCTGCAACGTAAAGTCGACCAAAGTAAAGACTAACAAACCAAGATAAGGACGCCAAGGCTATGATGATTGAATATACTTTATTAACAACGTTGGCATTTCACCACCTAATTATTGGTTTTATCCTTTTATTGGGAATTGCGTTGATTAATAAGTGTGTACCATCGAGTGCGGAGCTGCGCAGTTGGTTATGGATGACGGCATTTATTGTCGCAACAGTCATCCCCTTCACTTTGATCACAATGGATGCAGATAAAACTTCAAGCGTTATAAATTCAGTTGCGCAATCGGTTGATTTAAAAATAGAAGATAGCTTTTCAGCAACTGATAATAAAGTCGCTATGAGTGATCAGGAGAGTAACTGGCATTTACCCAGTGAGATTGTATTTAACTTCTCTTTTTTACTCAGTATTGGTGTCCTACTTTGGTTTATAGGTAGTATATGGCGTGGATTTACGGTGTTATCGTCATATGTACAAACACGAAACTTGCTTCGCTCTACGATAGAAAAAGCGCCGCACTTATCGGCCCATATTAATACAGATGTTTATACTTCAAGCAAAGTATCCTCGCCTTTGGTTATTGGGTTTAAGCAACCTAAAATCATCCTTCCAAAAAGCATTACTGAACAACTCAAGCATGAGCAATTACTGGCGATAGTGCTCCACGAAAACGCGCATATAAAACGTAAAGATAACTGGTTTGGCTTATTTCAGGAGATCATTGCTATCTTATTTTGGTGGAGCCCAGTGATCCGCCTGCTTAATAAGCAAATTCATGTAGAGCGTGAAATAGCGTGTGATTTACGCGCAGTGAACGAAATTAAAAATACGCAGCAATACGCGCAGTCACTGATTGATTGTGCAAAATTAATGGTGATGGAGCAGCGGAGCGTGTTGGCAATGGGACTATTTAGTAAGAAAAAAGAGCTGAATTATCGTATCGGCGCGGTTTTAGAAAACAAGCAATTTAAAAAGCCACGTATCACGATTATTATGCTGGTATGTGCAGGGCTAACAGTCACCACAATTCAAGCTACACAGGCCTTTTCACCTAAAGTCAGTATTAAACACACCGTCGTTGATGCTCGACATTACTCACTATTACCGCAATTTGAAAGTACCTTACTGATTGATGCCGTTACTCGTAATGACATTGGCGCAATTAAAGCACTGAAAAATGATGGGGTTGATATTAACGTGCCAGTTATTGGCGATGGCACTGCGTTGATGATTGCGGTGAAACAAAACAACAAAGCAATGACACAGGCATTGATTGACTTAGGCGCTGATGTAAATCAGTCATCAAGTGGTGATGGTAACCCGCTGATAGTCGCTGCGATGAGTAATAATATTGAACTGGCAACGCTATTGTTAGATAACGGCGCTGATATAAATGCAATTGTGCCGCGAGATGAAACACCGCTTATCAATGCAGCGTATTTTGGTTTTTACGACATGAGCCAATTACTAGTTGCACGCGGAGCTGATGTTAACTTAGCGGTTACGACAGGGGTTTCTGATGGTTATCAGCGACGCTCGCCTCTAAATCGTGCGCGTACTGAGTCAATTAAAGCGCTATTAATAGCTAATGGCGCACGCGAATGATCTATATCTTACTTCACTTACCACCTTAGCGTGCTTTAAGTCGGTTGGCTTTATTTAGCCTGCATCACGTTTATTTAAATTACTTCAATTAATTGTTGATTGATTTTCACCCTACTTTTAGTGGGTTAGCCAAACTCGTTCTAAATAAAGGAAATAGTATGTTTATACCCAAATATTCCTTATTAAAGAACACATATCACACAAGAAATAACAACGAAGGTGACACCATGATCTTTAATACCCCCATATTCTTTTGGTTTTTTGCCATTTTTATTTTGTTTTACGGGTTTGTGTTTTTAAAACAAAAACCCAAAGTGTACTTAATTTTAGTTGGTAGCTTAGTGTTTTACGGCGCGTGGAATTATAGTTTTATTCCATTGTTGGTAGGCAGTGGGGTAGCCGATTACTTTATTGCCCAAGCTATTTATAAAGCATCAACGCTGCAACGTAAAAAACAATGGGTGATTTTATCTGTGGTGCTTAATTTAGGTTTACTTGCAGTGTTTAAATATGCCGATTTTGCACTTAACTCTGTGTCTGAGTTGTTATCTTCGCTTGGTTACAATGCCTCTATTGAAACATTAGGTTGGGTGCTGCCCGTTGGTATTTCTTTTTATACTTTTCAAAGTTTAAGTTACACCATTGATGTTTATCGTGGCGACATGAAGCCACGTAAAGGCTTAGTTGAATTTGTTGCTGCGTTATCGTTTTTTCCTCAATTGGTTGCAGGGCCTATTCTTCGTGCAAGCCATATATTGCCACAAATGCACGCCATCGCATTACCTAAATATACTGCTGTAAAACATGGCTTTTTACTGATCACTGTTGGGCTTATCAAGAAAACGGGGGCTGATATATTAGCTATCCCAGCGCAACATGCTTTTGAAGCAAAAGGCCCTATTAGCACGCTTGAACTTTGGACTGGAGTACTGGCATTTGCAGGGCAAATCTATGGCGATTTTTCGGGCTATACCGATATAGCAATTGGTATTGCGCTGATACTTGGTTTTAGTATTCCATTGAACTTTAGAGTGCCTTATTTTGCGCTTTCTCCGGTTGATTTTTGGCGCCGTTGGCATATCTCCCTCTCTACATGGTTACGCGATTATTTATATATCTCATTAGGTGGAAACAGAAATAATAACCGTACCCGTAATGTGTTTTTAACTATGTTATTGGGTGGTTTATGGCATGGTGCGGCGTGGACCTTTGTTGCGTGGGGCGCATTTCATGGCGCTATTATTACTGTCACGCACTATTTAGCAGGGTTGAAAATATTTGCACGTTTTAATCAATCCAACGCGCTGCTTGTTACTTTTATTAAGTGGGCTATCACGTTTTATTTAGTCCTTATAGGTTGGGTATTTTTTGCAGCCAACGACTTAACTTCTGCCATAGATATTATTACTAATTTACATGTATTTAATTCAACAATAGCAGCAGGAAGCAACGCAATGACTATTTTTGTAATGACCAGTGTATGGATGCTACTTGTACATATTATGGATTTTTACGTAATAAAGGGCGCTGACAAGCTGGAAAATAAACCCTGGCTATTTTGGCTGTTAATGATGTTAGGGCAAGGCGTGTGTTTATTTATCGGGGAGCCAAGTAATGAGTTTATCTATTTCCAATTCTAATCATCAAGGTACAGCAACAATGACATCACAAAAATTATATGGAAAGTCGATTCTTGTTATTGGCTTATGTATGGCTTTCGCACTTATCAGTATTCATCTTATTTTGCATGGGATGGGGGCAAATTCACAAGGCGTATTAGGCAGGGTCACTGAGTCACGGGCGGCTTTGCCACAAATAGTGAAAGAACCAAACGATGTTGTGATGTTTTTTGGTTCATCAATGGCGCGAGCTGGGTTTTCGCCGCGAAAATTTGATGCTGATTTAGCGCAGCGGGGTAAGCAGGTTAAATCGTTTAATTATGGCTTTGGTGGGCTAAACCCATATTTTCAAGATTTTTTGTCACGGCGTATTGCGGATGAATTTATCGAAGAAGATCGCAAAATAAAGCTAACCATGATTGAGTTTAATCCGTTTCAAACCACGCAAACACGCTGGGATAGAGCTGCGCCAGTTTTAGACTCGTTTTTAACGTTGCTTGCCAATGACGAGGAGTTAATGGAAATTGCAAAAAATGATCTTACTCGTGGCGTACGGTTATTCAATATAAAGTATTTGCGCGGTAATATATCAGCTGAAATGATCACCAGCTTTTTTGGCCGAGGGATGTTTCCTCCTCAGTCACATCAAACGTTTAAAGATGATGATGAAACTATTGCGCAACGTCGTCGCTTAGGGCGATTGCTTGGTCAGAAGTTTGATGAAGAATACCCTGATCATAAGCCGGTAGAATGGAGCTATGAATGGCAAGGTGGCGGGACTATTCCACAAGAGCGTTCAGCAGAAACATTAGCCATATTTAACGACTATTACCGCGTTACGCAAACCGATAACGCAATGAGAAATGACCGCCTCAGTCGCATTAGTAGTGCCGATATAGAGCAGCTTCATTTTGAGCCATTATTAGTTGATCACTTTATTAACATTGTAAAAAACTTTCAACGTGTATCTGATAACGTTGAAGTGATCATGCTGCCAAAAAACAGCAAGTGGATAAAAACAACACCAGAGGCTGAAAAACGTTTAGCTGCGGTAATTACGCAAATAGAACAAGCTACTGGTATTCAGCTGAAAAACCATCAAAATATACCGCAAATAACCCCGCAAATGTACCGTGATACCACGCATTTATCGCGTTATCGTGGCGATATTGTTTACACAGATTATCTAATAGATCAGTATCAAAGTTTGTTTTAGTTTTTACAGTGGTTAGGCTGAATAAGTTACATGCATCAGCGGGTGAGAAAGATCCTAACTTATCACGTTGATGCTTTTCGCCATTATTTGGTGAGAGTTGTTATTCAATATTGTTTATTTAAAAGTTTTAAAATTTAAGTTGTTGATTATTAATTGCTATTTATATGGCTTAATATTTGCTGAATGAGTGTAACTTAATTAGGAATAGACACTCATGCTATTAGATATTCAATCATTACGTCATCAATATAATAAAAGCAAAGATGCAAAATGCGCAATTAATACATTATCGTTGCAAGTTGAACCTGGTATTTTAGCCTTGTTAGGCCCTAATGGAGCAGGAAAATCTAGTTTGATGAGAATTCTGGCTACCATTACTAAGCCAACACAAGGTGTCATTTTATGGCAAGGCCAAGATATTGTTAAATCACCACAATTGTTACGCAAAGAGCTGGGCTATTTACCTCAATATTTTGGCGTGTATGAACAGCTGTCGGGTATTGAGTTTTTGCAATACATGGCAGGGCTTAAAGGGCTTGAAAGTTCCCATGCCAAGAGTGTTATTGATGATTTACTGAATAAACTTAATTTAACTCACGCCGCGCATCAGCCGCTAAAAGGCTACTCTGGCGGTATGAAACAACGCATTGGAATTGCGCAGGCGTTATTAAATGATCCTAAATTATTGATCATTGACGAGCCGACAGTTGGTCTTGATCCGCATGAACGCGCCAACTTTAGACAGTTATTGACCGAGCTTGCGGCGGATCGTTGCATTATCTTCTCTACACATATTGTGTCAGATGTTGAATCGATTGCGGATCGCATTGTAATTATGCGCGGTGGCACGCTTATCCAATCAGCAACAGCAGATGTATTACAGCAAAAAGTGGCTGATAAATGCTGGACACTAACGGTTGAACCATCGGAGCTGAAACAGATCCAGCATGAGTATATTGTTAGCCACAGCATTCGAAAAGAAGGAAAGCTTGAATTAAACCTTGTTGCGGATCATTGCCCTGACTCTAAAGCTACGGAACGGGCGGCATCACTTGAGGATGCTTACTTGTATTTTACCAGCGAGCAATCAGCATCTCACAGCGCAGTGAGGATTCGTTAATGAAACAGATTTGGCAATGTATGGTAGCTGACTTTAAACAACGCACACGCCAACAAAGTTATATGGTGACCTTGTTGGCTATGTCTGTATTAACGTTATTGTATTTTCCATCCCCTGATGCGCAGTACCAAACTTTGGTTATTAATGGCTACCGCGGGATTTATAACAGCGCGTGGATTGGCGTATGTTTAGCGATGCTGAATGTCATGTTCTTACCCATTATTTGTTTTTACTTAGTTAAAAATGCACTTGAGTTAGATAGGCAATCAAAAACGTGTGAGCTTATTGCAGCAACGTCGATTAGCAAACAGGCTTTTTTATTCGCTAAGTGGGGAGTAAATGTACTGATTTTACTTTCAATTGTATTGGCGATGTTGCTCAGTAGTGTATTGATCCAACTTTATTATGGCGAAAGCTACCAGATTGATATGTGGGCACTTGTTTGGCCGCAATTAGTGTTTGTTTTACCGCTGTTATTAGCAATTGCATCAATTGCTATTTTGTTTGAGTCGATAACGTGGCTCAAAGGTGGTTTTGGTAATGTGGCGTATTTTTTCTTGTGGATTGGCTCGATAACGCAAAGCATTGCAGGAGTGTCAGGCATTGGTGCGGTGCTTGAAAGTTTAGATATGGAGGTTGCTGCGCGTTTTCCAGCAGAGCAAGGTGGCACCAATGTTGGCATAACAGCGAGTGAATCTGTAAGCACATTTGTTTGGCATGGGTTTGAGCCAAGTGTTGTGCACCTCTTAGGAATGCTGCCTTTGTTGATGATCAGCTTAATAGGTTTGAGTTTAGCATTTTTATTTTTTGATCGTTTCAGTAATGGCTCACTGAAAGAGGCTAAAAAGCCATGGCGAATAGTCAGCGTAATTGAAAAAGTCACAGGAATACTCGATAGATTATTTGCTGGCGCAACAAAGTCATTCGCTTTTACATGTTTATTACGATTAGAGTTTAAGTTAATGCTCAAAGGGCAAACAAATCTGTGGTTCATCGGGTTGGTCACTTTGAATATATGCCAAGCTTTTGTTGATCAGGATCTGTTATTGAGCCTTTTTTTACCTATCTCATTGCTGTGGTGTGTATTGGTTATATCACCATTAGGGCAGCTAGAGAGGCAAACAAATACCTTTGAAATTATGGCTTACAGTAAGCAATCCCCATTATTGCAAAATATGGCGAGTTTTAGTGCTGGCTGGGGACTGTTAGCATTAGCGTGTTTAGGTAGTATTGCGCGGTACGTAGTAATGGCGGAGTGGTTGCTGCTGGTACAATTGTTTGTGGCTATTTCGTTTATGGTTTCATTAGCCTATTTTTGCGGTGCATTTACGCAAACAAAGCGAATGTTTGAAGTCGTGTTTTTAGTTATTTGGTATATAGGGCCTCTGCAAGCTGGATTATATTTAGACTTTTTAGGCGTGAACAGTCAGTCGAGTTGGGATGCAGGAATGCCTTATTACTTTTTGGCTATTGCTAGTGGATTATTGCTATTAACAATGAGTATTAAACGAACCCGTTAATTAAAAGAGTATCAGGGGGACTTTACCTGATGCTCTTTTGTGTACTTGAGGGTTACGAACTTTAATTGTTTACGAGATATAAAGGCTATCATCACTAACACGTAGTGCCATACAATCGCTCTGGCCATTTATAATCATACTTTTATCAACGCGTACCCCAGCACCTGCGTATTTCCCTGCGGCGGTAAAACTACATATCTGTACAAAGTAGTCACCAACTTTAGGCAGTGCAAATAGTTGCTGGTATATTTGATCTTGTGCGGCAAAATGACCCACGGTTTTTTCTATGACTTGCTGTTGTTCATCAACGAGTTGAATATTAGCACCGCATCGGCCAACGATCGGTTTAACTACATAACCTGTTTGTAATAATTCATCATTTAGAGCAAATGCAGTATTGAGTAAAAACCGATGGTTTGGAAACAAGCTCCATAACACAGGTAAAATCGCTTTATTACTTGGGATCAAGGTCCAAAGTGGCTCAAACACCATGACGTTTTTACGCAGCAGTACATCAACTAAACGTGGCGCTTTACCCGCTTGCCACTGAGGTTCAAAATCATCCCCTTGGGATTGATCTGCTTCACACTCTTGCCTAATTTGATCTAATGCAGTTTCCCATGACCATGTTTTCCAGACAAAGTTGAGCTTTTCACCATCAGCATCAACTATATTGCCGGAATCATCCCAGCGTAAACTCTTTAAACCAATAATTACTTTGCATTCAAAACCAGCAGCTTCAATAGTTTCTTTCATAAATAACGCGTGATAATGCTCTTCTGGTTCGTCATCTTGTAAAATATGTATAAGGCCTTTTACTTCACTTTTTCGCCATGCTTTAACTAAATCTTTAAAGAGATCATGGCCTGCATCAACACCTGTTTTAACACCAAAATGTTTAGCCCATTTACCCTGTATTTTACCGCTTTCCATATAGCATGACGCGGAGTCACAGTTGTATTCATATACTTTTAATCCGGCAGGTGTGAGTGCAAAATCAAACCGGCTGGTGATCAGTTGGTTTAAGCGATTATCCCATGATTGGCGAATTTTATTGAGTACGACATCAGGTAAATTAAACTTTTTTAATAATTCAGGGTGCTGCAACACATAATCTGTAGCATGCATAAATAAGCCATGTAACTCATTGGTGGCATGTTCAATCGTTTGTTGTGCAGTATTTGATATAGCAAAGTAATGATGTTGATCTGCACTTACTGAAGTTAGTTTATGGCCTTGCATCATATCTACGTAGGCGGCTTCGTCGTCATTAGCAATGTTAAGCCATGACTTTTTGGCCTGTCCAGAGTCAGTTGCATGTTGAGGTTTGATAGCAAATAGATCTGTACTTACTTCAGGCGTTGGCTCGCTAAATTCGCTCTGATCAGTTTGTGTCATCCAGCCTAAAATAGTGGCATCGCTGTAAGAACACTCAATCCAGTAGTCACCTTGCTGTGTGATTTTAGCTTTGAGCTCACGGCACCATTGCTGGCCCTGCGGCCATACTTGATGGCCAACATTTTGTTCTGCTAGGCGAATTTTATCTGTATGGACTTCAACTATAACAGCAACATGACCTGTTTCTTCAAACTCTCCGCCTTCTTCCCAAATGAGTAAACTTCCCACTGTTGGGTGGTGTTTTGCACCATTACGAAATGCATGCAAAGGAAGTCTAGTTTGGCTGTTTATATCACGCACCGAGCGTAGCTCAAAAATATCATAAGCCATTGCAATGTCATCAAATATATAGCCGTGATTGAGATACACCCAGCGGCGCGCAAATTCAACACATTGCCATTTATAGCCCATGTAAATGCCATCGAGATAACTTCTGTAGGCATTCCTATTTGGGTAGGCTGTTTCATCAGCACTGTCGTAGTCAGACGAATAAACAGCAACATTACCAAGTGCATAGCCTAATAGCTCTCCAAAAGGGCTAGCAGGTACGTGAGATTTTTTAGACAAAGCAGTTCAAAAATTAGGGAGTGATAATCTGCAGACTATAGAAGTGTATTGGTTTGATAGCAAGTTAAAAACAGAGCCTTCAAGTACTTTTTATTTAGTTAAAAGAGTTTAAAATTTAATGCTTTTTGTTAGGAATAATAAGCGGTAATTGGTTGTCTCTTATTATCCGAATTTTTAGGGATGATAAAAATTAATACGTGTTTTTTACAGCACTTAAATAGCACTTAAAAAGTCGCTTTTTAGGCCAGTAAACATTTAAGCAATTATAAACTAGATAGCAAAGTATGTAGTGGCGATGCTGATTAAATAAACTAAACTTATCATATCGCTTCTTTGAGAGCATATTATGTGAAGTATTTAATTATTGCTGTGTTGTCCTGTGCGATGTTTAGTAATGTAAGTTATTCAGCTGAGAACACGTGCCAGATTATTGTTCGCTTTGAAAATTATGCCGCACAATCGCATCAAAATGAAGACTTAACCTGGCATGGACTTGATGTTGATTTTGCAAAAGCATTGCTTGATGAGGCTGGCTGTGAGTATCGCTTTGTAAGTATTCCTTGGGGGCGTTCATTAAAAATGCTCGAAAATGGCGAAGTGGACCTAATGCTTAGCGTGTCTAAAACGGCGCAACGTATGCGTTTTGCTTATTTTATAGGCCCTCAAAAGCAGGAGAATATTGTATTTGCTATGAATGCAGAACGTTCTTACAGCATAAATACTGTAAGTAGTTTATTTGAACTTGATGCACCAATAGCAATTCAACGTGGTGCTTACTACGGTAGTACATTTGAAAAACGTTTTATAGAAGAGCAAGATACCGATGAGCGATTTATTTACGTACCAGATAACCAATTAAAACTGGATTTGTTACGCCATGGGCGTATTTCTGGCTTTTTAGAAGAAAAATATAACATCGTTTATCAAGTGCAAAACAATCCAGATTTTATGAAAGTGACAATTAGCCCATTTGTAATTAATTCTGAGCCTGTTTATTTTGCATTTAGTAAAACATCGGTGTCAAAGTTACAAATAAAAAAATTTGAAAAGGCATTTTTAAATATTAAAAAGTCAGGGAAATTGGCAGTAATTCTAAAAAAATACAATTTAGAATAAGCATGAAGTTTGTCTTCCTGAATTTAAGTTTTTGGGTACATATTTTTTATTAGGATATATCCCGGATGAAGAAAGTAAATCATACCTCTAAGGACCCTGAATTTCTCTTGAAGTCAGCCTTAAATGTGTCCCTCGTTAGTGTAATAGCAATAGCCCCTTTTACTGTGTATGATTTTTATGTGATTAAAAATGGCATGGGTTTTCTGGGGGTTATTGCTATTTTATTTTGCACTTTTAATGCCGTATTGTGTTTTAAAGGGACCTATAGCCTGCCATTAAACTTATTTGCGACGATGCCAATAATGGCAGGCTGTTCACTTGCTGCAATTAATGTATGGGGTGTCACAGCATCGTTTTGGGCATACCCAGCTGTTTTAACTTGTTATTTTGTTTTGCCGCTGTATTTAGCGCGATTAGCGAACATTGTTTATTTAGCCATAATTTTGCCATTCGGTTGGTATAATTTATCACCTGATGTATTTGCGCGTTTTTATGCTGTGTTAATTAGCATTAGTATTTTTGCTTATTTAACTCTTAAAGAAATCGCCCTACAGCATGCTCAGCTACATAGGTTATCTATAACAGATGTATTAACGGGTCTAAACAATCGCTTTTTACTTAGTGACTCTTTAGAAAATGCCATCTTTATAAATCAATGCGAGAAAGCCCCTATGTCAATTTTAATGTTGGATCTTGACCATTTTAAAAAGGTAAATGATCAATATGGACATGACGTAGGTGATGAAGTTTTAAAAGGCTTTGCAGCTATAATGAAAGCAAACTCGAACAGCAACGATATATTATTTCGCTTAGGAGGTGAAGAGTTTCTAATTTTATTGCACAGTGCGGATGAAAACCAAGCAATACAAGCGGCAGAACAGATACGCAGCCATGTGCAAAAGAGTAAATTACTTCCTGAGGGCGAATTAACGGTCAGTATTGGTGTATGCGAACTTGTTTGTAATAAACACAGGAAAGATTGGTTAAAACAGTGCGATGCGAATTTATATTTAGCTAAAAATAGAGGGCGTAATAAGGTTGTTGCCTGTAGCCAGTGTTAAGCATGAACGAAATGATGTTGTAGTTAACTCTTTGTTATATATGGTGTATTTAATGCTGGGTGACCTTTGTAGATTGAAATTCGTTCAAGCTAGGGGGGATTTAATCGCGGCGCGAGGTTTGCAATCGAGTGGGCTCGATAACTGCTCCTGCGTTATTCTACTGGCTCACATCCATGTGAGAATAAGTAAAAACCGAGCAAAGCTTGTGCGCCCTTCTTACGGCCCTTTCCTACATCCGTGTAGGTAACAAAGAGTTAATTGCCCCTAGGAAGAGCCCTTTGGGTAACGCATGTTTGGCATTTATACTGCGTTTCGCCTATTTATGGGGAACAACCACACACCATAGGCTCTGCCTTGCCTAACTACCAAATAGACTGCTGCAAAATTAATTACGAAAGGTCAACACGCCCTAGGCTTTTTTAGCCCTTGCGTATGGATCGTTTGTTACTGTGCATTTGTCATTTAAGTTGCCAAAAATAGGCGGCTGCTCAATAAGCTCTTCACCTTCAAGTGTCATTACTTGGACTCGCTGACATGTTGTAATTTCAGTGGAAAAATCTAGCCAAACTTGTGCCATGTTACACATATTTAAGAAATAATAGGTGCCACTTGCTTGATCACTAACGTTTGACCAAATAGTGCTTGAGCTAATACTTGCACTTCTTGGATTAAATCCATGTGGTACAGCGCAGGCTGCAACCATTGAGCGTGTTTGTGATACGGCTTTTATTGTTGAATTAACGGGTTCGCTAAGTGATATGTAAAAAGAAGCTCGCTCAAAGTTTTGGGTTGAAGAAACGCCACCAGGCACGGTGTAAAGAGGTCGAGAGTTGGGTGTCTCAGCCTTGCCCCACATGTACTGCCAATACTGATTTATTTCTAGTTGGGTTTTGTAATTAGGTTCATTAGTGGCAACTCTAAATTTTTCGCTTTCATACACAACGAATGCGTTATTATTGACTTCAATTATGGCGGAGTTTCCGGTTTTGTCTGATAAACAAAGGTGAAGTGTTGCGGGGGTTGATTTCCCTAAACCATCAGGAACATTCTCTTCTACAATTTGAATTTTTTGTTTTCTGAAGTACTTTGCAGCAGCTTTGACACATCCGAATTTATCGAGTGTGAACTGCGCCCAGCTGAGCACACTTAATACTTTTTTACTTTCTTCAAGAGGGGAGTGCTCAGTTTGGCGTTTATTCAGCAAAGGCGAACTATTGTCTGCGCGTATAGGTATGTAATCTGCTCCTGTATCGTATAAAGCATTGACCACGAGGCCTGCCGAATTAATGCCATCAGCTGTGCCCATTCGTTTATCACCCATTACAGTTGCAATACTTGAGTAATGAGATTTCCACTTGAGTATTTGCCTTTGGGGTACTTTAAATTGATCCGTATCTTCAGGTATGAAGCCGATACGTTTTAATCCGACCGGAAAAGTGTATAAAAAAGCATTTACGCCTGCAAACCAATCCATATTTCTAGCTGTTACTGGAAAATCTGGGTTTAGACTGTTAAAAATACGCGTACACATGTAAGTTATCCTATTATTTTCTGGATTGTTTTGTCCCTATGTTATCTAATTACTTTATTAATACAATGACTATAAAGAATGTTAAAAATGGCTGTTATGGATACGTTTGATCTTGATTACACGTTAAGGCTCAGACTTAAAGTAATAAGGGGTATGACAAGTGTCACTTTATTGCTCGCTTTGGGTTTGGGGCTCCTTAATATCTTTATCGGCCAACATTTTATCTATGGGGGTATGCAATGTCTTTACGCCTTTTTTTCACTTGGTTTATATTTAAACGCGAGTAAAACAGACAGCTTGCACTGGTCAAAGCAGCTGTATGTGTATTCACTCGTTGGGCTTATTGCAAGTGGCGCACATATGGCACCACTAATGTCATACCTTTTAATGTGGGCGCTCGCTCTGCCGATTGTGTTTTATCTTTTATTAGGTAAGCGTTTTGGGATTGTTTTAAGTGGTTTTTACTTTGTTGCTCAAATCACTATTATCTATTTTAAAACAGAGACGTTTTACACATCACCGTTATTGAACTTTGCTTTTAGTTACCTTCTTGTTTGGGGGATTTCTCATACATATGAGACATCACGCGCAAACTCAGAGAAAGCGCTGCGTACACTAGCATTAAAAGACCCGTTAACAGGGGCTTTTAATCGACTTAGTTTAACCAAAACGTACTCCCAATTAAATAAAAGCCAACCAGTTAGTTTAGCGCTTTTGGATATTGATTATTTTAAAAATGTTAATGACTCATACGGTCACCCATTTGGTGATGAAGTGTTGAAGAAAATAGCGCAGGGCTTGACCTCAGCTACAAATCGAAATAGTGTATTTAGAATTGGAGGAGAAGAATTTTGTATTTTAATGGAAAATGTAACACCTGAACTTGCTGTTATTAAGGCTGAGGAAATTAGATCGAAAGTAGCGGCCGAATACGTTACCCATGGCAAAGATAACATCCATGTTACAGTGAGTATTGGTGTTTCGACATCAACTGATTCTAGTCTTTCTGAACTTTTAAAAGCGGCAGATGTAAATCTTTATTTAGCAAAAGAAAAAGGCCGTAATTGTGTGGTTTATAAATAATAATTTGCAATCTAGATGCTGTTTTTACGTAAAAATACGTTTCATTTTAAAAGTCTTCTGTTTGAGTGTTTAATAATTTTTAGTGCAAGTATCTACATTTCTCTTAGTGCAATAGTGAAAATCTAAGTAGTAGAAAGGCTTTTCAGGTTTCTTATCATTCACAATAAAGTTGTACATTAACTCTGCGCTTAAGCGACCCATTTCAAACGGGTTTTGACCAATATTAGATTGCGATAGACCTTGCTTTAAAGCTCGTAACTGCACCTCTTCAGTATCTGCTGAAATAATGACGACATTACCAGATTCTATCCTGCTTTTATGCGATTGTACTGATTTAATGTAATCAGAGTTGAACTGAGCAAACCCTGCAACAGCCAAGAAAAGAGGGGGGTGCTTCATTTTTAATACGTTTTTTAACTGCTCCAAGGAAGTCCCCCTTTTTCCTAAACTGTATAAAGGGCAGCGGCTAAATTCATCCCAACCATTTTCACCTGATAGTCGTTTCTCACTTTTGCCTGAAAGTGCAAATCTTACACCAGCGATCCGCTCATTGAGATTAGGTGTTGTTTGATGGCCAGATTGAATACACACGGTATTTAGGGGAGAATCTTTCGCAAATAATTTAATTTGATTACCAAGTGCAACACCAAACTCAAAATTGTTTGTACCAACATACGCAAGCCTATATTGATGATCTTTAGGCAGTAGATCTGAGTCAAAAGTGATCACGGGGATATTTTGTCTATCAAGATCCTTTAATACCCTGCTTACTAAGTAATCCGAATCCGTCGTTGCTAAGAGTAAACCGTCGATCTCATCTTTTACTAAGTCCTGAATAATGAGTGATTGCGTTCGAATATCTTGATAATCGTCAGGGCCATCATATACGCAGGTAACATCAGGCATTGATTCTGCAAACTTTAGACAACCCTTAAATGATTGTATATAAAAGCTGTCATTTTTTGTTTTCCCGACGATACCAATCACAATTTGTGCCTTGGCATGTAGAGTAAATGTGACACACACCGAGCTAATTAAAAACAACAATGCAATTTTTATGTGTTTAAAACGCACAGATGAACGCAGTGGCATAAGTAAATACTCTCTCTTTAAAAATTATCTTAAGCTATAAGTGCTATTAACTAAGTTTGAATGTAGCATTTATTTAACACAATAATCACCTGTTTTAGCATTTTATTAAAGTCGTAAGGTAACAATAGAAAGCGGCCAGCTAGTCACTGCTTTGAATAATACCTATGCGATTGATACACAATGAATTGGCTGATGCGATTTTAGCAAAGTATTACAAATCACAACGTTGATTGAAGGATAATGAATCTTTTATTGTTGCTTTAGCGTATATGTATAAAAATTATCACTTAAACGCCTTAAAATTACAGGTTAAATAATAAACAAAAAGAGACGTGCATATGTTTAGATTATTAATTATTACTTTTGTATTCATGGTATTGACTGGCTGCTCAAGTCAATACCCAAACCAAGACGTGAGTGGTCAACAGTTCCCAATTGTAAACGGTGAAAATTTAGAGCAGAAGCGGATAACGATCCCCACTGATTTTAACGAACAACTTAGTTTACTATTGATAGGCTATAAACAAGATAGTCAGTTTGATATTGACCGCTGGTTAATAGGTCTTGATATGACTGGTGTAACAATACCTACTTATGAGTTACCAACAATTCAAGGTATGGCGCCGCGCATGTTTAGCACACTGATAGATAACGGTATGAGAAAGGGTATCCCAAAAGAATTGTGGGGTGGAGTTATCACAATTTATAAAGATGGAGATGCAGTACAAGCTTTCACGGGTAACGAAAACCCAAATAATACTCGAGTAGTGCTACTGGATAGCGATGGAACAATTATTTATTTTTATGACCGTGGGTTTTCAGTTTCAGCACTTAATAAGCTAAAAGCTGTTATTAATAACTAATACAAAGAGTGGGCTATGGATTGTGAAGCTGTAAAAATAGTGGTTGCGGCCGTCATCAAGCGAGGTAACTGTGTTTTGCTCGGTTTTTACTTATTCTCACATGGGTGTGAGCCAGTAGAATAACGCAGGAGCAGCTATCGAGCCCACTCGATTGCAAACCTCGCGCCGCGATTAAATCGCCCCTAGATTGAACAAATTTCAATCCACAAAGGTCAACACGCTCTAATAACATTTTTGCATAAGGGCACAAACATCATATTGCTCTGTTTATGCTGGCGATATGTGAAAGTGTCCGCGAACCACAGATGTTAGAACCTAACAAATACCTACAATGGAAATGATATTAAATAAACTCAAGGAAAATTCATTTAAAGCACAACGCGAGTGATCTTTTCGTACACTCTATCTCCACTACAATTCACCACTACAATTCACCACTACAATTCACCACTACAATTCACCACTACAATTCACCACTACAATAGCAATACGATGAAAATCATTATAAATTTATCACAAGCAGACGTTATCAAACTCCTGGTGTGAATTTATTTAACCAGAACTCGGGTTACTTGCACTATGAGCATTATTGCTGCATTTCGCGACATATTAATAAAAATAGCAATTATTTTTGACTTTTTTAAACCTTTTTTCTAAGTCGATTTATAAATGCTAATACAGTGACTTAGCTTAACTTTCCTATACCACCCTTTGTTCATTCACAGCTTGTCAACCTTGAATTATCAGTTCTATTACTTTAACCTTTATTTTTATTGAACGTTCAATTAATAAAAAATATGCCTAAAGTTGGAATGGAACCTGTTCGTCGTCAACAGTTAATAGACGCCACAATAGAGTCTGTTGCTGAGCGTGGATTACAAGCAACGACGATTAATAGCATAAGCCAAAAAGCCGGTTTGTCGTCGGGTATTATTAGCCATTACTTTGGTGGTAAACAGGGCCTGATTGAAGCAACTGTGCGCTACTTGTTAACTAACTTAAAGCAGGTATTAATTGAACGGTTAACATCTACAACGACGCCCGAACAAAGGCTGATGCTTATCATCGAAGCCAACTTTGCGCGCTTACAGCAGCAAAGCGACACCACCAAAACGTGGTTAAGTTTTTGGGCGCAATCAATGCACGATGTTGAATTACATCGTTTACAGAATGTAAATAGCCGACGACTTTTTAGTAATTTAACCAGCTCATTTAAACAGTTAATGAGTATTGACGACGCCAAATTAGCAGCTGAACTAAGTGCTGCCATGATTGATGGCTTATGGTTACGAGCTGTACTAAGTAAGTCTGATCAAGATCAATTTGAACATTGTGAGCACTTAGCTAAAAACTTTGTACGTTCACTAATCAAGCAGTATGGAGCTTAATGTGACAACGCCAGTTTACCAAAATTTTATTAACGGTGATTTCTTAAAAAACCAAAGCGGTGAAACATTCGCGGTTAAAAACCCTGCAACTGATGAAGTAATTTATCATGTAGAAGTCGCTGATAGTTTTGTACAAAACGCCGCGATTGAAAGCGCTAAGCAAGGGTTTGCTGTTTGGTCAGCCATGGCACCCATTGAACGTAGTCGCATTTTATTAAAAGCAGTTGCTTTACTACGTGAGCGCAATGATTTACTTGCAAAAATTGAAGTGCTGGATACGGGTAAACCTTGGCAAGAGGCTGAATGTGTTGATGTGCAAACAGGTGCCGATGTCATTGAATATTTTGCAGGGCTAGCACCCGCACAAGTCGGTCAGCAACAAATGGTGGGCGAGGACTTTTTTTACACCCGTAAAGAGCCATTAGGTATTTGCGCAGGTATTGGTGCGTGGAATTACCCGCTTCAAATTGCATGTTGGAAGTCAGGGCCGGCACTTGCTGCTGGTAACGCACTTATTTTTAAGCCATCTGAAGAAACACCACTTGGCGCGATTAAATTGGCTGAAATATTTACAGAAGCAGGCGTACCCGCAGGCGTATTTAATGTTGTGCAAGGTGCAGCAGAAGTTGGTCAATGGTTAACGCACAGCCCTGATATTGAAAAAGTCTCGTTTACTGGCGAAGTGGGCACAGGTAAAAAGGTTGTAGCTAGTGCAGCAGGTACACTTAAAGATGTAACCATGGAGCTTGGTGGTAAGTCGCCATTATTAGTATTTGAAGATGCTGATATATCACAAGCAGTGAGCGCTGCTATGCTAGGCAATTTTTATACGCAAGGTGAAATTTGTACTAACTGTACGCGTATTTATGTGCACAAGAGTGTTTATCAACAATTTATTGATGAGCTAAAAACCCGTACTGAGCAAAACATTGTTGCCGGTGATCCACTCGATCCTAGCGTTAATTTTGGTGCGCTTATTTCAAAAAATCATCACAACTTAGTGATGGGTTATATTGAGAAAGGCATCAATGAAGGTGCAACGCTATTAACTGGCGGCAAGGCACTTAGGCCTGAGTCTGCGCCAAATGGTTACTTTGTTGCGCCGACAGTCTTTACCGATTGCACCGACGATATGACAATTGTTAAAGAAGAAATTTTTGGCCCCGTAATGAGCGTGCTTGTCTTTGAAGATGAAGACGACGTTATTCGCCGCGCTAACGACACGCACTTAGGCTTAGCAGCTGGCGTGTTTACCAAAGATATTAAACGCGCACACCGTGTTATTCATCAAATGCAAGCGGGTATTTGTTGGATTAACAGCTACGGTAACTCACCGGCAGAAATGCCTGTTGGTGGCTATAAGCAATCAGGTATTGGCCGCGAGAATGGTATTGAAACACTTGATCACTATACGCAAACTAAATCTATTTACGTAGGTATGACTGATATAGAGAGCCCGTTTTAATGACTGCACAAACATATGATTACATCATAGTGGGTGCAGGTTCTGCAGGCTGTGTGCTGGCTAATCGTTTATCTGAAGATAAATCTAAACGCGTTTTACTGCTTGAAACTGGCGGCAGCGATAAGAGTATTTTTATTAAAATGCCTACAGCACTTTCTATCCCTATGAACTCAGATAAATACGCGTGGCAGTTTCATACCGACGCAGAACCATTTTTAGATAACCGCACAATGCATTGCCCTCGCGGTAAAGTATTAGGCGGCTCGTCGTCTATAAATGGCATGGTGTATGTACGTGGTCACGCTAAAGACTTTGACGAATGGCAGCAACATGGCGCGCAAGGCTGGGATTATCAGTCGTGTTTACCGTATTTTCAAAAAGCAGAGTCCTTTTATTTAGGAAAAAATGGTTACCGTGGTGATAACGGCCCGCTGGGTGTTAATAACGGTAACGAAATGGCTAACCCGCTTTATAAAGCGTTTATAAAAGCAGGCCAGCAAGCTGGTTACGCCAAAACGGACGATTATAACGCCTCACAGCAAGAGGGTTTTGGCCCTATGCACATGACGGTAAAAGATGGCGTGCGCAGCTCTGCAAGTCGAGAGTATTTAGATCCGGTTAAATCACGTAAAAACTTAGTGGTGATAACGGGTGCATTAGCGGAAAAAGTATTGCTTGATGGTAAAAAAGCCACAGGCGTTCAATACAGTGTTAATGGTCATAAAGTTAAAGCCAAAGCGAGTAAAGAGGTCATCTTAAGTGCGGGGCCAATAGGGTCACCCCATATATTACAGCTTTCAGGTATTGGTGATAGTGAAACACTTAAAGCCGCGGGTGTTGAGGTTAAGCATCACTTGCCGGGCGTGGGTCAAAACCTACAAGATCATTTAGAGTTTTATTTTCAATATAAGTGTAAACAGCCAATCACTTTAAATGGCAAGTTAGGTTTAATTTCAAAAGGCTTGATTGGTGCGCGTTGGTTATTAAATCGCAGTGGTCTTGGCGCGACTAATCATTTTGAATCATGTGCATTTATTCGCTCAAAAGCGGGTGTTGAATGGCCTGATATTCAGTATCACTTTTTACCTGCTGCAATTCGCTACGATGGGCAAAGTGCATTTGCTGGGCATGGTTTTCAAGTACACGTAGGTCATAACAAGCCTAAAAGCCGTGGTGAAGTGACGATTAAGTCAGCCGATCCCACTGTCGCACCAAAAATTCAATTTAACTATCTACAGCACCAAGATGATATTGAAGGGTTTAGAGCGTGTGTTCGCCTAACGCGAGAAATCATCGAACAAAATGCATTTGATGACTACCGAGATGATGAAATTCAACCCGGTAAAGATATTCAAACAGATGAGCAAATAGATGCGTTTGTGCGTCAAGCTGTTGAGAGTGCTTATCATCCTTCATGTTCATGCAAAATGGGCGAAGATGAGCTGGCAGTTGTTAACTCAAATACCCAAGTACACGGTATCAAAGGGTTACGAGTGGTGGATTCGTCAATCTTCCCAACCGTCCCAAATGGTAATTTAAATGCGCCAACTATTATGGTGGCAGAAAAAGCGGCAGACCTAATTTTAGGTAAGCCACCCCTTAGTAAATCGCATGCAAAAGTTGTTATTGAATCACAATGGCAAACTGTGCAGCGTAGCTCGGAGATTTAATAAATACCCAAACTACCTCAAGAAGCTGAATTCAGCGTTTCACAGGGGCTTAATATCAAGGCGTTACTTTGCAACAATGGCAGTCCCTTTTAAGAAGTAACAACGATGAAAGTAAGTGCCTGTGAAACGCCCTACGGGTTGGTTTAAAAGCGATTTATACTGGGTTACTTTTATAAGGGATTGATTTTAATAATAGAACCACTATTACTTGCAATCAATGCCTTGCCTAAATCGCTTTTAACTCCAACGATGCTCGCTGCTTGAGGTGGTTTGGGTATCAATGTCACCTTGAGTGCATGTTGCACTTTGGGGCTTGCAGTGGCGCGCACCATAAGTTGTTTGTGGTGCGTTAATGCGAGGCTAAAAACACGGAGTAAGAATGACGTATTATCATTTATTTTGGGGAGGAAATTATGACCTTATGGCTTAGTGCTGGCATTATTTTCACTCTATTAGCAATTGTTGCAATTTTAGTTAAATGGGGAAATGTACAGTGTGTTGGGGTTACCCCCGTAAGAACCTTTACCTTTATCGCCATTTTATTTACATCAGGCTTAGACGTTGGCTTGATTATGTTTCCACTTACTGAGTTTGCAGGTTATGCAGACATAAAAGCAAGCCCAGAGTATGCGTTTGCCAATCCATTGGCCATTGAGTTTGGTTATTGGGGCTTTCTGATCTGGGGATTTTACTTTCTTACGTGCTTTTATTTCTGTGTAATAGAACCTAAGGTTAAATTTTTCGAAATTCCTTGGGTGAAATTAATCAATAATGTTGTCATTATTGGTACTTGTGCGTTTACAGCCTTTTTATTGCTCTCTAACCTACCATGGTATTTACCTGCGCTGGGGGATGGCGAATCCATTATTCCAACCTTCTACTTAATTGTATTTGCCGCTATTTGCTTTGCGGTGTATTCAAGCACCGATATTAAGTATGTACGTTTTTTAAGTATTGCAACGTCTTGGTTATTTATCGCCTTAATTGCCTTTATGTGGGTTGGCGCGTTTATGGGCAGTGATGTTCAAACAGCTGCGTTTACAGATAACCTTGTATTAATTGGTAGCTACTTTAGCAATATTCACGAGTTTGTATTACCACTGAACGATTACCATGAGTTTTACTTATTTTGGTGGTTTGCATGGAGCATTATGATTGGTCAATTTACTTCGCGCTTTGTCGGTGGATTAAAAACGTACCAAGTACTCGGCGCTATGCTTATTTTCCCTTCAATTCCGATTGCGGTGTGGTTTAGTGTTCTGTATCAGTACCACGAAGCAGGCATTCCAACAGCAGGATTGAAAAACTTTGCTATGGCGTTTGTAGGTGTTGTGTTTGTGATCAATTCGCTTGATTCATTAATACGTTTATACACAGACAATATGAACTTGACCGTGAAACGTTTAGGTAAATTTAAATATATAGCATTCAACGTTGTGGCTTTATCGTTGTTAACCCTGTTATTCAAGCTAAACTTTTTACAAATTCAGTGGGTTGGCGCATTAGTGATTGGTTTGTTCTTTGGTTGTGCTGCGTTTATTGCGTACAGCAAAGTTAAGACTGTGAGTAATATAGACAGCTCGCCGAAAGACAACAAAATTGATTATACAAAAATTGAAACCGCTGACTAATATTAACTAAGCAGCCGTTTAAAAATATGCGAAGGAATTAACATGACAACACAAAAAATAGTACTAGCAGTGGCACTACCATTTGCCCTTTTTTCAACATCAGTATTAGCTGATTGGTCAGCGACTGTAACAGGTGCATCTGATTATACGTTTAACGGCGTAAGCCAAACGAAAAATGATCCTGCACTTCAAGGTAGCCTTGATTATTCATTTGGTGATACGGGCATGTATGCGGGTACTTGGGCATCAAATGTTGATTTTGGTGACGATACAAACATTGAATGGGATGCGTACTTTGGCCGATATGCGCAGTTAAATGATGCGCTGAGCGTTGACTACGGTATAGCCTATTATAGCTACCACGGACAAAGTAGCTCAAGCGAAGGTAATTACTTTGAAGCCTACACTAAATTTGGTTATGCAAGCGACTTAGGCCAAACAGAGCTTAATTTTTGGTATAGCTGGGATTACTTTGGCACAGGTGCTGGACATGTAATATCTATGGTTGCGCATACGATTGAACTTGCGCCTAATCATGCATTACGTGCGAGCTTTGATATTTCAAACTCACTCGATGGTGATAAGTTTGCTTGGGATACGGATGGTAAATCTTACAACCATTATCGTCTTGCTTATCAAACCAGCTTTGAAGGTTTTGATATTGAAGTAGCTGCTGAAAACACCAGCTTAGATATCGATACTGCTGATGAGCGTATTGTATTGTCTATAGGCCGTACTTTCTCGCTATAAAACAGTATTTTAGAATCATAAGAAAGCGCATTAAACTGCTTTTAGAGCAGTTTTATGTGCTTTCTTGTAAGCTTGGTTTCTGTTTTGTTATTCACCATTTATTTTAGCCTTTAAGGTACTAAGTCTGGTACGGCCTATAGGGAGCTGTTCACCGGTATGAAGTTGCACGTTATATTTGCTGCCTTCTTCACTGAGTAATGCCTTAATGTTAGATATTGGCAATACATACGAGCGGTGTATCCGGATAAAGTCTGGGCTCAATAACGTGAGTAATTTATCTAAATTCTTATCGTGTAAAATTTGTTTAGTGCCTCTGTTTTGCTGGGCTTTAGTTACAATCACACTGTAATGGCCGTCAGCTTTGATATAGAGAATATCTTCTATTGGAAGTAATTCGATTTTTCCTAAATATTTATAGGTTAAGTATTTGCTAGCCCCATTATGCTGCTGTTGTAACCGGTTTATTGCCTTTTTAATACGCTCTTGAGTAAATGGCTTCGCTACAAAATCGAGTACGCCAATATCAAACGCGTCAATCGCTCGATCGCTATTAGCAGAAACAATAATTGTGTGGAAGCTCTCACAGAGGGTGTGCTTTAATAACTCAAAACCATCTTTACCTTGCAGGTTTAAATCTAAAAACAAAACATCAATAGGGTGATCGGCTAAGTAATCGTAGGCGTCGTCAAGATTAGTACAAATATGCAATTCGATTTTTTGTTCATCAAAGGCGTTCTCAATAAAGCGCTTTAATCTTTTTGCTACCATAAATTCATCTTCAACCATTAATACTTTTTTCATAGGGGATCCTTGAGGTTGCTATTATTAGCACGGTGATCGTCATAATCTATTAACGGCGTTGAAATCTTTGTAACCCATTGTTGTTTTTCAATATCCTGCAATAAAGACCATTGATTAGAAAAGCTTTCATTTAACCTTGCTGCTATGTATTTATTACCAATACCAGCGCCTATTTTATTCTGTGTACGTTCTTGTGTAGCATTTTTGTTTGAATTATGAGTAATCGCATTTATAGGGACGATAAACGTTAAATACTGCGTGTTATTCATTATTTTTTGCTCAAAAAAGAAGGTAATATGGCCTTGTTGATAATGGTTATGCGAAATTGCGTTTTCTATTAATGTTAAAATAATACCCGGTGGAATGCAGTTATTCGGGTGAGATATATCCACTCTTAGGGAGTAATTTATATTTGAGCGATATGTCATAACTTTTAAATGGGAACGGCATAAGTCGATTTCATCTTGGAGATTGATTATTTTTTTTGCAGACAGTTGCGCCATAAATCTAAACTCATCCGCTAAGGCGTGGATAAATTTTACCGCTGTTGCAGGTGAGTCTTCAATCCACTCTTCAACAGCTGTTAATGTGTTTAAGATAAAGTGAGGTTGTAGATTACGTTTGACTAATTCAAGCTCAAGGCGACTTGCATTAATTTTACTTTGTTCAAGTTGTTTGGTATTAGCACTCATGGTTTGTGCAAGGGTATAGAGCATTAAAAAGATTAACCCAGCAAAAGAGAGAAAAAAGTACTGATCCATGTATGAATAACTATTTATAAAAATAGGTGCAATGAATAGAGCTAAACCCAAAACCATTAATTTTGCATTGGCTTGTTGCGTAATGATAGCTTTGATACAAATGCACACAGCACTAAAAACGCCCACTAAAAATACATATAAGCTTCTATTATCATAACCATCAATCGTGATTAACAACACAGTTTGCAAGCAAATAACAAGTGCTAGCCATGTTGTACGATTTGTTTTTGATAATTTAAAAAACCATGCAAAAAAACAGGTGAAAAGCAGTGAAATTAAGCACGATAATGCTAAAACTATTTGTAAGCGAGGGATTTGCCAATCGTAAGGGTAAGGCATAAGACCACGCCATGATTCTACAAAAATAAGAACCAAAATACTTAAGCATAATATGCTAAATATTAAGTAGCTGGGTTGGCGGTAACTAGTAATAAATACAATCAATGAGTACAAAGCAATTAAGAGTAAGGCGCTGGTCATTATCAACGGTAAACTGGCTTTTTTATAAGGCAGCTGTATTAAATAGTCATATTCTGTTATCGCACTTGTAAACGATACATAATCTACCTCAGAAGAAACGCGCTGATTAGAAATACGTAAACTTAAAGTATGTGTGCCTTTATCAGTTGCAGTATTAGGCAACAGCATTATTTTATCGATCAGGCCCGCAACTTCAGTGTGTTGAGAATCACCTACAAGGCCATTTTTACCTATTAAAACACCATCCCAATAAGCCTCAAACGATCCCAAAATACTAATAAACAAACCTAGCGAAGACGAAGGCTTTTTTTCAAAATTAAAGTCCATTTGCACCCATCGAATATTTTTTGAATTTTTAATACCGTGAAATGTATTTTTTTGCCACACAGAGCGGTTTACGATAGGTAATGAATAAGCAATATCGTCATCATCAATTAAATAATAGTGCTCGGCAAAGGTAGCATCAGGCTCTTGCGCATAGGTAGCGAAGCTTGTAAAAAATAAAACGAATATGAGCTGATACTTAAGCATTGTGTTCCCTCTTTTATATTCCCCATCTTAGCAATAAAAAAGGAAAACATTCGAGGTGTTGAGGAATTATACGAGCCGTTCATGCATAAGTTGCTTATTTAAGGCGGCTAATGCGCCACACTGAGGTTTAATTTACAGAACGAGATGCTCCTATGGCTATTAAAAAAACTATCATGACTTTGAGTAAATGTTGCGCAGCGCTAAGTTTAATTGTGGCTAGTGTGTGTGTCGCTAACACTCAAAAAACGCAACTATCTATAACTGGTAATACACATCAATTAACTACTTTTAGGTCACCGGTAGGTGAAGAATATAGTTATCAGCAGTTTATTGATAACTACAAAATACCTGGGCTAAGTTTTGCTGTTATTGATGATTATAAAGTGATTTATACTAATTTTGCAGGCGTTAAAGATACTAAAAGTAAGCAGAAAATTGATCAATTTACTGCTTTCTCAACGGCATCTATTGCAAAACCTGTCACTGCAACAATTGCAGCAATGCTCGCAGAGCAAGGTAAATTAGATTTAGATACACCTGTGAGTAACTATTTAAAACGTTGGGCGTTGCCTTCATCAGTGTTTGAGTCATCAAAAAACCTTTCTATTCGGCAGTTGTTGTCGCATACCGCAGGGATGAGCCAAGGCGGGTATGCTGACTTTCATTTAGGGGATGATATTCCAACCCTTATAGATGTGCTTGAGGGTAAAAAGCTACCACGATATAAACGTCCGATTTCGATGCTATTTGCCCCTGACACTGATTGGCAATACAGTGGCGGAGGGTATGTAATAGTACAAGTTGCGATTGAAGATATAACCGGTAAACCATTGCAAGCATTAGCTCAAAAGATGCTATTTGATCCATTAGGTATGAAAAATACAACGATGTATCAAAATGGAGATAAACAATTTTTAACTAATGTTGCGAAGGTTCATGATCGTCAGCAGCAGGTTATAAGAGATGGCATACCAATTTGTCCGCAAATAGCACCATCTGGGCTATGGAGTACGCCACAAGACATGGCCAAATTCACAATTGAATATCAAAAGGCGTTAGCAGGTAAAGTAACGTCGGTTATTTCAACATTCGTAGCACGTACCACTACAGATATTCACACGCTTAAAAAAATAGGTGGGTGGTCACCGGGTTGGATGAGATTTGAGGCCAAAGGTAATTTAGAGTGGTTCTCGCATGGAGGCTCAAACACTGGTACTGGCGGGCATATTATGTCAACAATGCAAGGTGGTAAAGGCATTATGGTTTTTATGAATGCGACAACAGAGCACAGAAACCCTGCAATAGATGCGTTTATTGACAGTACGATAAAAAAAATGAAATGGGCACGTGTAATTTCAGCAACAGCAAAACCCCCCAAGCATCAAATAGAGAAAATGCTCGGCAGGTATTTATCTCAGTTTGATCAAATAGTGACGATTACATTATCAAAATCCGGTAACGACTTGATATATGAAGATCCCCTTCAAAACAAAAAAGGCGTTAAAATGCATTATCAAGGAGGTGGGATGTTTGCTGTAGATAATAACCCTAATCAGATAAGTGTTGTAATGAACCCTTTATCTAATAAATATTTTTTAGTACTAAATAATGTCGGGAGTGGTTTAACTGAGCGTGCGATGCGCAAACTTGAAAAAGATGAACAACTTCCTTTTGAAGTAGCAAAACACGCTGATTTTATAAGCACATTAAAGGCATATAAAGCATGGGGAAAAAACTATCCTGATTCAAAATTTCTTTCAGCTAATGCAATTAATAATGCCGGATATAATGCGTTAGGTAACAAGGACTACCAAGTAGCTATAACGCTTTTTAGGGTTTATAGCCATCTATATCCTGATGATGCAAATGCATTTGATAGTTTAGCAGAAGCGTACATGCTCTTTGGAGATACTGTTAATGCGATAGCAAACTATGAGCAATCTTTGCAATTGAACCCACAAAATTCAAATGCACAAAAGATGATACATACCCTTAAAAAGCAATAAGTAGTTATAGATTTAGAGTGTGGAATAGCGGGTGTTAAATCTTTTTGATAAACACCCGCTAAACTAAGCATCGCTAAAGGCACAGGGTTTTTGAAGTAGTTTATAAGTATTTTATTGTAAAGCGGTTCAAAACAGCCAAAACACTGGCATAAAGTGAAATAAGTAAAAGCTTCAATATGCTATCGCCATGTTCAATCATTACATTGACAGTTCCCATACTCACGCCACACGATAAACATAATAAAACACTCAGTACGTTTATATTTTTAAATACATTACCAAGAACAAAGCTTGTCAGTGTAGCTGCTATACAGGCTATCGCATAACTTGCAACATTTAGAAGTTGCCATTGTTGATGGGTCAGTAGCAATATAGATGCACTAACGAAGCACAGAACGCCAATTAACAATGAAAATTTAAGTGCACTGTTACTAAGGGCAACTTTAACTGCGTGACTCCCATTATAAATAGGTAAAGTGGTGAGTAATTCCCACGATTGTGAACGTTGTGCTTTTGCCCATTGGCATAACGTAACTGCAGCTAACAGCATTAATGTTAAAGCGAATAATACATGCTCTGCAATGTTATAAAAAAAGTTTATCACTATTGCAATGATAGAAAAGAGCACTAATAAAATAATGTATTGCGATAAACTTGAGCCAACAAAATAACTCAATGGGAATAGTTGTTTATTTATGGCTGTGCCGTAATTTGATAAAAGTCCACTTGGTACGGGCGACCAACCTGACTGTAGTCCTTGGCGGTAATTTATAAGTGCATCGGCTTGCCATATATAGGGCATACCTAATTTGTTCTTACATAGTAAAATTAGACTTAAAACCAGCAAAGAGCATGGTATTAACCACAAAGGTAAGTGTTCAAAAAAGGTGGGTATAATAATTGCGAATGTGAATGCCAAATAACAACATGTTGTAAATAAGTGGCTTGTAACGCGGCAAATAAACCAAATACTTAAGCCCAAGATGTTTGCTAGTAACAGCATGTTGATGTTATTTAAGCTAGGCGATAGGGCAATACTACACAGCAGAATGAGGTTTATTAAGGCAATAAAGACTTTACCTTGAAACATTACATGTTTGCAGTAATCAGCGACTAAGCATTGCCATTCAGTTGCTTGCATTCGGATACTTTGCCATGCAAGCGCACAATAAGTACACACAACAGCAAGTATCATCATCATAGTTGATAACGATTCCACACGAATGAAAATGATACATGCGGCTGTGGCTAAAATAGCCTGAATTAAGTAGCTGGCACAGCCCAAATCTTTAAACCAAAAATTGAGGCTACCCTGATACCAAGGTCGTTTTACTGCATTCATCATCCATGCAGCTCCACAAATAGTTGCTCTAATGATAAATGGTTGATGGCAAGTGCGCCCGGAATAGGCTCTCCTTGGTAGCCATAAATAATGGCTGAGTTTGCTTGCAAATTAAGCACGCGGTAGGCACTTAGATCGATGTTTTGCTCTGTAAAATTGACTCTTCTAATGGTATCGCGTACGACATCTAATTCGTCAATCAAGATAAGCTCGGCGTCTTTTATTAGGGCTATATGACTGGCTACACGTTCTATATCGGATGTGATATGTGAGGAAAATAAAATACCAGAGCCTGAGTCTAATGCTAAGTCGAACAAGTCGCCCATAAACTCGCGTCGTGCTATTGGATCCAAACTGGCTACTGGTTCATCTAAAATAAGTAATTTGGGATGATAAGCCATAGCCATGATCAGCGCTAAAGTTTGACGTTGGCCGATAGATAAGTCGTTAATTGCAGCATCAGTCGCCAGCTCAAACCGTTTGAGCCATTTAGCTTCTAATTGCAGATCCCATGTAGGGTAAAAGCTGCGGTGTAGTGCCAAAGCATCAGCGACCTTAAAGCCTTCATAACCAAATGTTTGTTGTGGCACATAACCTATTTGGGCTTTACTTTGTGCGCTGAGCTTATCACTGGGTTCACCAAAAACACGTATCTCACCTTGATCAGGTGCTATCAACCCAAGCGCACTGCGTAATAATGTCGTTTTACCTGCACCATTTTTACCCAGTAAACCAATGACCATACCAGGCTCTAGAACAAGCGAAACATTGTTTAATACACTGCGTTGGTCATAGCTTTTATAAATATTATTGTAGCTAAGAAGGGGCTGTTCCATGTTTATAATTTCCATCGTTTTTTTATAAGCTCGACGAGCGCTTCTTGCGATACATCAAGCTGTTTTGTTTGTTGAACGAGTTGATCGATAGCCTTAAAAAGCAAGGTGTCTTGTTGATCAGGTTGTTGCGATGTTTTTTGTGCCACACGGGTGGCTTGACCGCGACGACGCTCTAACCAGCCTTGATCGACCAATTGACCGATTGCACGTGATACCGTCATCGGGTTTACAGCAAAGTGATCTGCTATTTTACGCACTGATGGCAGCTCTTCACCGGTTAATAATTGCCCGCCCACAATCAAGCGCACAATTTGCTCATGCAATTGTTTATAGATTGGATCGCCATTATTAGGGTTGACATTAATAAATTCTAGCATTACTCTTTCTCTACTGTATTAATACATTAATACACCGATACACTAAGGTTAAGTTATCATATTGAGTGTAAAATGCAACAAGGGAAAGATTAATGAAAATCATGTTTAATTTACGTAAAAGCCTGATAAAGCTTACAATATTACCAATATTATTGGCCGGCTCAACAGCTGTATTAGCTGATAATAATAAAAAAAACCAACCATTACTCACACCTTGCTACATGGAAGGGCTTGCTGATAGGTTGATGTGTGGCAGTATTAGCCAGTCTTTATCGCAAAATCCGGCGGATGGTAATATTGATATCCACTTTGCTGTAATTCCAGCTATTAAACCAAGTTACCCTGACGAAGCCATTCTTGGTTTTGCCGGAGGTCCAGGGCAAGGCGCAATTGATCTCGCAGCTATCTTTAATAGAAACTTACAATTTGCCCGTGAAACACGCGATATTGTATTGATTGATCAGCGTGGCACGGGTTATTCAAATAAGTTGCAGTGTGACAGTGATGACTTGCAAACGCAGTTTGCATTTAATGAAGCTTTTGCTGATTTACCTGCTCTGGGCGCGCAAGACACGCAAAAGTGTAAAGATAAGCTCAATATTGATTTAAGTCATTTCACTACACCCGTTGCCGCTAAAGATTTTGAAGCGGTACGAAAAGCGCTTGGCTACAAAGGGTTTCATCTATATGGGGTGTCCTACGGCACGCGAATAGCGCAGGAATATACGCGTCAATTTCCAAGTTCAGTGATCACCAGCACGCTTGATGGTGTTGTACCTATGCAACAAAGTTTAGCTGCCATTGGTGAGGCTATTGATAGCTCGCTTGCAGCCCTATTTAGTCGTTGTGAAGCCAACGCACAGTGTGCTCAGCAATACCCTGATTTGAAAACTGAGTTTACAGCTTTATTGGCTAAACTCGATGCTCAACCAGTCGAGGTGCAGGTTTTACATCCGCGTACACATGAGACTATTACACTCGCTGTTACAAAAACAAAGTTTTTCGGGGCAATACGTATGGCTTTGTACAGTCATTCACGTCGTGCGATTGTGCCACTGGTTATTACACAAACTGCACAAGGAAATTATGCAGCATTGGCGGGCTTAATGGCTGGGGCTGATATGTCAGAAATGCTCGCCATGGGTATGCATAACGCCATCGTTTGTGGCGAAGACTGGCCACAATTAAATGTTCAAACCCGTCAGCAATATAATAAAACGTATGTGGGCAGCTTGATGATAGAGGGGCTCGATATTATGTGCCCAATATTAAATGTAACAGCTGTAGATAAATCATTTTATCAACCCCTTAACAGCTCAACACCTACGTTACTGTTATCTGGTGAGCGCGACCCAGCAACACCGCCAAGTTGGGCTGAACTTGCTATGGTAAGCATGAGTGAAGCAACGCATTTGGTATCACCCACGGCAACTCATGGGATCGGCTCGCAAACGTGTGCGCCTAAAATAATCGCCCAGTTTATTGATCAAAAAAATATGCAAGATATTGATACCGACTGTATCAAAGATAAAAACGATAAACAGTTCTTTATGAATATCAATGGTGTTGCACCAATGCATACTCAGACCGCAACTTTAAACGCACAAGACAAGGAGTAAACCATGATTAAAGTAACTAACTTAACAAAGAAAATTGGTGATGTTAATGCGTTAAACGATCTTAGCTTTAGCGCACAAAATGGTAAAATAACGGGTTTACTTGGCCCCAATGGTGCGGGCAAAACAACGTGTTTAAGAACGGTGTTTGGTTTGCTAAAAGCAGATAAAGGTACAGCTGAGATTGATGGTATTGATGTTGCAAAAAATCCAATGGCAGCTAAACAAAATTTGGGATTGTTTCCTGATCCTTGCGGATTGTATGAGAGATTAACGCCCAGAGAATATATAACCTTTTTTGCGCAGTTGAGCGGCATGTCAGAGGTTGCGGCAAAAGAAGCGACAGCAAAAGTGCTCGAAAAATTAAGCATGGATGATATTGCAGATCGTCGTTGCCAAGGGTTTTCACAGGGGCAGCGTATGAAAACAGCACTGGCTCAAGCTGTTGTGCATAACCCATCAAACATTATTTTAGATGAACCAACACGTGGTTTGGATGTTATGAGTACACGTATTTTAAGAGAGTTATTATTGCTACTTAAAGCGCAAGGGCACTGCGTACTGTTTTCATCGCATGTTATGCAAGAAGTGGCTGCATTGTGCGACCACGTGGTGATTATGGCCAATGGTAAAGTGGTTGCAGAGGGCTCAGTAGAGTCGTTATGTGAGCGAACAGGTAAAGACAGTTTAGAAGAAGCATTCATAGACTTGATAGGCAGTGACGAAGGAATTGCAGCATGATTAATTTATTAAAAGTGTTATATAAAAAAGAAGTCATGGATGCCAGTCGTGACAAACGTTCAGTAATGGCAGGACTTTATTATGCAATTGGTGCCCCGCTTGGCATATGCATACTTTTTACATTGCTATTACAACAGCTTTCATCACCTGATGCATTAAAAATAACGATTGAAAATAGTCTTTCAGCACCTAACTTAGTCGCTCATTTAAAAAACAATGATATCGCAATGGGAACGGATAATACGGATAGCAAATTAAAGCCAATTATATTGCAAATAAGTGATGATTATCAGAAGAATATGCGCGAAGGTCGCCCAGCGACTGTAACACTCATTGCAGATAAATCAGATGATAAGCTACGTAAACATATTCAACGCGTGGAAAAAACGCTTGCTTTGTATAATTCTGAAGTGGCTAGCTTAAGGTTAATTACACGGGGTGTCGACCCTCAACTAATGAGAGTGCTTGCGGTTGAGGTCAATGATCAAGCAACACCTGATTCTAAAGGTGGTATGTTCTTGGGGATTGCAACTCTATCAATGATTTTAACTGTATTTTATGCTGCAATGAACCTAGCAATAGATACCAGTGCCGGGGAGCGTGAACGTAATTCTTTATCATTATTGTTAAGTCACCCATTAAGTAGCTTACACATTGTATTAGCAAAATCGGCGGCGATAGCGACATTCTCTATGCTGGGATTAGCGATCATTCTAGTGGTGTCGAAGTTTTCTTACGGTATGGTGCCGTGGCAGCAGCTAGGGTTTAGCGTAACCATTACACCGTCATTTATGCTTTTTTGTGCCGTAGTTTGTTTGCCAATTGCATTTATGTCAGCCAGTTTACAGGTGTTTGTTTCGTTTACGGCAAAATCATTTAAAGAGGCGCAATCATACGTGACGATGGTGTTATTTATTCCGATGGCATTAAGCATGGTAACGACTTACGGTATTGCGACAGATATTGTGCAATGGTTACCTATTGCTGCGCAGCAATTTGCACTCATGGAGTTTATTAAAGGCAACCCAATACCGGTGCCACAATTAGTGCTATCAACATTGATTACAATTATATTGTTTGGCGTATTTAGTTATTTAAGTAGCCGTATGCTTAAAAGCGAAAAAGTAGTATTTGGTTTGTAAGTTTAAAAACCTTAAAAACATATTAAAAGCGGCCGTTGAGCCGCTTTTAATATGGAATGCGATTAAAGTGAAGTGATTGGCTTATCGCCATCGAATAACTCAAAGATGCTATTTTCGTTTGTTGAATGGTTGGCTATTTGTAATAGCGCATTCGCAACGTTTTCTCGACTGATTTTAGCCTCATTTCGCTCGCTGGGTTGTTGTGTGGTAATTTTTAGTGAAGCATCTTCGTCGGTGAGTGAGCCTGGGCGTACGATTGTATAATTTAAGCCACTATTTATTAAATGCTTATCAGCCATGTGTTTTGCCACTAAATAAGGTTTTAAATCGCTTTGGATTGCATCCGGGTTATCTGCACCAATTGAACTGACCATGATAAAGCGCTTAATGCCATATTGTTTTGCATAATTTACGGCTTTAGTTGCCGCCCATAAATCAATTAATAACGTTTTATCATCACCCGTACTACCACCTGAACCTGCGGCAAAGATTACTTGCTCACAGCCATCAAACGCTTGGCTAAAGTCACTTTCAAGATCCTGCTCGATAATATCCAAGTAGCTACTACTTAAATCGCTTAACTTATTTTTATCGCGAACAAGCGCGATAACATGCTGCTGATCATTAAGTAGTAATTGTGTCGTCATTTTACCTATTTGGCCACTTGCACCTATGATTAATGTTTTGCCCATTGTTAACTCCTTTCGTTATAAATGAATCGCTAAATTACTCGCGTAACAATAGAGCTTGGGGGAGATATTTATTTTTAAAGGGGTATATAACAAGTAAGCACTAAACATGCTTTTACTAAGACAGGGTCATCTTTATCTTAAAGTTGCATGAAACGTGCAATAAAAAGTGGAGTAAATGAAATAAGCGTAGTTGCTGTGTTATCATTTTATTTCTTAATTTAATGCTTGCTCGGTCTTTTTTTTATTTTTCGAGGCACTATTTTTAGTACACAATAATATGATTAAGTATGGGTTTTATTTTTACAAAAAAGGCAATGAACAATGATGAATACTAAGCTTTATAAAATAGTTTTAAATTTAGCTGGCGAGCTTGTAGATGCAGCACAAAGAAAAAACCAAACTAGGTTTGATGCTCTTTACGCTGAGCTAAAAGCATTGTGTATTGAAAACGAAAGCACCGATAAAGACCATCCCGTTCAGTGGGAAACGTTAGCAGATTTTACTGACGAGTTTGAAGATGCAGTATTATTGTATGAAAAGGCATTAGCAAAAGCGGTAGAAATTAACGCGAAGGATTACATGTCATCAATCGCTTACTCAATAGCGACTATGCAAATAGAGCTAGGCCAAATTGAGGCTGCAATTACAAGTCTTGAAAACGCTAAAGTAAGCGCGAATAAAATCGCAGATAAAGAGCTAAAAACTGAAATTGACGAATTATTAGAAAAACTTTCAGCTAAATAATAGTGAACGCATTATTTAAATAGAAATAATTGGACGCGTTTAGCTTAAAAATAAACATTGCACTTATTAATAATTATTAAAGTTGTCAACATCGTTAATAATTATTAATAAAGTGGGATCTTGCTGCAGGACAATGTTAACAAGGGGAAGAGCTTTTGAAAGTATCAATAACACGACCGTTTGATAGTTTTTTTCGTGTTAATATATAAATAAAATTAAATAAAACTTGTTCTATGGTCGGATTTACTGTTATCCTTCTTCGCATCGGGTTGATAGAAAGCCCTGTTTATTTGTAAGTACCACGTTGTTATTAGTAATAATCCTTCGCGTTATCCTCAGTTAAATATTCGTTTTCTTCCTTGTTAAATTGCCTATTTTAAAGGCGCACTTTTATTAATTCTTAGGATACTATTATGTCTACTACAACTACTGGTTCAGTAAAATGGTTTAACGAAGCTAAAGGTTTTGGTTTTATTGAACAAGAGTCAGGCCCTGATGTTTTTGCTCATTTCAGCGCAATCACAAGTGATGGCTTTAAAACTCTAGCTGAAGGCCAACGTGTACAGTTTACTGTTACTCAAGGTCAAAAAGGCCCGCAAGCTGAAAATATCGTTTGCATCTAAATTGTTTAAATTGATGGGTTATTACTAACCCGTCAATATATAAGTTTGAAAAAAAATTGTTTATTTGTACGTACCACGTTGTTATTAGTAATAATTATACGCGCTGTCCTCAGTTAAATATTTTTTCCGGCTCAATCGTCTGAATTACAGACACACATTTACTATATTTAGGATATCTATTATGTCTACTACAACAACTGGTACAGTTAAATTCTTTAATGAAGCAAAAGGTTTCGGTTTTATCGAACAAGAGTCAGGTCCTGACGTTTTTGCTCATTTCAGTGCTATCTCTGGCGATGGTTTTAAAACCCTTGCTGAAGGCCAACGAGTACAGTTTACTGTTACTCAAGGTCAAAAAGGCCCGCAAGCTGAAAACATCGTTTGCATCTAATTGCCTTATTTAATGGGTTAGCAATAACCCATTAATGTTTAGAAGTTTGAAAGAAAGATTGTTTATTTGTACGTACCACGTTGTTATTAGTAATAATTCTACGCGTTATCCTCAGTTAAATATTTGTTTTTTCCAGCTCAATCGCCTCTTTATGGCACACTTTTATTAATTTTTAGGATATCTATTATGTCTAACACTACAACTGGTACAGTTAAATTTTTCAACGAAGCAAAAGGTTTCGGTTTTATCGAACAAGAGTCAGGTCCTGACGTTTTTGCTCATTTCAGTGCAATCTCAGGCGACGGTTTCAAAACTCTTGCTGAAGGCCAACGTGTACAGTTTACTGTTACTCAAGGTCAAAAAGGTCCACAAGCTGAAAACATCGTTTGCATCTAATTGCATACAATTTAATGGGTTAGCAATAACCCATTAATATTATTATTTAAAATAACCTCTGCATTTTTAATACATTTCACATTCTTTTATTCAGTATCTTATCGTACTCACAGTTTCGCGAAAATAATCCACTTTACCTGCCAACTCATGAGAAATAATATAAGTACGGCTGCTAACGTCTTTTTTTGCTTCACCATACCAAAATGATTGATCAAAGGTTGTTATATGCCAGCCATCCCCTAAAGCTTGAGATCCCATGCTTGTAATAAGGGTTCCTTTAGGAAAAATATCAGTACTTAGACGAGTTAATAAAGTTATAAAGCCAGCTTTGTCATTGCATTGTTGCCAACTGGTTTGCGCATCATCTTTGTAATGCTCTATACGCAGATCAATATCGTCAGCAATTAAATCTAGTAATGCCATATTTCCTTTTTCGAATAAATTTAAAACTTTATGAATTGCAATATCACTATAGCGTTCAATCATTTTTTAGTCCTTTTGGTTAATTGTATTGTTTTCTCAGTTGAAATTAGCAAATTCATAGCTATAGGTATAATATTGTTTATATTATCAATCTATAGGTAAATTATGTGATAGAGGTTAGGCCATTAACTTACTTCATCTCAGCATATGAGGAAGGATCAATCACTGCAGCGGCATCGCGATGTTTCATTGCTCAGCCTTCAGTTACTCATGCTATTAAAACTCTGGAAATAAGTTTAGGTGTTAAGTTATTTGAACGCAGTAAACGAGGTATAAAACCCACCGCTGATGGCCATAAACTTTACAAACTTGCGAGTGATTTACTGTTACAAAACCAGCAGTTAGAGGCCGCTTTTATACCTAGCAATGTGCACGAGTTAAATCTATATGTGCAGCCGGATATAAATATCGAGCGCTACGCTAATATTCTAGAACTGATAAAAAATACACCTATAAATGTTAACTTATTCATCGTTGATGTTATTGAACAAGCGCAAATAGCGCTGATTGATGAGCAATTATTACCACCACAGTTTAAATTTAAAGGGCTAAATCAAGAAGGCTATAAGCTGATCGTACATAAAGATCACCCCTTAGCGAAAAATAAAACAGTGGGTTTGAATGAGTTGCAAGGGTTAGCCTTTATTGAAAGGCCTTACTGCACTAATCGAAAAGCATTTGAAAGACTTATTAGTGATGAAAACATATCAATCACTTATCAAGGCAAAGCTATCCATGACTTTCAGCTTCAAGGCCTTGTAAAGTTAGGTTTCGGAGTTGCTGTTATACCTGAATCATACATTCAAAAAGAATGTGATTTAAAGTATATTCCGATTGTCTTAAATAACCCTATAATGCGCTCGATTGTATTAGCTTATCGAAAGTTACCAAAGAGTGTAGTTGCAGTTATCGAAGGTACCTCACTGATTTAAAGTTTTTATTTTATATCTCAGCCGTAAGGTATTATAGGTAAGTTAAATTGGCGATTTAGCCTATGCGCTATCTGAGGTATAATGCTTGAATTGTTGGTAATTGCCTCAATATAGTGATTACTTATTGCGATGTTGCATTATTTTAAATACAAGTACACCTCGTGATAATATCACACTTTATAACATCGCATTTATTCTTAAAATTTGGATTTGTCGTGGCGCAAGTAAGAGCTAGAGTCCAGCTTAATGTTGGCAAAAACAGTGATATTCCCGCAGAAATAATCTCATTCAGCGGTTTAAAAGATGGTCAAGAGCATGTTGCATTGGTATTTAACCGTGCAGATACAGAGCAATCTGTACCACTTATCCGTATGCATTCTGAGTGTTTAACAGGCGATGTATTTCATTCATCTCGCTGTGATTGTGGCGAACAACTCAATGAATGTATTGAGATGATGAACCAACAGGGTGGTATTTTGCTCTATTTACGCCAAGAAGGGCGCGGCATTGGTTTATATAACAAAATCGATGCTTATGTATTGCAATCACAAGGTATGAATACCTATGAAGCAAATAACCATTTAGGGTTTGCTGATGATTTACGTGACTTCTCAGACGCCGTTTTGATGCTTGAAGCGATGGGGTTAAATCATGTTAAATTAATGACAAATAACCCAAATAAATTAAATGCACTGCGAGATGCTGGGATTGAGGTTGATTCAGTTGTAGGCACTCACGCTCATATTAAAGCGGGTGTCGTGGGGAATCGTGCTTATTTAGAAACTAAAATTAAGCACGGCGCGCACATGTTAGATATAAAGAAGATTAAAAAACCATAGTTTTGAGCTTTCAACTCTGTGATCCCACCTTGCGCCGAGTTATACTCGGCGTGTTTTGTTGCTAATTTAAGAGCTAGTATGTCAATTGAATTACGAGTATTTAAAGCCGATGCTGGGCTGAAATGGTTTAAAGCTGGGTGGCATATTTTTAAAACACAGCCATTTACCTTTATTTTTATGCACTTATTTATAGGTATTGTCGGCTTACTGTCGCTATTTTTGCCTTTTTTGCAAATATTAGCCGCGCTTGCAACGCCATTTTTAACGGCTGGTTTTTACCAAGCGGTAATTACTAAGCAGCAAGGCGGAAAAATTATGCTGGCCGATATTCTTAAGCCTTTCACGGCTAAAGGTAATCGAATGGGGCTATTACGTTTGGCATTGTACCAAATGGCAGCGGGTATACTGATGGCACTATTAGCCAGTGGTTTATTTGGTGAAGCGGTTGAAATTATGAGTAATCCAAATGTAGATCCAAATATCGCATTGCAGCAAGTCATTAACAGTATTTCGATGGCGAATGTGGCTTTGTTTTTAATTGCTTTGTCGGTTTATTTAACCGCGTTTGCGTACGCTGTACCACTGGTTTATTTTAATAAACAAAAACATATATTTGAAGTGCTAAAAAGCTCATTTATGGTGTTTTATCACAACATGGCTCCACTGAGTATATACGGCGCAATTGCAGCGGGTTTGATGATGTTTTCAATGTTCTTATCATTCTTGCCTCTGTTGGTTTTAATGCCGATTTGTTACATTAGTTTTTTTGTTTCTTATCAAGCTATTTTTATGCCGATTGTACCGCCAGCAGATGAAAAGCCTGTGGCGCAGCAGTATAATGATGACAGCGGTCGTTTTGACGCGTAATGGCTGATGAAATGGATGAAGCTTTACAAAAAAAGCTAAAGAATTATGTACTTTGGTTACTCGGACGCCAAGAATATTCGCGTCGAGAGTTAACCCAAAAATTACAGCAAAAAGAGGCAACGCCTGAATTTATCGAGGCTTTATTAGATTGGTGCGAAGAGCACAATTTTATTAATGAGCAGCGTTATATTGAAGGGTTTGTTCGTCGTCATATTGCTAAAAAACATGGTTTAAAGCGTATACAAAGCGAAGCCATGGGAAAAAGGATTGACCGAACACTTTTAGAAAGTGTTATTGAATCATTTGAAATAGATTGGTTTGAGTTAGCGCAGGATGCGTATTTAAAGAAATATTCAAATTCACAGGACGACTTCGATCACAAAGAAAAAGCTAAGCGCGTGCGCTACTTAATGTATCGAGGGTTCAGTTACGAACAAATAGATTTTGCAATGCAAGCACAGTAAAAATGGGTGAGACGTTCACATGCAGCACATGACTACCGCACAGATCAGGCAACAGTTTTTAGACTTTTTTGCCAGTAAACAACATCAAATTGTTCCATCAAGCTCGCTTATTCCGGGTAACGATGCGACATTATTATTTAATAATGCCGGCATGGTACAATTTAAAGACGTATTTTTAGGCGCAGAAAGTCGCCCTTATAACCGCGCAACAAGCTCACAACGTTGTGTGCGTGCCGGTGGTAAGCATAACGATTTAGAAAATGTAGGCTACACAGCCCGTCACCATACATTCTTTGAAATGTTAGGTAACTTTAGTTTTGGTGATTACTTTAAGCAAGACGCGATTAAGTTTGCTTGGGAATTTTTAACCGACGTAGTAAAACTACCTAAAGAAAAACTGCTTGTTACTATTTATCATGACGATGAAGAAGCATTTGGTTATTGGGCTAACGAAATTGGTTTGCCTGAAGAGCGTATTATTCGTATTGCTACCTCAGATAACTTTTGGTCAATGGGTGACACTGGTCCATGTGGCCCATGTTCTGAAATTTTTTATGATCATGGCGAACATATTTGGGGCGGCCCTCCAGGCTCGCCTGAAGAAGATGGCGACCGTTTCATTGAAATTTGGAACTTGGTATTCATGCAGTATAACCGTCAAAGCGACGGTGCGATGGAGCCGCTTCCTAAGCAGTCTGTTGATACGGGCATGGGTCTTGAGCGTATTGCCGCTATTTTACAAGGCGTACATTCAAATTACGAAATAGATTTATTCCAAGGCTTGATTAAAGCAGCTGCAGAAGTGACCAATGCACAAGATATGGATGATAAATCACTGCGCGTAGTCGCGGATCATATTCGTTCATGTGCATTTTTGATCTCAGATGGTGTAATGCCATCAAATGAAGGTCGTGGTTATGTACTGCGCCGCATTATTCGCCGCGCGGTTCGCCACGGCAACAAACTAGGCGCACAAGGTTCTTTCTTTTATAAATTAGTAGCGGCGTTAATCGAGCAAATGGGTCAAGCGTACCCTGAGCTTGCAAAACAACAAGAAATTATTGAAAAAGTACTGCGTATCGAAGAAGAGCAGTTTGGTAAAACACTTGAGCGTGGTTTAGCTATTTTAGAAGATAGCTTAACGAGTTTGACCGGTGATGTGATCCCTGGTGAATTAGTCTTTAAACTTTATGATACATACGGTTTCCCTGCTGATTTAACCGCTGACGTTGCCCGTGAGCGCTTTATGAGTATTGATGAGCAAGGCTTCCAAGAGTGCATGGCTGTGCAGCGTAAGACTGCCCAGCAAGCGGGTAAATTTGGTGCAGATTACAACCAACAATTAAAATCTGATAAACACACAGACTTTAAAGGCTACACTGCAACACATTATAGCGGTACTGTAATCGAAATGTTCGCACAAGGTGAAACGGTATCAGTACTTGAGGATGGCCAACAAGGTATTGTAGTGCTGGACCGTACACCATTCTACGCTGAATCAGGTGGCCAAGTTGGCGACACAGGCACGCTAACAGTTGCCGGTGGTGAATTTACTGTTACTAATACAACCAAGCTTGGTAATGCTTTTGCACATCACGGAACAGTGATGGGTCGTATTGGTGTGAACGACAAAGTAGATGCAAACATTAATGATGCGCGTCGCGATCGCGTTAAAAAGAACCATACTGCTACGCATATTCTACACGAAGCACTGCGTCAGTTATTAGGCGACCACGTATCGCAAAAAGGCTCATTAGTAGACCCTGAACGTTTACGTTTTGATTTCTCGCATTTTGAAGCGGTTACTAAAGCTGAGCTACGTGAAATTGAGCGTGTAGTAAACGACGAAATTCGTCGTAACTTTGCCCTTAACACTGAGTTGATGGCAATCGATGAGGCCAAAGAAAAAGGCGCAATGGCGTTATTTGGTGAAAAATACGATGACGAAGTTCGCGTAGTCACCATTGGCGATTACTCGATTGAGCTGTGTGGTGGTACTCACGTAAATCGTGCCGGTGATATCGGTTTATTCAAAATCGTATCTGAAAGTGGTATTGCTGCTGGTGTACGTCGTATTGAAGCGGTAACAGGCGCTGATGCCATAGCTTACGTGAGCACGCAAGAGCAGCATTTAAACGATGTAGCGGCACTGGTAAAAGGCGATAGCGCCTCAGTGCTTGAAAAAGTAACCGCTTTGCTTGAAAAATCAAAAGGCCTTGAGAAACAAATTGCACAGTTAAGCGATAAGTTAGCAAGCGCAGCGGGTGCATCTTTACTTGATTCAATCGTTGAAATTAATGGCATTAAGCTACTTGTGGCAAACGTTGAAGGCACTGAATCAAAAGCGTTACGCGGCATGGTTGATGATCTTAAAAATAAGATTGGCTCAGGTGTTATTGCTTTAGGCGTTGCTGATGGTGACAAAGTAAGCCTGATTGCTGGTGTTACGAAAGACTTAATCGGTAAAGTTAAAGCGGGTGAGCTTGTGAACCACATGGCGTCTCAAGTTGGCGGTAAGGGCGGCGGTCGCCCTGATATGGCACAAGCCGGTGGTTCGCAGCCACAACATTTAAGCGCAGCACTTGATAGTGTTACAGCTTGGTTAACTGAGCGTACTTAAGCTTAAGTGGCGCTTATTGTTCAAAAGTTCGGTGGCACTTCGGTAGGCTCTATTGAGCGTATAGAAGCTGTTGCCGACCTTGTTGTGAAAACTAAGCAACAAGGACATCAAGTGGTGGTGGTGCTCTCTGCAATGTCTGGAGAGACTAACCGCCTCATCAATCTTGCCAAACAAATCGATGCTCGTCCGAGCAGCCGTGAACTCGATGTACTTCTAACAACGGGTGAACAAGTTTCTGTAGCACTACTTGCTATGGCTATTATAAAGCGTGGCCATTCTGCGGTGAGCTTATTAGCAGATCAAGTGAATATTCGTACTGATAATATGTTTGGTAAAGCGCGTATTGAAGACGTAGCAGCAACAAGGCTAAAACATGAACTTGAGCATAATCGCATTGCAATTATAGCTGGATTTCAGGGGCGTGATGTTGAAGGTAATATTACAACGCTTGGTCGTGGCGGTACAGATACCTCTGCAGTTGAGATTGCAGGTGCAATAGGTGCCGATGAATGTCAAATCTACACAGATGTTGACGGAGTCTATACAACCGATCCTCGTATTGAGCCTAAAGCGCGGCGTATGAGTCATGTCACTTTTGAAGAAATGTTAGAAATGGCTAGCCTCGGTGCAAAGGTATTGCATATTCGCTGTGTAGAAGCCGCTGGTAAATATAATTTACCGATAAGGGTGTTGTCGAGTTTTAACCCAGATCAAGGCACACTAATTAGCTTTGAGGAAACCGATATGAAAAGTAATGTGGTCTCTGGTATTGCTTTTAATCGTGACGAAAGTCTTATTAACGTTAATGGTGTGCCTAGTGGCACTGAGTATTTAGCGTCAATATTGAAACTTTTTTCAGAAAATGGCATCGAAATAGATATGATTAATCAAGTTAATCATAACTTTGAAAAAATAGACTATGCTTTTACAGTACACACTAATGATTTTGATCAATCGCTTGAAGTATTACGTAATAATCCCCACTGTATTAACAGTGATGATGTTTCAGGTTGTAGCTCAGTAGCTAAAGTATCAGCCGTTGGTGTAGGTATGAAATCACACTCAGGTGTGGCAAGTTTATTTTTTGATGCATTAGCAAAAGAGAATATTCAAGTGTTATTAGTATCAACATCTGAGATTAAAATCTCAGTTTTAATAGATGAAAAATACTTAGAATTGGCAGTACGTGCATTACATAAGGTTTTTTTAACGGAAAATGAATCGATTTAGAGTTTTTACTTACTTTTAAGGCTTATTTTCTTTAAGATACGAACGCGGAATCTTTTAATTTATTGGAATAATGGGAGCAAGAGAATGCTAATACTAACTCGTCGAGTAGGTGAAACCCTAATGATTGGTGACGAAGTAACAGTCACTGTACTAGGTGTTAAAGGAAATCAAGTACGTATTGGTGTTAATGCACCTAAAGACGTATCGGTACACCGTGAAGAAATTTACATGCGTATCCAAGCTGAAAAGTCTAACCCGAATCCGGGCAACGATTAATTAGCCAATTGAATTGATATGAAAGAGCCGCTTATTAAGTGGCTCTTTTTTTTATGTATTGAATAACGTCATCAGTGAGTACGCTGTTTGAAATATATTGCATACCTTTACTACTTTTTAAAACAATGCCTTGATTAGTAAAGATCACTTCATCAATGTTTTGCCATTCAAGTTGATAGCTTTTATACGGATTAACGCTTTTAAACCCTTCTTTATCAATCGTTAGGGTCGCTTCTGAACCTGATGCACGACTGAGCATTTGACGCGTTACCCACCAAGGTCTACGGTAGTAAAAAGCAACACACTCCAATACAGCAGCCATGATCATAAAGTTGCCTAAATAGTGCTTATCCATTACATATATTGCAATCAGCCCAAGGCTTACCAGCAATGCTAAAAAAGCATATTTAGGTTTTGCTTGTCCACTATAGGGCAATGATTCATCAAAACATTCATAAAAATAAGGTTTATCAAGGGTGTAGCTTGTAGTGAATAACATAGTTTTACTATTGATTCTAACAGTTGCGCTATTTTAGCAAGCTTAATTAAAAAAAGCCGTTTCTTTTGGCTTTCATTATGAGATGTTAAACAAAATAATGACGCTTTATGATGGGTAATATGTTTGGTTTAATGAGTTCGATCATTGTGTTGGTAAGTGCAAGCTCACTCAGTGCTAGCCCAATAGAAGCAAAACCGGTGACAGATTTTTTGGTTATGGCAGACATGCCTTATACAATTATTGATCATAAAAACTTAGCCCCCACAGGTCTTTTAGGTAAAAAAATAGCGCAAACTCCTCATGGTTTTTTAATGCACTTAGGTGATATGAAAGCGGGCGCAGAGCCATGCACTGATAAGTTACTTACAACACATAAGCAACTGCTTAGTACTTTAACAGAGCAGCCATTTGTATTTACACCAGGGGATAATGATTGGACCGACTGCGACCGTGAAAACTTAACCCCTCGTTATGATGAGCTAGAGCGTTTGGCTTTTATAAAAGAATTGATGTTTGATAAGGCTTACCTTGAAAAAGTGACTACACTGACGGGCTTTAAACGCCAAACGAGTATGACAGAAAATGCGCGTTGGCAGTTCGCTGACGTTGAATTTATGACGCTGCATATAGCGGGGACTCATAATGGTCGTCGGCAAGTATTAAAAAGTGATAAGCAAATGGCTTATCACCACGCAGACTTAAGAGATAGCAATAACCTAAGCTGGTTAGCGCAAGCAGACCCAAAAGCCAAAGCCTATGTTATAGCTTTTCAGGCAGATATTTATACTCATAAAACGGAGCAAGCTGCATGCAGTGAGTTGGTTACTGCCAATTGTGATGGCTTTAAAATCTATCGTGATGCACTAGCGCAGTTCGCCCAATCGGTGGAAAAACCTGTACTTGTCATTCATGGCGACACCGGTGAGTTTTGCCAACAAAAGTTAGCTGCTAATTTAACTCGTTTAAATGCACCCGGCGACTATATGTTTAGCGATATTGCCCAAGTTAGCATTACTGAAAGTAAAGATAGCAACGAGATAAACTGGCAAATTACGAGCCTTAAAACCAACAAACCATTAGTAAGAATCTGTAACTGAGCAATCTATGTTTAAGTTAATAATTGAATGTTAAGCGCACAGTAAACATATCTGCTTGCTGGGTAACATTATAGTGCCAGTTTAGTTGTTTACAGGCTTGGTTGATGATCATAAAGCCAAGTCCATTGCCTTTTTGGGTAATGTCTTTATTCGTAGTATTAGTAAATGTAATGCCAGTTTCACAAAGAGTTACCTGTAAATCGCCATTTGCATAATGTTGATAATTTCTACTGATTTGTTCTAACATTAAATTCAGTAATGGCTTGTAAGTTTTGATTTTTAAAGTTTTTATACTCATTTTAAGAACAATGCACACACCTTTGTTCGCTAAATTAGTTTGCCAATTTTTAAGGTAGGTAGTTAAGTTTACCTCGTGTAAGTGGCATTCTTCTAATTGCCATAATGCTAAAATAGCATCACTACTTGTGGTGAGGTTTTTGTGTGCATGAGACAGTTGATCTATTATAGGTAGAGCCGCAAGTGGTAAATCATCTTGCTGGGCGAATAAAGACAAACAATGGTTTATTTGGCTCAATGGTGTTCGCACTTCATGGCTTAAAAAAGCGGACAGTAAACGCTCTTTTTGTTGTGCATCTTGCTCTTTCGCTCTAATTGACCTCAACTGAATTGCAACAGTATCAAATTCATCAAAATAAAAAGTACGAATTTTCTTATCATGGACAGTGGCATGTAGCTTTAAAGTTTCAGTGATGATTTTTTTCGAACTATTTATGTTGATAACAATAATAACGACAGTGAGTATCCCAGCTATAAGCGCTAACCAAGGGAGTAAAGAGAGGGACTCTGCTTGGGCAAAATAATGAACTACAAATATTGGAGTGGTGTTTGTGCTGTATGGCAAAATATAAACATCATCACGATTGTGTTGTAATAGCGATACCTCGTTAAGCTCTAGTTGCTGTTGCTGCCATAAGTCAATGATCCAAGCTGGTAAGTCGTTTATGTTTTTAGTAACAATTTTAAAATCATCAATGTAAGGCTGCGCCAAATGGTTTTCAGCTAATTGCTCCGCATCATAAAACAGGTAATGTGCGGCGGTATCATCTAATGCATAGTGATAGCTATTTAATACGATAGCTATCCAAATCACTATAATCGTGAGTAGTGTAATGGCTGTACGTAATACTAAAAATTGGCTGATTGAATGTTGTTTTACTTTAGTCATTTGCCAACCTAAGCGCTACGCCTTGTTTTTTTAACGTATGCAGTAGCTCCACCTCGTCATCTTTAGTGAGGTTCGTTCTTAGTCGCGTAAGTAGTGACTTATACATGTTGTTATTTACATCTTGATCTGGCCAAACTGTATTTATTATCATCTCTTTACTCACTGGAGCAGGGCTATGCCTTAGTAATAAAGCGACTAAAGTCCATTGTTGAGGTGATAAAATAATAGTGCGCTGCGCTCGTTTTATAATTTTAGCTTCTAGATCGATACTCAGGGTATCAAGATTAAAGTGTGTGGCTTCACAGCTATGTTTTTTTGCAAGTAATTTTATTCTTATAACTAATTCTTCAAGTGCAAATGGCTTGGTTAAATAATCAAGTGCCCCTGCTGCAAATGCGGCGAGTTTATCTTCAAGCGCACTGCGTGCAGTGAGGAATAAAATAGGCGCGGTGTTAGTATCACGCCATTGTTGTGCTAATGATAAACCAGTGCCATCGGGTAAGTTGATATCAAGGATAATGGCATCATAATGTTGCCCAACACAGATCCCTTTTGCTTGCGCTAAAGAGCGGGCATAGTCCACCTCAATACCTTCATTTTCTAAAAAGGTAATAGCTTGTTGTGCAAGAATTGCGTCGTCCTCAACTAATAATATAATCATGGTGTTCTAGGGCCTGCTTATTTTTAGAGGGTAAATTTACAGTAATGAGTTTATTTTCAGTCATGTAGAGCCTGTGGTGTGTGGTTACTCCCCATAAATAGGCGATAACGTAGCATAAATGCTAAACATGCGCTGCCCTTTGTACTCTGACGCGGGGTGATAAAACAGCCCCTTTATTGAACGTATTTTAATCATAAAAAGTCAACTGCTTCTATACTGTTACCTTTAAGTTACCATTACTTTGTTAGTGTAGCGCTAAATATTTGGAGACAACAATGGGTACTATTAAAATGAATTTAGCAACGAGTGTTTTTGCTCTCAGCTGTATGCTGTCTGGCTGCGGTGATACGCCACCACAAGCATCTGAAAAACAAACCGATAACAATAATTCTAACGCGCATGTGGCGACTAAAGTTCTTTATAATGCGGATGTGTATACGGTTAACGGTCAACAACCGTGGGCAGAGGCAGTCGCTTTGCAGGATAACAAAATAGTATTTGTTGGCTCTAACGATGACGTTCAAGATTTTATTGGGGCAACTACAAGCGTGCTCAATTTAGAAGGTAAAATGGTGCTGCCAGGGTTTCACGATGTGCATATGCACCCACTAGAATCTGCTTCTACAGCGACGCAATTTAGTATCCCGAGTTATGCTACAGCCAATGAGTACATTGATGCTATTTATAATGCCTCGGTACAAAATCCAGATGCGACATGGCTAATAGGTTATGGGCATGAAATAGCGACTTTACTCGCTATGCGTGACTCGCCACTTTCTGTAATAAATGAAGCCGTTAAAGATAGACCTGTGATCATCATGGAACAAACATCGCACTCTATGTGGGTCAATAGTAAAGCACTTGAACTGGCAGGAATTACTAGCCAAAGTAAAGATCCAATTGGTGGGGTGATTGGTCGCGATGAAGAAGGCTACCTTGACGGTATTTTATATGATAACGCAGGTAATCAGGTGATGGAGCTTGCTATGCAGTCTTTACCAGATGCACAGCAACAAGATTACTTAGGGTTAATTGAATACACTATGCCCGAACTGAACAAGGCAGGCATAACGTCAATCAGCGATGCGCGTACGTATTGGCAGCGCGGGCACATAGAAACGTGGCAACGGGTTGCTGACGAAGATAAATTAAGTTTACGAGTTAATTTAGGGTTGTGGGCATATCCGCAAATGAATGACGAAAAACAAATTGCTAAGCTAAAAAGCTTGTACCAGTCAGACCAAAATAGCTTGTTAAAAGTAAACCAAGTAAAGTTTTATATGGATGGTATTTTAGTTAATACGACCGCCGCAATGCATGAACCTTATGCCATTAATTGGCTCGATTTATATGGTAATAAAGGGCTTAATTACTTTTCTCAAGCGCGTATTGAAAAGTATCTGACAGCACTGGAAAACCAAGGGTTTGATTTTAATATCCATGCCATTGGTGATAGAGGGATCAGCGAAGCGCTCAATGCGATAGGTAATGCGTCTATGGGTAAATCTCGTCACCGAATTACCCATTTAGAAGTCATAGATCCTGATGACTATAAACGCTTTGCACAGCTTAATGTAATTGCTGATGCGCAAGTTGCGGGAGAGTTTACTAACCCGGCGCATTGGCCTGAAGTCGCTGAGTTTATTGGCACCGAGCGAGCGCAAGATTTAGTACCAATAAAAAGCCTGGTAACGGCAGGAGCAAGGCTAACACTTAGTAGTGATTGGAATGTCAGTACGTTTGATCCTTTAGTAGGGTTAATGCATGCAGTTACCCGTGCACCACAGGCAATTACTTTAGAGCAAGCCATTGCAGCGTACACCATTAATAGTGCGTATGCGATGCGACAAGATGATTTAGTAGGCAGTATTGAAGTGGGTAAACACGCTGATCTCGTCGTACTTGATAAAAACCTATTCAACATTAAACCAGACGAAATTACATCGGTGAAGGTGATGATGACATTGCTAGACGGTGAGCAAGTCTATAAACGTTAATAATTTAATCCTTGAAAGTAGCCGTTTTAAATTCGAGTGAATAGCAGTGGCATTCACTCGAGTTTAAAGTTATTACAGTTAGTCACCTCTTAAACCGGCATCTTTCATAAGGTTTTCAAGCTCATCTTGTAATTCAAACAGTTCAGGTTCTATTTGCTCTAGTTCGCAGTCATTTTTAAGCGAAGTTTCAATAGTTTCTGAAAGAGCCTTTAACTTTGGCACTCCCGTATAACAACACGCACCATGAAATTTATGAATAATACTTAAAACATGCTCACAATCTTGGCTAGTGGTGGCCTCATCAAGTAGGCGCAATGTTTCTGGCACACTCAGTAGTAACATGTTGAGCATTTCAAGGGCGAGCTCATTTTTACTTCCGGCACGTTGCAATGCCAATGGCCAATCTAGCGATGTGCTAACAAAAGGAGGCTCAATGTATGCTTGGATATTCCGATTTTTGTCACGTTTAAGAGGCGATTGTGGACTATGATCACTAATAATTTGTTTTAGCATATCCTCATCAATTGGCTTGGTTAAATAGCCTTTAAAACCGTCTTTAATGAGTTGTTCTTTTTCACCAGCAAGCGCATGGGCGGTGACAGCAATAATAGGCGTGTCTTCATTTAATGAGGATTCTAAAATTAATTTGCAGGCAGTAATACCATCCATTATGGGCATTTGAATGTCCATAAAAATAATATCGTATTTATTGCTCTTACAAATGCTATAAGCTTGGGATCCGTTATGAGCGGTATCTATGTGCTCTATTTGCTCTTCAAGTAATGTGCAAATGAGTTTTAAATTAGCATCGTTGTCATCAACCACAAGGACTTTAAGCGGCAGTAGCTTTTCGGTGTTTTCTTCAATGTTATGAACAGGGTGATCAAGGCGATACGGTGCTGCAAGTACTTCACATAATTTGCGATGGTTGAGTGGTTTACTAAGGCATGCATCTGCACCGCAGCCTATATAGGCTTCTCGCATATTATGAGAGACGGTATTGAGCATTAAATATAAGTAATCGGTAGAGTCTCTAGCGGCTTTAATATAGCCTTTTAAACGCTGCATTTCATCGACTGCAGCAACATGGCCGATAATACAAATGTCGTAATTAAACTCTTTGTTTATCTCTGCTAAAAAGCTTTCTTCTGTAAAGCAGCCCGTCACTTGAGTTTGCCATTCATTTAATAATGACAATACAGCATGGTGAGTATGCTCATGCGGCTCAAGATATAAAATGCGTTTGTTAGCAAGTGATTTACTCGGCAAATCACTATTGTAACTATGATTAGGGATTCTAAATACACCATTAAAGGTAAAGCACGTACCTTGGCCCGGCGCTGAATTGAGGGTTATTCGACCGCCCATCGCTTCAACGATATGCTTAGTAATAATCAAACCTAAACCAGTACCCCCAAACTTACGTGTAATGCTTGAGTCCGCTTGGCCAAAAGGGGTAAACAATGCATCTTGCTTATCCATTGGAATGCCAACGCCCGTATCAGTAACTGAGACTAAAACAGAGGCGCGCTCTTCATCAAGCAGTCGATGGCCTATATCAATTTTGATTGCGCCTTTTTCAGTAAACTTAATGGCGTTGCTGATCAAATTGATTAACACTTGCTTAAAGCGAGTTGGGTCACCGGTAATGTTATCAGGTACTTGTGAATTAATATAAATCGATAGTTCGAGCTGTTTTTCATCAGCACTTGGGGCTAGTAAAGTGAGCACTTCGTTAACGTTATCGCGTAGCTGGAATTGAATTGATTCAAGTTCCATTGCACCAGCTTCTAATTTAGAAAAATCTAAAATATCACTAATGATAGTCATTAAACTATTGGCTGATAACTCAATGGTATCGAGGTAATCTTTTTGATGTTTATTAAGCGGTGTTTTATGTAACTGCCGAGTAAAACCAATTACACCGTTAAGAGGCGTTCGTAATTCATGACTCATTTTTGCTAAAAAGTCAGATTTAACACGGTTAGCGTCTTGCGCATCTGTTTTGGCAATGCTGAGTTGAATATTTTGTGTTTCATAAAGCTCTAATGATTCACGTAAATCGCTGGTGGCTTGGTCAATGTGTTTTTGCATCTCATCTTTTTGACCCACCATGGTATCTGAAATTGTATTTAGGCCTTGGCGTAATAATTCAAATTCGCCAACCATAGGCTGCACTAAACCAGTGTCTCTTTTACCTTCTATTAATTTATCTGTTGCTAAAACAAGTCTGTTTAAAGGCGTCATAAACATATGACTTAAACGAATCGCCAATATCGCAGCAAGTACTAAAGCCAGAATAATAATAATACCGGTAACTAATAACGCGCGTTGTTGGCCAATAATGGCCTGACTTTTATTTAGTTGTACCACAACCGTGCCAAGCGATGCTTGAAATGCTGCGCTGTCCCATTGTGAATCGGGTGTTGAATGATTAATGATGGGAGTAAAAAAGGTAATAAGGTGATTATTGTCTAAAACTTTTGTTGTTTTGGTATTTTTTAAATTTTCGTCATGCATAAGATCATCAAAGTCACGATGATAGTTACTTGTTAGCACGAGTTCATTGCGTTCATCAAAAATGGCAATGGTCTTAATTGAAGGGGAGTGTTTATTATGAGCATGACTGATCAAACGGTTTAGCAGTTGTTTGTTTTTTGCCAATAGGGGTTGTTCAATTGCAATTGAAAGAGGCTCAGAAATAGTGCTGCCTTGCTGATATAAAATTTCATCAAGCTCAATGTAACGATTTATTGTAAAATAGCCGCCAAGTAACAACCCAATAAGCACTGTGGGAATAAGTGTTAGCGTTAAAACTGAGTCGCGCAAACCAAGTTTAGTCATAAGTGAACGTTGTTATCATTATTAGTTAGTTAAAGAGTATATACTTATAAGCTAGTAATCAATCACTCACGTAGAATCAATATTTAAGGTGTTGCCCGATGGCGCAGTTTTTCCAAGCAAAAAAGAAAACCCTCACGCAAGAGTCATTAACATTGGCTATCACAGGTATGGATCATCAGGGGCGAGGGGTCGCAAAGCACCATAACAAAGTGTGTTTTGTAAATGGAGCACTGCCGGGCGAAACCGTTAAAGTTAAACTAACAGAAGATAAAGCCCGCTACAGCGCGGCAAATACGATCAAAGTCATTAGCGCCAGTGAATCACGAGAAAAACCTTTTTGTGAGCATTACCAACAGTGTGGCGGGTGTCAGTTGCAACACTTACGCCTTGATCAACAATTAGTTGAAAAGCAAGTTGCTGTGAGCCAGTTGTTTACAAAGTTTGCCAAGTTAGATGGCATGAATTGGCAAGTGCCTTTACTTAGCGCGCCAACGCATTACCGTCGCAGTGCACGCTTAGCTGTTATGTACGACAAAACAGCGAAGAAAATGCGCGTTGGTTACCGTGCTCAAGGCTCAAAGCAAATCGTGTCGGTTAAACAATGTGAAGTGTTAAGCGATGTGTACCGCGATATTTTTAGTGTTTTTGATACAGTACTAAATCAAAATGGCGAGCTTAGAAGTGTGAGTCATATTCAATTATGCCAAGCTGACAAACATAATTTTGTTGTACTTCGCCATACAAAAAACATTAGTGAGGCGTTAAAAAATACAATTGTAGAACTTGGTTTGATGCATAAGTGGCGTGTTATTTTTCAAGGTGAAAGCCAACATATTGAGCATAGCCATTTACCTATGCCATTTTATCATTTACCTGAATTAGACTTAAAATTTGAGTTTGGCCTTGATAACTTTATTCAGGTTAACGCGCAAGTAAATCAGGCTATGCTATTGCAAGCCGTAAAATGGCTTGATTTAAAAGGCACAGAGCAGGTTTTAGATTTGTTTTGCGGCATTGGAAATTTCTCATTGGCGATTGCAAACTACGCAAAAAGTGTGATTGGTGTAGAAGGTGTTTCATCGGCGGTTGCAATAGCGGCGCAAAATGCGCAAACTAACCAAATTACAAATGCTCAATTTCATTGTTTTGATTTAACTCAGGCAATGCAACAAGCGCCGTGGTTTAGTAAAGACTTAGATATATTGGTGCTTGACCCTTCTCGTACCGGTGCTATGGCTATTTTAGAGCAACTGCCACTTAAGCAGTTTAAAACAATTTTATATGTGTCTTGCGATCCTGTTACTTTAGCCCGTGACAGCGCGATTATTACGCAAGCGGCATTTTCACTCGAAAAAATAGGGCTAATGAATATGTTCCCGCACACAGGGCATATTGAAACAATGGCGTTATTTCAAAGGAGGTAGAGCGCATTATGGTAGCTACTCGGCAATCACACCAACACGATACACAGGGTGATTTTAATACACGACTTGATTTACTTAATTTAACGCAAGAAAAACGCGACCAGTTAAATAAAGCAAATACCCTTTGTGCAGAGCTTCAAAATCATCACCAGCAAAATATGGCCATGGAAATGGTTGAAATTTTAGTGGAGATGAACCTCGATTCAGACACGCTAGTAACGGCCTATATTACACCGTGTTTTTTAGCTAACCTCATTGAAATAGACACCATTAGTGAAGTAATGGGCAGTCATGTAGCTTCACTGCTAACGGGGGTTTCGCAAATGGCGACCATTAGCACTTTGGCGCATCAAGGAACTGGGACAGTACAAGTTGATAAAATACGGCGTATGTTATTGGCGATGGTTGAAGACGTACGTGCCGTTGTAATTAAGCTTGCTGAGCAGGTGTGCTACTTGCGCGAAGTTAAAAACGCCACTGAAGAAGAGCGTGTTATTGCCGCAAAAGCCACGGCTGATATTTTTGCGCCGCTAGCGAACAGGTTAGGAATAGGTCAACTTAAGTGGGAGCTTGAAGATCTTTCATTTCGCTACCTACACCCAGATTTATACAAGAGCATTGCCAAGCAATTAGACGATAAGCGCCTTGGCCGTGAAGCGTATATGGCTGATATGGTCGAGCAGGTAAAAACAAAGCTAGAGCAAGTGGGTATCAAGGCTGAAGTATATGGTCGGCCAAAACATATTTACAGCATCTACAAAAAAATGGCGCAAAAGAACTACGAGTTTGACCAGCTGTTTGATATTCGCGCAATGCGAATTGTTGTTGATGAATTACAAGATTGTTACGGTGCACTTGGTATTGTGCACACTAATTGGCGTCATCTTAATAAAGAATTTGATGACTATGTAGCAACACCAAAACAAAATGGTTACCAGTCAATTCATACCGTGGTGTTTGGCCCTGAAGGTAAAACGGTTGAAATTCAAATTCGTACCCATGCCATGCATCAAGATGCTGAGCTAGGAGTTGCCGCTCACTGGATGTATAAAGAAGGTGCATTGCCTGGGCGTGGCTCTGGCTATGAGCAAAAAATTAGCTGGTTACGTAAATTATTGCAATGGCAAGAAGAAGTCGTTGATGGCAGTGACCTAGCGGATGAGCTAAAAAATCAAGTGGTCGAAGATCGCGTGTATATATTTACACCGCGTGGCGATATTTTTGATTTACCACTGGGCGCGACCCCTTTAGATTTTGCATATTACATTCATTCAAATGTGGGGCATCGTTGTATTGGTGCAAAAGTATTTGGCAAAATAGTGCCATTCACTCATCAATTACACACCGGTGATCAGGTTGAAATATTAACTCAAAAACAACCTAACCCCAGCCGAGACTGGTTAAACCCATCGTTAGGTTATATTAAATCATCGCGTGCAAGAGCAAAAATACACCATTGGTTTAAGCAGCTCGATCGCGATAAAAACCTCAGTGCAGGTAAAGAAATTCTCGATAATGAATTGCAAAAGCTTGATTTAAACTACAAACATCTTGAACCGGCAATTAAGCGCTTTAATTTTAAAGAGTTAGATGACTTAATGGTCGCGATTGGCGCAGGCGATGTGCGTTTAAATCAATTACTTAATTTTATAACCGACAGAACCGATGATGAACCCGTTATTCGGTTTAAAACGCCTAGCAAAGTTAGCGGTGACAAAAATGGGATCGTGGTTGACGGTGTCGGCAGCTTAATGAGTCATATGGCCAAATGTTGCCGCCCAGTTCCTGGTGATCAAATTATTGGTTATATAACACAAGGGCGTGGCATTGGTGTTCATCGTGATGACTGTGATTCGTTCACCAATTTAAAAACACAGCATCCAGAGCGCGTCATAGCTGTAAGTTGGTCAGATGAAATTCATGGCTCTTACGCATTAGCAATTAAGATAGAAGCCAGCGATAGAGCAGGGCTTATTCGTGATATTAGCTCTGTGTTAGCGAATGAAAAAGTTAACGTGTTGAGTATGAACATGGAAATGGTCGATGCGCGTCAACTAGCGCTCTTTACCATGCAAGTGGAAGTGCATGATCTGTCCAGTACTAACAGGCTTTTATCAAAGTTAGATCAAATCGAAGGTGTGCATGAAACCAAGCGCAGTCACTAATATCGCAACTAGGAAATTAAATGAGCCAAACAACTAGTACCTCAACAAATGCTTTAACTGAGCTATTAGCTATTATGGCCAAATTACGTGATCCTAAAACAGGCTGTCCGTGGGATATAAAGCAAGACTTTAAATCAATTGTGCCACATACCTTAGAAGAGGCTTATGAAGTGGCTGATTGCATCGAAAAAGGTGATTTAGGTGAGCTTAAAAGTGAACTCGGCGATTTACTTTTCCAAGTGGTTTTTTATGCGCAATTAGCACAAGAGCAAGGTCTGTTTGATTTTAGTGATGTAATGGCTGGATTAAATGACAAGTTGGTTCGTCGTCACCCTCATGTATTTACTGAGCAACAAGCATTAACCGATGAACAACTCAGTGAGCAGTGGCAAGTAATTAAAGCCCAAGAGCGCGCCATAAAAACAACCCCACAAAGCGCATCAATTTGGCAAGATATTCCGGCAAATTTACCGAGTTTAAGCAAAGCCAAAAAGATTCAAGAGCGTGTTTCAGGGTTAGGCTTCGATTGGCCAAATTATCATGGTGCGTTAGATAAGGTAATCGAAGAAGTGGATGAAGTAAAAGAAGCATTAGCGGTTGATCCACTTTCTGCGCACAGTGCTGAAGAAGTTGGCGACTTACTTTTTGCCACCGTCAATGTTGCGCGGCATATCAAGCGTGATCCCGAGCAGTTGTTACGCAGCGCGAATGATAAATTTTCAGCGCGATTTGAAAAAGTGCAAACTTATTTGCACCAACGTGGGCAGTCGCTTGATACAGCAAGCCTTGTTGAAATGGACGCCGCGTGGGATGCAATAAAAAAGCAGAAGTAAATAATACGAAACTCCGAGTGCGTTTTTTGTGCAGGGAAATACTAACTTTCACTGGATTGATGGCAGTGCCTTTGCTATAATTTCGCCCCGTCTTGATCATATTCCAAAATCACTTGTTTGGGTATTATATTCCTTTTAATTCCTGATATTCTAGGGTTCGCATGAGTACAAAATTTATCTTCGTTACTGGCGGAGTTGTTTCTTCGTTGGGTAAAGGTATTGCAGCAGCATCGTTGGCAGCTATTTTAGAAGCCCGTGGTTTAAATGTAACCATTTTAAAGCTGGATCCTTACATCAACGTTGACCCAGGCACAATGAGCCCAATTCAACATGGTGAAGTATTTGTCACCGAAGACGGTGCTGAAACTGACCTTGATTTAGGTCACTATGAGCGTTTTATCCGTACCAAAATGACAAGCCGTAACAACTTCACACAAGGCCGTGTATATGAAGATGTACTACGTCGTGAACGTCGTGGCGAGTACCTTGGTGCAACAATTCAGGTTATTCCACATATAACTAACGACATTAAGCAACGTGTATATGACGGTGCTGTAGGCCATGATGTGGCTATCGTTGAAATTGGTGGAACCGTAGGTGATATTGAATCACAACCATTTTTAGAAGCAATTCGTCAGCTTGGCACAGAAATTGGCCGTGAGCGCGCATTGTTTATTCACTTAACGTTAGTGCCATTCTTAGGCCCTGCGGGAGAAGTGAAAACAAAACCAACACAGCACTCAGTTAAAGAGTTACGCTCAATTGGTATTCAACCAGATATTCTTATCTGTCGTTCAGATCGTAAATTACCAAACAATGAACGTGCAAAGATTGCTCTTTTCACTAACGTTGAAGAAAAAGCGGTTATTTCATTACCAGATGTAGACAGCATTTATAAAATTCCTGCGCTATTAAAGTCGCAAGAGCTTGATAACTTTGTATGTCGTCGCTTCCACCTTGATTGCCCTGAAGCTGATTTAGTTGAATGGGAACAAGTGTTATACCAAGAGTCTAACCCAACAGGTGAAGTGACTATTGGCATGGTTGGTAAATATATTGAACTCCCTGATGCATACAAATCAGTTAACGAAGCACTTAAACATGCTGGCCTTAAAAACCGCTTAACTGTAAATATTCAATACGTTGATTCACAAGATGTTGAAAGCAAAGGAACAGAGTTACTTGCTAACCTTGATGCAATCTTAGTCCCTGGTGGCTTTGGTAGTCGTGGTGTTGAAGGTAAAATTTTAGCGGCAAAATATGCCCGTGAAAATAAAGTACCTTACCTTGGTATCTGTTTAGGTATGCAAGTTGCGCTTATCGAGTACGCACGTAATGTAGCAGGCCTTGAAGACGCAAACTCAACAGAGTTTAATGCTAATTCAGCAAGCCCTGTTGTAGGTTTAATCACTGAGTGGTTAGATGCAGAAGGTAACGTTGAAACACGTAGCGAAAAATCTGATTTAGGTGGCACTATGCGTTTAGGCGCACAAAAATGTCATTTAACACCTGGCTCTAAAGTACATGAAGTGTATGGCAGTGATGAAATTGTAGAACGTCATCGTCACCGTTATGAAGTTAACAACAACTTTGTTGAAAAACTTGAGCAAGCAGGTTTGAGCTTTACTGGCTTATCAGAAGATAAGAAATTAGTAGAGATCATCGAAAATAAAGATCACCCGTGGTTTATTGCAGCTCAATTCCATCCGGAATTTACTTCAACACCTCGCGATGGTCATCCGCTATTTGAAGGGTTTGTGGCCGCAGCACACGCCTATCAAAAAGCGTCGTCGTAATAATTATTAAGCCGTGCTAGTTGCACGGCTTTTTTGTTTTAAAACCGACTGCGTTAAGGAAAATTAATAAAGTCGGAATATGCTCACCATTTTGGGAAAAGAGGAATCAAGATGTCAAATATCGTAAAAGTGATCGGTCGCGAAATTATGGATTCGCGTGGTAACCCAACTGTAGAAGCGGATGTACATCTAGCTGACGGTTCATGGGGTCGCGCAGCTGCACCATCAGGTGCATCAACAGGTACACGCGAAGCATTGGAATTACGTGATGGTGATAAAGCACGTTATTTAGGTAAAGGCGTATTAAAGGCTGTTGGTTTTATTAATAATGAAATCGCAGGCGCATTAGCAGGGCAAAACGCATTAGAGCAAAGCACTGTTGACCAAGTAATGCTAGATTTAGATGGCACTGAAAATAAAGAAAAATTAGGTGCCAATGCAATCTTAGCTGTGTCATTAGCAACTGCAAAAGCGGCTGCACAATCTAAAAAAGTAGAGCTTTATGAGCACATTGCTGATCTAAACGGCACGCCTGGTGTGTACTCTATGCCATTACCAATGATGAATATCATCAACGGTGGTGAGCACGCTGATAACTCGGTAGATATTCAAGAGTTCATGGTTCAACCTGTTGGCGCTACTAACTTCCGCGAAGCACTACGTATGGGCGCTGAAATATTCCATAGCCTTGCAAAAGTACTTAAAGCTGATGGTCACTCTACAGCTGTGGGTGATGAAGGTGGTTTTGCACCTAACCTTGCTTCAAACGAAGCTGCACTTGCGGCAATTAAAGTTGCAGTTGCAAATGCAGGTTATGAGTTAGGTAAAGACGTAACACTTGCGCTAGATTGTGCTGCATCTGAGTTTTATGACAAAGAAGCAAACATTTACGACCTTAAAGGTGAAGGTAAAAAATTCACGTCTGAAGAATTTAACTTCTTCCTAAAAGACCTTACAGAGCAATATCCAATCGTATCTATTGAAGATGGTCTTGATGAATCTGATTGGGACGGCTTTGCGCATCAAACTAAACTAATGGGTGATAAAATCCAATTAGTGGGCGACGATTTATTTGTTACAAACACGAAAATCTTAAAGCGTGGTATTGATAACGGTATTGCTAACTCAATCTTAATCAAATTTAACCAAATTGGTTCACTAACTGAAACGTTAGCGGCAATCAAAATGGCTAAAGATGCTGGTTTTACAGTTGTTATATCACACCGCTCTGGTGAAACAGAAGATTCTACAATTGCAGATCTAGCTGTTGGTACTGCTGCAGGCCAAATTAAAACGGGTTCATTAAGCCGTTCTGATCGTGTTGCTAAGTACAACCAACTTCTTCGTATTGAAGAGCAGTTAGGCGCTAAAGCACCGTACAACGGTCTTAAAGAGGTTAAAGGTCAGTAATTCTTTTATTAGAATCTGGTTTTTACTCTTAGGAAATCCTCGCTTCGGTGAGGATTTTTTTGTTAAATCTTAATTTTCGCAGCATAAAGCCCCACCGATATAAATTATTCTGACACCCGTAGGAACCCGCTTTAGCCGTGATTATTAACCGAGTTTTAAATAGAAAAATTATTAAACATGCGTAGAAGGCGCAAGTTTACCTCGCGCATTATTTAAAGGTATTTTAAAGCTGAAACTGCTGTTTTAAAATCTCACCGGTAAAACTGGTTTTCAAGTAAAAACCACGAGGTAGGGTTTTTATAATTTGCCCATTTGGCCCGATGGCATCTGTAACAATGCGACTATTCGCCGCTTTTGGGCGAATTTGCATAGCATCCCCTAAGTGCCCCGATATTTCATCAACGCGTCCTAATGCGATGAGCTCCATTTGTTCTTCCCAATCGCGTTGTAGTTGCGCGTCTTGAATAGCACTTGGTTGCCATAAAAAGCCACTGCCGATGGTTCTATCAAATGGAGTTATTTCTCGCTCACCTAAAATGGGTAGCCATAGCACATGAGCCAGTTTTTTACGTACATTGCTTTGTTGCCACGTCATGCCAGTGACATTTAAAAGAGGGGTAACCGAAACAAAAGTGGTTTCAAGTGGCTTACCTTTAAATGAAATAGGTAATGTTTTGAGTTCTATTCCAAGATCCTCAAAATCAGGCACTGGTTTTGAGCCCGCAGTAGCCCCTAATACATACTCAATTAACTGCCCAGCCCAGCCTTTTTCGCGTAATAAGTCTTCGGGGGTTTTAAATTGATATTGTTGTGCTAACTGGCCTAACGTCATACCAGCAATATTATTAACACGTCGCATTAATTCATTGATTGAATGTGGCTTTATTACTCGCATAACCGCTTTATTCTATTGTATAAACTCATCGGTCATGATAGCAAAAGTGACTAACCGTGGATATCTTTGGTTTTGTGTGTTTTTTGTACTGTCGTGGTTTGGCGTGTTTTTGAACGTTTTTTATTGCGGGTTTTAAAGTTTAATATACTGAATTTTATAGCTTTTATACTAATTGCCTATAGGTGGCACGTTGTGTTCTGAATAGTTGCGGGGATAAATACAGAACTATAAACAATGTTATCCACAGAATCTGTGGAAAAGGCTGTATTTTAGATCGTTCATTGTGGACTTGTTTGCTAAATGAGCTGTATAAACTAAAGTTATGCACAAGCTGTGGGTAAGGTGCGTAAAAGGTGTATACCTCGCTTTCTCAAAATAGGAGGTTTGAGGTAACGGGTTGATTGTAGTCATAGTGTACCTACACCCAAGCCACCTCAAGATACAGTTTCAGTTGGAATTAAAAGTGATTTAGACAAGGCATTGATTGCAAATAATGGTTGCTCCCTTGTTAAAATCAATAACGCAGTATAAATCGCTTTTAAACCAACCCGTAAGACGTTTCACTGAAACTAACTCCCTATGTTGTTATTTTTTAAAAGAGAATACCCTTATTGTAAAGTAACACCTTGATACTCAGTCCCTATGGAATGCTCAATTCTACGTCTTGAAGTGACTTGGGTATAATAGTGTTTGCCGTATTGCAGCTAATGTGGAACAATCATTAAAAATCGACTTACAAATGAGGCACTAAGGTGATTGATGCCGAAGGTTTTCGTGCCAATGTCGGAATTGTAATTTGCAATAATCAAGGACAAGTCTTTTGGGCTCGACGTTATGGTCAACATTCTTGGCAATTTCCGCAAGGAGGTGTCGACAGTGGTGAAACGCCAGAGCAGACCATGTTCCGTGAATTACACGAAGAAGTCGGCTTGCGTCCGGAAGATGTAGAAATTGTCGCAAGTTCAAAACATTGGTTACGTTATAAATTACCCAAGCGTTTGATACGCCGCGACTCAAGTCCGGTGTGTATTGGGCAAAAACAAAAATGGTTCTTACTGAAACTTCGCTGTAAAGACGAAGATGTAGACTTACTTAAAACACATCACCCTGAGTTTGATGATTGGCGCTGGGTGAGTTATTGGTACCCAGTTAGGCAAGTGGTGTCTTTTAAACGGGATGTTTATAGGCGAGTAATGAAAGAGTTTGCTCCATTTGCAATGCCATTTAACAAGCGTGAACAAACCAAAGACACGTGGCGTCATAAAAGGTAAAAATATAAAGGAGCAGTATTATGCTGGCTACACTCAGAGCTATTGCCGAATCTGTCTCGCATCAAGCGAGTTTAGAGAGTGCATTAGCATGTTTTGTCGAAATGGTGAAAGATGCCATGAATACCCAGTGCTGCTCCATTTATTTTGCTGATTACAGTCAAGATAACTTTGTACTAATGGCTACTCGTGGGCTCAATCCCAAAGCTGTTGGTAAGTTTAGAATTGGCTTCACAGAAGGTTTAGTTGGCCTAGTTGCGCAACGTGAAGAGCCTATTAATATTGCATTTGCTAAATCGCATCCTCGCTTTAAGCTCTCCCCAGAAGTAAACGAAGAAGGTTATAACGCATTTTTATCAGTGCCTGTTGTACACCAAAAAAAAGTGTTGGGCGTTATCGTGGTGCAGCAAAAAAGTGCGCGGTTATTTAGCCAAGATGAAGAATCGTTTTTAATAACTTTATCAGCTCAGCTAGCATCACAATTAGCGCATGCTGAAATTAAAGAAGTACTGCGACAAGATGAATTTTCTCACCAAACGTCGGTATTGAAAGGGGTCTCAGGCGCACCTGGGATTGCTATAGGGCATGCATTTGTTACTTTACCAAAGCTAGACTTTAAATCGATAGAAGTAAAAAAAGACGATAACAGCACAGAGCAACGTCGTTTATTTACCCAAGCGGTTGCGGCAACACGAAAAGAGTTTAATACGCTATCAATGACTTTAAGTGATTCAATTCCTAAAGAAGCACTGGCGGTATTTGATGTTTACCAGCAGTTACTTGATGCAAAAAGCTTAGGGCAAAATGTTGAAGCACAACTGCAAGAAGGTTGGTGTGCTAAAAGTGCGTTAAAAATCGTAATAGAACGACTAATAGCTCAATTTAATGCCATGCAAGACCCTTATATAAAAGAGCGAGCAGTTGACGTTAAAGATATTGGTTTACGGGTTTTACATCATTTAGTTAATACTGAGCATGCAGTAAAAAATTACCCTAAAAATACGGTGTTGATCGCAAACACACTTACGCCAGCAATGCTTGCTGAAGTTCCTAAAGGGCATTTAGCTGGGGTTGTCAGTGTTAATGGCGCAGCCAATAGCCATGCGTCAATTTTAACACGCGCAATGGGGATCCCAGCAATTTGGGGGATTGAAGATTTACCGCTGTTGCAGTTTGACGGCAAGTTGATGATTCTAGATGCTTACGCTGGGCGTTTATATATTTCTCCTTCGCAAATGCTGCAAGATGAATATCGCCAATTAAAGCACCAAGAAAATTTATTAAATGATAAGTTTGTAGCGGAACAAGAATGTGACGCGATCACTTTAGACGGCGAGCACATCAGTCTATTGCTTAATGCAGGGCTTGATCTTAATACCGAAAAAGCAAATACCAAAGTATGTGATGGTGTCGGGTTATATCGAACCGAGGCATGGTTTATGCAAAAAGGCCAGTTTCCATCACAAACGGAACAAGAAAACTGGTATAGAGAAGTGCTCGCCAGTTATCACCCTGAGCCAGTGGTCATGCGTACGCTTGATATAGGCGGTGACAAAGTACTCGATTACTTTGATATCATAGAAGAAAACCCATTTTTAGGCTGGCGGGGAATACGCGTAACGCTCGATCACCCAGAGCTATTTTTAGATCAACTCAAAGCGATGATCAAAGCCAATATAGGCTTAGGTAATTTAAAGATCATGCTGCCAATGATAAGCGGTATTGAAGAGGTAGATGAGTCTTTTGCATTGCTTGAGCAAGCTTACTTTGAGCTGGAAGAGCAGTTTCCAGAACACGTTATTGAACGCCCAGAAATAGGCCTAATGCTAGAAGTTCCCTCCAGTGTTTTTATGTTGCCCGAGTGGTCTAAAAAAGTAGATTTTTGTTCAGTAGGCAGTAATGATTTAACGCAATATTTACTCGCAGTCGATCGTTCTAATGCACGTGTGGCAGAGCTATTTAATCCTTATCACCCCGCCGTTTTAAGAGTGCTACAAAAAGTGGCGACAGAATGCCAACAATACGAACTCCCATTTAGTTTGTGTGGTGAATTAGGTGGTGAACCTGAGGGGGCAATCCTACTGATTGCAATGGGTTATCGTCGTTTAAGTATGAATAGCTCCTCATTGAGTAAAGTGAAGTGGGTTTTAAGGCGTTTAAAGGTAAGTGATATGGAAATATTACTTGCTGAATGTTTAGCGCAATCAACAGCTAAACAGGTACTAAGGCTAACACGCAGCTTTATGATTGAGCATAATCTGGCTGAATTATTTTATACCCCTAAAAACCGTTAATATCCCGTGTCATTTTTTGCTGTGAACATGCAATATAATCTATTAGTATATGTATATAACAAATTTATATTTAAGAGTGTACTATGCAGGATTTAGCCATACTGATTATCAGCTGTGCAATATTAGGTAGTATTGTAGGGTTTTTAGCTGGGTTGCTCGGAATTGGTGGCGGGTTAATCATTGTGCCTGTTTTAAGCCTTTTACTTGTTAAATTTAATGTGGCATCGGTTGATCATGTGTTAGTAATCGCAATCGCGACATCCTTAGCCTCTATTTTATTTACTTCGACATCTTCCGCATTAGCGCATCATAAAAATAATAATGTTCCGTGGAATATTGCACCTTGGGTTATGTCAGGTGTAGGGCTTGGCGCATTGATCAGTGGTTTTGCCGCAAGCTATATCCCAGAGCAACTATTGCGCGTAGTGTTTGCAACCAGCGTGGTATTTATAGCAGCACGTATGGTGCTATCTACTCGTAGTAAAACACAGAGTGAAAAGCCCATGCCAAGCGGTCCTGTTATTGGCTCGTTAAGTGCCATAATGGGCGGACTATCAGGATTAATAGGGATTGGCGGAGGAGCACTTATTGTTCCGTTACTTAATTATTTTTCCGTTGATATTAAAAAAGCAATTGGCTGCGCCGCCGCGTGTGGTATCGTCATAGCCCTATTTGGCTCAGTTGGGTATGTGTCTGCTGGGTGGCAAGTAACCGATTTAGAACATGGTTTTGCAGGTTTTGTTTATTTACCCGCATTATTAGGTATAGTTATTACGTCGTGGTTTATGGCACCAATTGGTGCAAAAGCGACACATTATTTACCCGTTGCAACGATTAAAAAAGCGTTCGCAGTATTATTAGTCATCATCGCACTTCAAATGGTTTTTAGTTAAGGTTTAATTTTTATGGCTCTTGAGTTTCCACAAATCGATCCGATCATTTTCACAGTCGGCCCGTTAAGCGTACGTTGGTACGGTTTAATGTATTTAATAGGTTTTGCTTTTGCAATGTGGTGGGCAAATCGCCAAGCTGCAAAACCAAACTCAGGTTGGACAAAAGAGGAGGTCGGCGATCTACTTTTTTATGGCATGTTAGGGGTTATTCTTGGTGGTCGGATCGGGTATGTACTGTTTTACCAGTTTAGCTACTTTTTAGAAAACCCACTGTATTTATTTAGAATAGATCAGGGTGGCATGTCTTTTCATGGCGGTACACTAGGTGTGATCACCGCGATTTGTATTTTTGCTTGGAGCCGTAAAAAGCAGTTGCTAGAAGTGGGTGACTTTGTAGCGCCCTTAGTTCCTGTAGGCTTATTAGCTGGGCGCATAGGTAACTTTATTAATGGCGAACTCTGGGGACGAACAACCGATGTGCCATGGGCTATGGTGTTTCCAACAGGTGGGCCACTTGCTCGTCATCCATCGCAGCTTTATGAAGCATTTTTTGAAGGCTTAGTACTGTTTATTATCCTTTACCTATTTACTAAAAAGTCGCGCCCTGCGGGCAGTGTAGGAGGCTTATTTTTATTAGGTTACGGCGTATTCCGCTTTGGTATTGAATACTTTAGAGAGCCTGATGCGCACTTAGGTTTATTTGGTGGGTTTATCTCAATGGGGCAAATATTGTCATTGCCAATGGTCATCGGTGGCCTAGGTTTGATAATATGGGCGTATAAAAAGCCACAGCCAACTGTTGCTAGCAAAGCTTAGGGTCTTTGTGGATTAAAATTTGTTCAAGCTCGGGGCGGTTTAATCGCGACGCGAGGTTTGGAATCGAGTGAGCTAAGTTAAAACCGAGCAAAGCTTGTGCGTCCTGCCCACGCCCCTTACCTACATCTATGTAGGCAACAAAGAGTAAATCGGCCCGAGGCAGACCCAAAGGGCAGCGCCTGTTTGCATTGATGCTGCGTTATTACCTATTTATGGGGAATAACCACACGACATAGGCGCTGCCTTGCTTAAATACCAAACAGGCTGCTGAAAATTCAACCTTGAAAGGTCAACAGACCCTAATAAAAGAAGCGAAGAATGAAACAATATTTAGAGTTATGTCAGCGTATTGTTGACGAAGGTGTGTGGGTTGAAAATAAGCGCACAGGTACACGCTGTTTAACTGTGATTAATGCTGAACTTGAATACGACGTTGCGAATAATAAATTTCCAATGATCACAACGCGTAAAAGCTACTATAAAGCAGCAATAGCAGAGCTTTTAGGTTATTTACGTGGATATAGCAGTGCCGCTCAGTTTCGTGATATTGGGTGTATGACATGGGATGCCAATGCCAATGACAACCAAGCATGGCTAAACAATCCAAATCGCAAAGGTGATGACGACATGGGCCGCGTTTATGGCGTACAGGCCCGAGATTGGAAACGCCCTGACGGTACGCCACTGGATCAGCTTAAAAAAGTGATTGATAACCTTAAAAATGGCATTGATGATAGAGGTGAGATCGTTACCTTTTTCAACCCTGGTGAGTTTGATTTAGGCTGCCTTCGCCCATGTATGCACACGCATACATTCTCGTTGCTGGGTGATACCTTGTATTTAACCTCGTATCAGCGTAGCTGCGATGTACCACTTGGCCTAAACTTTAATCAAATACAATGTTTTGTATTACTCGCTTTAGTTGCACAAATTACTGGCCACAAAGCAGGTAAGGCCTATCATAAAATTGTTAATGCACACATTTATGAAAATCAACTCGAGTTGATGCGTGATGTGCAGCTTAAACGTGAACCGTTTGAATCACCCACATTAACTATTAACCCTGATATTAAATCACTTGAAGACATAGAAACATGGGTTACCCGTGATGACTTTGAAGTGCATGGCTACCAATGCCATGACGCAATTAAATACCCGTTTTCGGTTTAAACGACAAGCGAGTAGTTATTTATAAAAAGTGTCATTGGCACTTTTTATAAATCATCAGTTACATTATAAGCATCCTTTCCTTAACTAAAAATAACCTAATACCAATCGTGTTAAGTTACTGACCATTTATAACGCAGTTAGCGCTTGATTTAACTCGCTAGAATGGTTAAATATTTAAATCGATTGGTATAAATTATAAGTAATAAGCCTATTGTCGGTTTGAGAGTATAAAGCACTTTTGTATTCTTAAACTAATGTGATAAAAAGTTGCCAAGTCATTATTTTTATTGAATATTGCTCATGTTAACGAGCTGGGTAGTGTAACAGCGGTGTTTAAAATTCATTATTAAGCGCTAAATTGAGTTACTAACTTAATCCTATTTCTGGCTGACTATGCCAACTTCCCTCTATTGTTACGTTTTAAGCTTGTTTTTGCTGATAAATGGATGCGTCATAGCAACTTTATTATTATGTTCTTTTTTATCTGATAGTGATAATTGCTGTTTTTGCACCTCACGTATGGTTATTAACATTTCACTAATGTAAATTAGTGAAAAGGTATTGAAATACCTGTAATTAAAATTTTTAGCTGTTAAAAGGAGTAAACGCTTAGCAAAAAACCATGCAATTGAATGTCATGGAAATTGTATGTTCAACATACAGGAACTTTTATGCACAATACAACTCATTGCTTTTCTTTTATCGGCCTTTTATGGGTTGGTTTATCAATATCAAGCTGTCATTATCAGCCCAAAAAAAACACTGATAACACTCAACCAAAAATAAGTGCACCAACGAAGGTAATTCCAAAATTTAGTCGCAGTTATGCATCTTTTACTGAAATGAGTAATTTATCTTATTTATATATTCCAACAGATAGCGCTGAATATATACATAAAAATAAGGTCTTGGATGCTTTAATAGGGCCAGCGGCCTTAATGCTAGAAAAAAAAGAGCTTTTTGTACAAAAGCCAATCCAATGGCGATTTTCACTGCAAATCGCATCGGTTAATAAAAAATCTAACTTAATGACCACTTTAGCGTCGTTAAAAAGTAAAGCGCCAAACTTGTTTCAAGGCAGTGTAATTGCCAATGTTGAAACCGCGCTGGTTAAAAATACGAATGTCTATAGGCTTAAGTTTGGAGCCTACAAATACTATAAAAATGCACTCGCGGATTGCCAAACTTTTAAGCACTATCAAGTTGATTGCCTAGTTAGTAACTATACAAATAAACCCTTTGATTATCAGAGTAAATAAGAAACGGTCTAGCCTTTATATAAATAGGCATAATAATTGCTTTGTATTTGTTATGTTTATAGAGGATGGCAATTATGCGCCTTTTATTATGTTTTTTATTGCTGAGCTTAACGGCCTGCAGCTTAACGCCAGAGAAGCCGCCAGCTCGTAGTACAGTAGCACCCAAGTCAGCAATGGCGCCGTTTACTGTTCATCAATATGTTGGTGATTTGAGCGCACAGCTAAGCCATATCAAAGGGCCTTTTAAAAGCTCTGCACGTATTGCGGTGACTAGCTTTTACTTTGCCGATGGGCTTGATTCAGAGCTTGCGCAAGGGCAGGGGGATGGCCTTAGCCAGCAAATACAAGAAAGCCTACTAACGCAATTTACGCAACTAGGCTACAACATCATTGAGTATCGCCTTGAGAATAACCTTAACTTATCGCCCATAGCAGATGGTATGTTAAGTCGCGATATAACCAAACTACGTAAACGTCAGAATATTGACTTTGTGATCACCGGCACGCTAACACGGCAACAACATGCCTATATTGTTAATGCCCGCATGGTCAATACACATGACAGCGCCGTTGTATCAGCAGCAAGTACCGAGATCCCTATTAACGTAATGTGGGGAGATGAAAAAATTCAGCAGCGCGATGGGTTTATCTATCGCAGCGAATACTAATTAGGAGCCCATCATGAAACGCTTAATATTAACTTTATGCTTGCCGCTGGGTTTTGGTTGTTCGCACATAATGAATGACAACGACACCACTGCAAAAAAAGGCCCCCCTCAATTAGCTAATCAAGAGCGCGGCGTTGCAGCGCCCGGCGATAGCAGTGCCTTGTATCAAAACACAGCCGTTATGAACGACAACAGCCATATCAATGTACCAACACGTAAGAACATTAATCATTACGTGCGCGGTATAATGCAAGACATGGCTGAAAACCTACAATACGTGAACACCAAAACACCGTTGGCAGTATCCAGCTTTATATTTTTAGATGACGATTACAACGACGGCACATTACTAGGCAATCAGATTGCCGAAAGCTTTATGCACGAACTGCATAACTTTGGCGTGCCAGTTATTGACTTTAAAACCACCGACTATATGCGTGTTACTCCCAATGGCGACTTTGTATTTAGCCGTGATTACTTAGAGCTAAGCCAAGATCAAAACTTTAATTATGTATTAGCTGGCACCATGGTAAATCACCAAGGTGGAGTATTAATTAATGCGCGTATTATTGGTTTAACAAGCAAAGCAGTTGTAGGCTCAGCCCAAGGATTTATTCCGCAATCAGTCGTGGACGCACTCGATAGTAGCTACCGCACAGATGGTGTCATGCTAAAACAAGTGAATAAGTGAGGTTATAATGACAACACTCATCAAGCGTATAGCGTTTATTAGCACAAGTGTAGCAACACTATTACTTGCAGGCTGTAACCTGTTTGACGGCTCAGCCAAAGCGCAGCCGACACAAAACGACCACTTAGATCAACGGATCAGTCAAGCAGAGGAGAAAGAGGGCGAAGCGTACCAAGACTCAACGCAATTCACACCTCTTAAACACCATAAAACCTTGGTGAACTATGTAGAACAAATAGCCCTTGATTTGGTTGATACCATGCTCACTGATGAAGATATTTCAATCGGGGTCGCGTCGTTTGTAGATTTAGATGCACATTTAAACAACAGCAGCCAATTAGGCAACCAGTTGTCAGAGAGCTTTATTCACCAATTACAAAAATTTGGTTACGGTGTGGTGGACTTTAAAACCACTGACCATGTTTTAGTAAACAAACGTGGCGATTTTGTTTTTTCACGCGATATTGAAAAGCTAGCCCGCAGACACCTTGCCAGCCATGTACTGTCAGGAACATTAATCTACCGTGGTAACGGCGTTGAAGTAAACACCCGCATAATCGACGTAAACAGCAAGCGCGTGGTTGCCAGCAGCCAAAAAATTCTACCTTATTTTGTATTAAGTAACGCAGATATAAACCTGCAACGAGCAAGTGTTAACTAACTTAATTAAAGAATCAATTTAACTGCTTGATTGTAAATGGGATAAACCGTTATAATTTCTTATCAGCTATCAGCTATCAGCTATCAGCAGCGCAAAGCTAGAATGTGGCCTCTTAGTTAAATGGATATAACGGCCCCCTCCTAAGGGGCAGTTGCAGGTTCGATTCCTGCAGGGGCTACCAATTAAATCAATGAGTTATGCCTGCCTCATGTTGTGGAGCTTATTTTTTATAGTACATTTATAGCAATCTAAATTGAATTATTATAATTTTAGAGAGGCTATTTATACCTTCTTAATACCCCGATAATTTTGTATCGTGATTTAATTTATAAGCATCTAATAAATGCAAAAGTAGCTGGTTGAGTTCATCTGCATAGATGTAAAGTTAATAGTTTTTCTACTTGAAGTCTTATTTAGCTTATTGGAAATTTATAAGCCTTTGATGCATAATTGTTTACCAATACCGTAATTGTCTGTTGTGGTATTTTTTAATGGATATGAGGATAATAACCGAGGATTGGTAATTCGAATGAACAATAGTGTATTCAAATTATGAAAGTAGTTATCTTATCAGGTGCAGGACTTTCTGTTCCTTCGGGTTTACCCTTATACGGAATAAAACAGAATAAAACAGGACAGGCACAATTTTTTTTGCAAAAACCATAGTATCAACTACTGTTATTACATACAGTTCAACTAAGGTTGATATTTTATGACTCGCGCAAGAAAAAAGCTGATTGATTTAGCATCGACATCTTATTATCACTTAATCTCACGATGCGTGAGACGTGCATTCTTGTGTGGTGATGATAAATACACAGGTAAAAACTTTGATCACCGTAGGGCGTGGTTGGTAGAGCGAATTAAGTTATTAAGTAGCGTGTTCGCTATTGAGATTGCCGCCTACGCGATTATGAGCAATCACTACCACCTTGTTGTGAACGTCAATAGACGTCAAGCACTTGATTGGTCAGATGATGAAGTAATTGAACGCTGGTATCAACTTTATAACGGCCATGTTTTAGTCGACCGCCATTTAAATGGTGAGCAGTTAGATAAGCCGAGTTTGCTCTTTTTCAATGAGATCATCGCTAAATGGCGCGCAAGGCTTTATGACATCAGCTGGTATATGAAAAACCTCAATGAGTACATTGCCCGCGAAGCCAATAAAGAAGATAACTGCACGGGCAAGTACTGGGAAGGGCGCTATAAGTCACAGGCATTATTAAGTGAAACCGCAGTACTCAGTTGCATGGCCTACGTTGATTTGAATCCTATCAGAGCAAACATAGCCGATACGCTTGAAGACAGTGATTTTACCTCAATTCAAGAGCGTATAGCACATTTCAAAGCCTTTACCACAGACACGGTCAAATCAAATAACCCCCTCAAACAAAAAGATACTGTTCAACATGAAAGTCAACCAGCGCAGTTAAAGCCATTTGGTGGTAATCATATTAAAGGCACGATCCCCTTTGCCTTACTGGATTACATTGAATTAGTCGACTGGAGTGGCCGCCAGATAGATCCAAAGAAAAAAGGGCATATCAACAAAAGCATTCCAAAAGTGCTCCTAACGTTGAATATAGAAGAACCGCAATGGCTTGAATCCATTCAACGTTTCAGGCAGCAGTACTCAAATTTTGCAGGCAGCAAACAACGGTTAAAGCAGCAAGCCGCCAGCAACGATGTAAAATGGTACAAAGGCGCAGGCTGAACAGTTGCATCTTTATTGGTTTGTTTAAAAAACACCTTATTAAACAAAGTGATGATCTAGCTTTGCCTATATTTACCCAAAATTCCTTCAAATCAACTCAATTCTAAGTTCTGTAACTAATAGTGTGGAAAAAAGAATGATTCGGTTACCCTCGACAGGAGAGCTGCTAAATTTTGTCCTTTTTACTTACTACTTCTTTCTTGGCTACTATCAACATGGAAAGCTAGACCGCAAGATATATTACGAAAAAGTGGTATGAGTGGGTAACTTATAACAAACGCATCAAACCTGACTCCGAGCAAGAATCATAAACAACGTTGACACCCATCGTAAAGTTATTGAACCAAAATAGGAACTCAGCTATGGTTGAACCATTAATAAAAATATATTAAATACGAGTTATTCTACAGGCTTGTTTGGCATACAAGGAGAGTTCAGTGAAAAAATTAACTTTAGTATTTATATCCCTTATTTTATCTTTTTCAAGTTTTGCAAATGACAAGTTCACGGCAGATCAATTAATCGAGAAAGCAAAGGCATTTGTATCAGCCAAAAATGCTCGCCAACAACCAAATACAACCACTAAAGAAATAGATCATTATATATCGCTATTATCTGATAACTTCATCGATGAACATGTTAAATTCAAGTTCACGTATACTGATAAATCGAAACTCCGTTCAGATATGGTTGGTAAACTAAAAGATGAAGTTATAAATAGCAATATTGAGATAAACGAAATTATGGTAGGGGCTAATGTTGTTTTTATAAAAATGACTGAAAGGGGGAAAGTTAAGCCTGCGCATTTAGATAAAACCATTGAATATAGTAAAACTAATATTGTTTCATTAGAGTTTAACGAATCAGGTTTAGTAAAGCATATCCGCCGACACCACGGTTAATGTGTGCCTAAAAAGAAACAACGTTGATGACACTCATCCTAATGTTTAACAGGGCGCTGTATACGAGAAGGTAAGCGTGGGTATATTGAAAGTACACACTTACTCTTATTAGAAAGAGTAAATATCTCCCCAGAAAACTGGTTAAAACTGACCACGCAATTTACGCGTGCGTATTTCATGGCGCAGTAGGCAGGCCAACATCACACACCAGCTATAGCGAAAACTTAAGTAGAAAACGGCGCAGTAACCTTAGCAACTGCGAAAAGCTACTGGCGTAATTTTTAGCATAATTAAAACGTCGACTATTGCCTTAAGGCAAAAAATTTTATGTCTGTAATTTAGGGGGCTGCGCTTATGAACTGAGCTAAGGAGGGCGAAATCGTGATTATGTTGGAAATGTACACTTACTGCTGATTTCAATCGATGCGCTTGCTTTTTTGCTTTCGGTAAATAATTAAGATGGGTGTCAAATTAAATTCATCATCAAATTAAATTCATCAGCCTCAGGTGTTTGCTTACTACATATTCACTGTAGTAGAGCGGGAGGACAATATATTCCTTTTCCAGTGATGATGAGCCTTGCGTGCCTGTGAGTTTAATTGTTTTGATTGGCTGGCATTTATTTATGTACGATTGCAGTGATTTTGCTTTGGTGCGTTTACCACTTTTTACTTCGATAGGCAGTATGTTGCCTTCGTCATCAGAGAGCACAAATTCGATCTCCGCTCTTGCATCACCCCATGAATATGTTGGGTCAATGCCTTGTGCAGCAAGTTCCTGTTGTACAAAGTTTTCGGCCACAAAGCCTTTGTATTCATAGCCTTGTTGTTTTATTTCTTTATACCCAATGTTTAGCATATGATTTAATAAGCCCACATCAAAAAGAAATAATTTAACGATGTTGTCTTTTTTATATGCTGCTAATGGGCTTTTAGGTGTGCTATCAATAGGGTGGTTTTTGAGTATCAAGCGGCACTTGTTTAACCAAGAAATAGCGCTTTCAAAATCACCATAGCGAGATTTTTTATCGTGCACTCCTTTAAATTTAAAGCGATTAACCGATTCATCCATAACTGAAGATAACTGTGCTGGAACATTGTTAAATACAGCTTCGATTAAACCTGCATCTACTTTTCCTGAGTATTTTCCGAAGTCTCGTTGATACCCCAGTACTAAATTTTTATGAATATCTGTTACAGCTTGAACGCGGTCAATGATACTGTGAGCAGATAAATCAAACCATGTATTTACAGCTTCTGGCATACCACCAGTAAAGTAATAATCAGTGAGTTTTGAAAATAATTTACTATGTGCTGCACTTGAGTTTGTTTGCGCTGCAAATGCCTTAATTAGAGCGGTTTCTTTTGAGGCGATCAGGAATTCACGAAATGTGAGAGGGCGTAGATTATGCTGTTCCACCTTACCAACCGGGAAGGAGTTTAATAAACCGATATTAGAACCACTGGCAGCAATGTGCATATGCGGCGCTTGTTCAGCAAAGTATTTGAGGGATGTGACTGCTTTAGGGCATTCGCCTATTTCATCAAGGATCAGTAGATCTGTATTAGGGTCAAACGTTTTTCCTGTAAGTAGCTCAATATTAGATAGTACGTCATCGGGCGATAACGAATCAGCGAATGCTTCGCTCATTTGTGGGGATTCTAAAAAATCGATTCGAATCACGTTTGCAAAGGTACTGCCTAATAGAGTTTGTAATAAATAAGTTTTACCTGTTTGGCGAGCGCCATCAATTAATAATGGTTTTCGTGTAGGTTTAGATTTCCAACCTAATAACTTTTCTAAAATTAATCGTTGCATGGCAGGTCTCGCATTACTCATTAGATGATTAATTACACTTTATTGCGCGAACAAATGCAAGTTTTTACACTTTTATGCGCGAATAAATGATGTTTCCCCACGTTTTTATGCGCGAATAAATGTGGTTGTGTTGTATGAATTAAATTTACTGCCATTTTAAACGGTGATGTTTTACCTTGTTGTACAGTCGCTTTTAAGGGATCGCGAAGATATTAAATAAAAATGACACTCATCATAAAGTTTGTATTTTCATATTTTTACTAATGTTTAATTTGTGTGAAAAATATATAGGGTGATGCATGGCAACACAGCAGCTATAGCGAAAACTTACACATAAACTGCGCAGCAACCTTAGCAACTGCGAACTTAAATTGAAAAGTTTATTTTGTTGGACTTTTATTAATTGTTTTAAATAGTACAAAGGAGGCCTAGGCCTCCTTTAGTAACCTACCCCCTAATTCCCCGGGCCACATTCCATACATTGGTTGATAATGTCTGGGCCAAATTTAAGTTTGGCATTTAAATCACGCAGGGCGGTACGTAGGCCTTCTTCAATTACTGGGTGATAAAATGGCATGTCGAGCATTTGCGGCACGGTCATTTTGTTTTGTACAGCCCATGCCAGTAAGTGGGCGATATGCTCGGCTTGTGGACCGATAAACTCAGCACCTAAAAACAAGCCAGTGCCTTGCTCTGCGTATAAACGCATGTGGCCTTTGTTTTTCAGCATTACGCGGCTTCGGCCTTGGTTTTCAAAGCTGACTTCACCAATTTCAAAACAACCGCACTCACCAAAGCGGGCGGTTATTTGCTTGTAGCTTTCACCCACCATGGCAATTTGTGGGTCGCTAAATACTGCGGCAATAGGTGCACGGCGCAGGCCGGATTGTACATTAGGGAATCGTCCTGCATTTTGCCCTGCGATAGTACCTTGATCGCTGGCTTCATGTAATAGAGGGATCATGTTACTGGCATCCCCTGCGATAAATATGTTTGAATCGCCACATTGCATGGTGTATTTATTGGCAAGCGGCACGCCGCGTTCATCAAGCTCAATACCTGTGTTTTCAAGGCCTAGTTTATCGGTATTTGGCACGCGACCTGTGGCTGCTAGCACATAATCAAATTGCTCTGTTTGTTTTTCACCGTTTTTGTCTACATAGGTAAGTTGTGCTTTATCACCAACGTGTTTCATATCAGAGACATTGGAATCGGTATCAACATAAAACTCTTCCGCGAATACGGTATTTGCGTAATCTTTAATAACTGGATCAGTCACTGGGCCAATCGCGCCACCTACACCAAATAGTTTAACGTTAACGCCTAAACGGTGCAAAGCTTGCCCTATTTCAAGGCCAATAACGCCGGGGCCAAATACGGCAACTGATTCCGGTAGATCCTGCCAATCGAACACGTCGTCGTTAATAATGAGTCTGTCGCCAAAGTTATTAAATACGCCTGGGTATGCAGGTCGCGAACCGGTGGCAATAACAAAACGTTTGGCTGTAATAATTGTGTGGTCGTCAATTTGCACACGATTTGTATCTAAAAACTTAGCATAACCACGAATTTTATCATCAGCGGGTATTTCATCTACGGCTTCTACTACAAATCCTGCAAAACGGTCACGTTCGCTGCGCACTCGTGCCATAACTTCTTTACCGTTAATCGTAGGCTTTGAGCTATGCACACCAAACGCAGGTGCCGCTTCAATAGCGTGTGCGGCTTCTGCTGCGGCAATTAATAACTTACTCGGCATACAACCAACACGCGCACAGGTTGTACCGTATGGGCCTGCTTCAATCATTAATACGTTAGCTGTGTGTTGTTTTGCGTTGCGGTATGCGCTTAAGCCTGCGGTGCCAGCACCAATTACAACAACGTCGGTTTGCAGTTCTTTCATAGTGGTATCCTGTTTGCGAATATTTGGCAAAAAAAAGGGGCTGTTAGCCCCTAATATTAATTATGCGAGGGGTGTTAAATATTAAGCAAAATATTTTTCTAAATCGTCAGAGCCACCAATGTGCTTTCCGCCGATAAATACTTGTGGCACAGTTTCACGGCCAGAGATTGCTTTAAGGCTCGTTAGTGATGCGCCTGCACCCATAATGATCTCTTCATACACAAGACCTTTCTCAGTCAATAATGCTTTCGCTTTTTTACAAAATGGGCAGCCAGGTTTAGTAAATAAGCTTACTGCTTGAGGCTTAACTTGCTCTGGGTTGATGTACTCAAGCATTGTGTCTGCGTCTGATACTTCAAACGGGTCACCTGGTAAATCTGGTTCGATAAACATTTTGTCAATCACGCCATCTTTAACCAGCATTGAATAGCGCCAGCTACGTTTGCCAAAACCTATCTCGCTTTTATCAACTAACATGCCCATGCCGTCAGTGAATTCGCCGTTACCGTCAGGTAATACAGTGATGTTTTGTGCTTCTTGGTCAGCGGACCATGCGTTCATTACAAAGGTGTCGTTTACTGATAAACATACAATTTCATCTACGCCATTTTGTTTAAGCACACCCGCTAACTCGTTATAGCGTGGTAAGTGTGTAGATGAACACGTTGGTGTAAATGCACCCGGTAGTGAAAACACAACAACTGTTTTACCTTTAAAAATTTCATCAGTAGTCACTGATTTCCACTCGTCGTTTTGACGCGTTGCGAATGTAACTTGTGGGATTGTTTGACCTTCAATATTCTTTAACATGTTTTTTGTTCCTCTTGATTTGTTGATAGCCATTATGCGTGTAAATTAACAATAGTTCCAATCGTTTGTTTGTATTATAGTGATAGGTAATACCGATTAGTAGTGAGTTTGCAATGAATTTAAAAGACTTAGAATATGTAAAAGCAGTTGCGCACTTTAAGCATTTTCGTAAAGCAGCCGATGCCTGTTATGTCAGTCAACCCACCCTGAGTGGTCAAATAAAAAAATTAGAACACGAGCTAGGAGTCACACTATTTGACCGCTCTACCAAGCACGTTACTTTAACCACGCAGGGTGAACGTTTGTTAACGCAGATCAAAGTGATCTTAGAGCAAACCCAAATATTAAAAGAGCTAGCGGCCACCTCATCGGCGCCACTACAAGGTAAAGTAAGAATAGGCATTATTCCAACAATTGCACCGTATTTATTACCTACTTTACTCACATCGATGAAAGAAGCGTTTGCGCAGAGTCAATTTGCCTTTGTTGAAATGCAAACCGCCACATTATTAAATGCGCTTGATAACGGCGAACTCGACATCGCTATACTAGCAGATGTGCCTGAACTTAAACTTTATCATACGGTTAATTTATACAAAGAAGATTTTTTAGTGGCAATGTCTGAGCAAAATACATTAGCACAGCGCGATAAAATTGCCTTAGACGAACTACGCTCATGTAGCTTATTAATGCTTAGCGATGGGCACTGCTTTAAAGATCAAGCGCAGCAGTTTTGTTTTGCCGCAGGGGTCGATGTCTCAAATGAATATTTAGGGAACAGCCTTGAGACATTACTTGCGCTAGTAGCTATGGATGATGGTGTAACGTTTGTGCCAAAGCTGGCATGCGTTGAGCGCGCTGGCATTAGTTATTTACCGATATTTCCGCCTCAACAACGTAGCATTGTGCTTGCGAGTCGTAAACATTACCCCCATTTGGCTGGGGTAGATAAATTAGCTCTATGGCTCAGTGAACACCCAAGCCTTGGTCAACAATTGGTTAAGGCTCTACGTTAATACCCATTTTATTCAAACGTGATTATTCTAGTTTTTTGTTATGGTTTTTTATTTTTAGCCTAATTATTAAATACCTTTTTTGTTTGTTTATATAGGTTTTTTGAAACGGCTGGGTGATATTAATGTAAAGTTGTTTTTAAAGGCAGAGTTAAGCTCTGCTTTTTATTTTCATCATATGGAAGTGATTATAATAAAGCGAATATTCATATTTTCTCACCGTTAATCTCACTCCTTCCTCTTTTGAAAAAAACGTCACTTTTGGTAGTCACAGCAGCTTCAAGAGTAAATGCTATAGATTCTTTAATTGCACAATTGTCGCGCAGTCAGGTAAAAAGGTTGAGTCTAATTAGCGCTAAATAATTATTAAAATAGAAGGTTAATAGTGTGAAAAATTTAGTAATGACCATGAGTAGTGTAGTGCTGGCGTGTTTTTTGACATCGGGCTGTGATTTTTTATTTGATAAAGCGCATGGTTATCGCGGGCCTATTGTTGTGACGATTGAAACAGAAGATGGCTCAGTGCCAGAATTCCCTTTTTTGATAAAGTCGGCCTATTCAGAGTCGTGTGGCCACAGTAGTTGTGGTATTGAATTTGGTTATAAATATTTTAAAGCTGCCTATGCTAATGAGCCAGTCACCTTCCCACGCGAGCGTTTGGATTTATTACAGCCCAATGCCTATGCAACAATTCTTTTTAAGGTTACCCATCCTAATTATCACTACAATGTATTTACGCGAGGCTTTGCGCCCACCGATGCCGATGACCCCATCCATAGTACATTTACCGTTAAGCCGTTTGCTGAACAAATGAAAAAAGTAGCTGGCTGGGCCGAGCAGGGCAAAGTGATGATGCAGAACGCGGCACCAGATAGTAATGAGCATTTCAATGGAAAAATGCAGCTTTGGCAAGAGCGCTTTAATTTAGGAAAGACGATTAAAAGGCACATTACGGTGATCAAAACTTTTTACTTACCTCATTTTTCACCAAGTATGCAACAACGGGTGATTGAAAAGTATCAACCGATTTTTAGAGCCTGGTATTACGGTGTACCTGAAACGGATTGTTGGAGTATGGTTAAATGTAGAAAGCAAATTTTAAAACCAAGGAAGGCTGAGTATGAAGGACTATAAGCGTAAAACCGCACTGCAATTTTACTGTGTGCTACTGGCGTGTTTTTTGACATCAGGCTGTGATTTTTTATTTGATAAAGCGCATGGTTATCGTGGGCCTATTGTTGTGACGATTGAAACAGAAGATGGCTCAGTGCCAGAATTCCCTTTTTTGATAGAGTCTGTGTACACAGAGTCATGTGGTCATAGTAGTTGTGGCATAGACTCCGGTTATAGATACTTTAAAACTGCCTATGCTAACGAGCCAGTTACCTTCCCACGGGAGCGTGTGGATTTATTACAACCCAATGCCTATGCAACAATTCTTTTTAAGGTTACTCATCCTAATTATCACTACAATGTATTTACGCGAGGCTTTGGGCCCACCGATGCTGATGACCCGATTCATATCACGTTTACCGTTAAGCCGTTTGCTGAACAAATGAATAAAGTAGCTGGCTGGGCGACTGGCCCTAAACAAGACATGCAAAACTTTACACCTGATAGCAGGGAATATAAAAAAGCAGACATTAGGTATCGCCAAGCGCGCTTTAATTTAGGACAGACGATTAAAAGGCACATTACGGTGATCAAAACTTTTTACTTACCCCATTTTTCAAAACGTATGCAACAACGTGTGATTGAAAAGTATCAACCGATTTTTAGAGCCTGGTATTACGGTGTACCCGAAACAGATTGTTGGAACAAAATGACTTGCCAAGAACATATTTTAAAGCCAAGGGAAGCTGAGTATGAAGGATTATAAGCGTAAAACTGCACTGCAATTTTACTGTATGCTACTGGCGTGTTTTTTGACATCAGGCTGTGATTTTTTATTTGATAAAGTGCATGGTTATCGCGGGCCTATTGTTGTGACGATTGAAACAGAAGATGGCTCAGTGCCAGAATTTCCTTTTTTGATAAAGTCGGCCTATTCAGAGTCGTGTGGCCACAGTAGTTGTGGTATTGAATTTGGTTATAAATATTTTAAAGCTGCCTATGCTAATGAGCCAGTCACCTTCCCACGCGAGCGTTTGGATTTATTACAGCCCAATGCCTATGCATCGATTGAGTTTACGGTTACCCATCCTAATTATCACCAAGGCGGATTTCCGCGAGGCTTTGGGCCCACCGATGCTGATGACCCCATACATATCACGTTTACCGTTAAGCCGTTTGCTGAACAAATGAATAAAGTAGCTGGGTGGGCGACTGGCCCTAAACAAGACATGCAAAACTTTACACCTGAGAGCAGAGAATATAAAAAAGCAGACATTCGGTATCGCCAAGCGCGCTTTAATTTAGGAAATACGATCACAAGGCACATTACGGTGATAAAAACTTTTTACTTACCTCATTTTTCAAAACGTATGCAACAACGGGTTATTGAAAAGTATCAACCTATTTTTAGAGCCTGGTATTACGGCGTACCTGAAACGGATTGTTGGGATATGGTTGACTGTAGAAAGCAAATTTTAAAACCAAGGAAGGCTGAATATGAAGGACTATAAGCGTAAAACTGCACTTTTTTTTGGGGCGGTAATGGTATTTAATTGTGCTGCGCACGATACCAATACCAACCTCGATAATTGACTAAGGCTCTACGTTAATTAACTGTACTACATCATTAATTTGAATGTTGGGTAAAGGTTGCTGATTCACACTGACCGCAACTGCGCTTTGCTGGTATACCTGATTTACTTGTACTGTGTTTAATGTCGTGATCAGGTGTGGCATTTTATTACCCGCAGCGTCTGTTAAATAGTTATGGTGGGCAATACTTAATAACTGGCCTTTTTCTAGGCCGTGCGCTTTCCCTAAATTAATAATTAATTTATCGTTTTCAATATGTAAAATCTTACCTTGTGTTTCAAGGCACGCCATTGCTGCTTGTAAGTCGTAACTCGCTGTTTGGTTTATTTCTTCGATGCTTTTACCATAATCAGAGCCCCAAAATTTTTCGCTAAATACATCAATAATCTCGGTTTTTTCAAAAGGCCAAATAGCTTGGCTACGATAGCTTTTTTGCCATAATCGCTCATAGGTGGTGCCATCAAATAGTGCAAAGTCGACCTTGTATGAACGTTGGTATGTTTCATCTTGCCAAAAGGCATAGTCGCTATTAAGTTTGTCGCTATTTGAAATGTCGACCATTTGGCTTAATAACACGTATTGCGAATTGCTGCGCGTAGCAATTTCTTCTAATAGGGCGTTACTGTAATCGTATTGCTGATTAAAAAACTCACCAACGCGAATAGGAAAATTAAAGTAGGCGGTGGGCTTAGCGTTCATGGCCGACTTATTTAAAGTCTTATAGAGAGATTCGCTGGTGGCTTTGTCAATGTCAAAAATTTGACCCATCATTGCTTGTTCACGATTGACTAATTGGGTTTGAGTGATCGCAACAAATTTATTAAATTGGCTTGCCGGGCAGTGCTCTTGTTGTGGGAAAATATCTAAACGCAACGTAATCGCGAGCTGGTCAGATCTTCGGTCTTCGCTGATCATCTCTATTTTTTGAATTTCACCGTGGCTTTTTATTTTTAACTGATCTTGCATTAGCACGCCGTCAACTAAGGTTTGCATTGACGTAACGCGTGCACCAGAGAACACTAATGCCTGCGTGATCGCATCTTTTATAGCCGCTGACTTAGCGCCGCTAATATCGTTATTTTTAATACTGGCGTGGCCGGTTGATTCGTACCATTGCGCAAATGCATTTACAGAGAAAAAGCTAATGCTTAGCCAGCTAGTGATGATCACTATAATTGATAACACGCGTTTCATTTTCCTAACCCCATACCTACATTTGCTATTATGAATAACAGAGCAAGGACTGTACCAGTTGTTTAATTATAGGCTTTTAAAACAGAATTACACACTAACCTTGGCATTAATTGTGCATTAATCTGACGATTATGACTCTTTAAAAGCGTGAAAATGCCATGCGTACTGTAATTTTGTTTTGTACTTTAGCAAGCCTGAGCTTAGCTGGCTGTAGTAGTATTTTTGATAAACATGTGGAATATAAGTATGTAGAGCCAGATAACTACCCAATATTAAAAGCAATAGGGTATGCCCCCATAAGCGCTCAACAGGGGGAAAACCAGTCACAACGTTCACTCATGGCAATTAAAGCATCTAAGCTTGAAGCTTACCGTGAGCTTGCTGAGCAAGTGTATGGGCAAAAAATTACCGCTGGTACAACAGTGCAAGGCAGTATTGCGCAAAATGATCGGCTACAAAGTCAAGTTCAAGGGGTGATTAAAGGCGCGCAGGTCGTTAAAACATATGCTGTTGGCGACACCTACGCTACAGAGTTGCATCTTGATATGAAGCGGGTACATGATTTATATATTGGTGAAATTAAGCCAAGAGAAGTTAAAAAAGTAACGTATTACTAAGAGTTTGTTATGCAATGCCCGAGGCGCTATATTTTTATTGATATGTGCTAAGTATGACTTTTTTAAACGAAATGACAGGCCACTTTCATTAAAATTTGGATGCAGTAGGGAAGGCTTAATATAATCTTAAGTGTTGGTTACGAAGAAGCTTATGCTTTTAGATTTCTAACTAATTCATTATTACCATGAACAGCACTGCCGCCTTGGTCATAAGTCATAGATGTTGGCGCGCCAATTAATATATCTTTCAATTGTCTAACTGTTAAATTTGCTTGATGAGCAGCATGAGCATTAACGTCGTTTTTTTTCTTACAAAACTCTAGTTGCTTTCGGACATTATGAATAAGTTCAGGGAGTTCAGCTGATTGCTCATCATTAGTCGTCATTAAGGTTTTTAGTTCTTTATCGAGCGTTTGAATTTTACTTAAAAAACTAAGCTTCTGTTGGGCAAGATCTTTTAATCCTTCACCACGGCGAGATGCAATGGCTGTTAATTCATCATCTAAAATACTGGCCAATGAGGTTAAGCAATTTAACTGCATTGTGAGCTTAGAGCATATTAAAGAATTATGATCAGCCATACACATCAAACTCAAATGAAGCTATGCTTTTTGCTAACTTTTCAGTATCAACTTGATATTTACCTTCGCTGATTGCTTTTTTCAGCTCTTCAACTTTTTTACTATCAAAGCCAGATGACTGCTGTGTTTTTTCTTGCAGTGATTTAAGCTGCTGAGCTTGAGGTGTTAAGCTAACAGAGTCAGTTGCAGCTTTAGGAGCCGCCGTTTGCACTGCTGTTTGTGAACTATTATTTTGTAAATCAACTTTTTGCTGTTTAGCATTGGCCAACACATTAGCCTGTTGTTGACCTTTATTTACTTGGCTTACCATGATTTTAACCTATACATTACCCAACTGATGCCTAGTTATCGGCATATATGTTAGTTACTTTAGCATAAATATGGAAATTTAAATATTTACCTGCACAGACTCTACACCGTCAACACGGGCATTTAAAATTTTCCCTGATTTTTTATTCTTAACTTTTATCTGCTCTCCTAAAGTACCATCTTCAAGGGCTAAACCTGAAGCTTTAATTTTTAACCCTCGGATCACAGCAAAAATAGTGACGTTGTCGCCTTTGCAAACCATACATATTTGGTTCATAGAAATAGGAAAACCACTGCGTATATTTCGTTTACTACGACTGCCAATCAGTAACTGTGTGTCTTGGAGATGCTGAACTCTAACAAAATGTTTAGGCTTCATAATTAAACTTAAATGATGATCTTGAATAACTTCGCCTCTGGCGAGGTTTTCACTGGCGACCACTACTGCAGAAAGCTCAACGACACGTACGTGAACATATTGGCTCCAGCTATTCGTATCATCACATTTAACTTGAACTGTGACCTGACGATTAAAGGGCGGTTCTGTTGGAATCGTTAGTATAGGTTGACTTTGACAACTGCGATCAGGGATTCTGCTATCCAAGGTGAGTGCGTTAAGTTGGCGAGTTTCTGGGTGCGAAGGGCCTAACTGATCAGCCACATACGAAACCGCAAGTTCTTGTAATTCTTCCTTGCTGTAAGATTGAGCGTATAGAGGTGATACTAGAAATTGGCTAGCAAGAAAATAAAAAACACTGTATCTTCGGCTTTTTTTTAACAAACTCATAATGTTTCGACTATGCTTATTGTTGAAAACAGGGTATATATATTTAGCGTCAAAGAATAGACGCTCCCGCGATGTTATGTAGCTTTAAAGAAAGAAAGCAATTATTGTTCCGTTATTATTCGCTTTCTTTAGGAGATTGAAATGGCAGGCATTTTAGACTCAGTGAACCAACGTACTCAGTTGGTTGGGCAAAACCGCCTTGAATTATTATTATTCAAGCTAAGAGGGCGGCAGCGCTTTGGTATAAACGTGTTTAAAGTGAGAGAAGTACTACAATGCCCTCCTTTAACCAATATGCCAAAATCAAATGCGTATATTCGAGGTGTTGCACATATACGTGGGCAGACAATTTCTGTTATTGATTTATCTATGGCCGTTGGTGGCCCTGCAATCGAAAATATAAAAGATAGTTTTATCATCATTGCTGAATATAACCGCTCCGTTCAAGGGTTTTTAGTGGGTGGTGTTGAACGTATTGTTAATATGAATTGGGAAAAAATAATGCCGCCGCCATCTGGGGCTGGTCGATATTCATATTTAACGGCAGTGACCGAAATTGAAAATGAGTTGGTTGAAATTCTTGATGTAGAAAAAATCTTGAATGAAATCTGCCCTGTAAATACAGAAGTTAGCGCCGAAATCGCTAGTGATGGTGAAATTCAAAAAGACTTAGGTGAGCGTATCGTCTTTATTGCTGATGACTCAGCCGTTGCGCGTAACCAAGTAAAACGTGCTCTGGAACCCTTAGGTGTTCAAACTGAACTCGCTAAAAATGGTAAAGAGGCATTAATTCGTCTTCGTGAAATTGCAGAACTTGATTGCAAACATGATATTACTGAACGTGTTGGTTTGTTGATTTCAGATGTAGAAATGCCTGAAATGGACGGCTATACTCTTACCGCTGAAATTAAAGCTGATCCAAAACTTGCGCCGTTACATGTTATTTTACATACATCGCTTAGTGGTGTGTTTAATCAAGCAATGATTGAAAAAGTCGGTGCTGATGACTTTATTGCAAAATTTAACCCAGATGAATTGGCAACAGCAGTAAAAAAATGGGTTCATTGTGACTAATTCTGATAGGTGGTGTTACTTTGGAAAATAAGCATTTAGAGCAAGGCGAGTATAATCAATTTCGTTCTTTTTTAGAGCAACAATGCGGCATTGTGTTAGGCGATAATAAGCTTTATTTAGTTAAAAGCAGACTTGCGCCTTTAATGGTGCGCTTTAAAGTTGAATCGCTTTCGCAATTGGTTAGTAAAACACTCAGCCCACATGAGCGTCAGTTACGCGCTGCAGTTGTTGATGCAATGACAACAAATGAAACACTTTGGTTCAGGGATCAATATCCTTTTGAGTTATTGCAATCTAAATTGTTTCCTGAGCATAAAGAGTTACGTAGGCCATTAAAAATATGGTCTGCGGCGAGCTCTTCTGGGCAGGAGCCTTACTCAATTGCAATGTCGGTTGCTGAATTTCAGGCTAAGCAGCCTGGTGTATTAAAAATGGGTGCTCAGATAATTGGCACTGATATTTCTAATACGATGCTAGATATGTGTAAACATGCAGAATATGATTCACTCGCTTTAGCTCGTGGTTTGTCAGTAGAGCGCCGTAAAAAGTTTTTTAAAGACAGCGGCAATGGCATGGCGCAGGTTGTTGATCCTATTAAAAAACTGGTTAGTTTTAGACACCTAAATTTATTGGACTCGTATGCGCTGATGGGGAAGTTTGATATTATTTTTTGCCGTAACGTATTGATTTATTTTTCACCTGAAGTGAAAGCAAAAATTATTGCCCAATTTGCTCAAGCGCTTAACCCTAAGGGCTTTTTGTTTTTAGGAGCGTCAGAGTCAATGTCGGGACTCAGTGATGAGTTTGATATGGTTAGGTGCAACCCTGGAATTATTTATCAAAAAAAATAACTAATTCACTTCTAGCTACTCCTAAAAAAACGGTGCCGTATAAGCACCGTTTTTCTTTATAATTAATAAGTTAATCCTTCCTTTATTGTGTTCATTAAACTGGCTCGTCTTTTGCATTAATCAACTTAAGTCAATTTTTTGGAGATGGTTATGGCTATCAGTTTTGATAAAGCATTTGGGGTGCATCCTCACGCAATGTTGATCCGTTCGCAGCGAGCAGAGTTATTAGCAACCAATATCGCTAATGCTGATACGCCAGGCTATAAAGCGAAAGATATCGATTTTGCGTCTGCACTTAAAACGGCAAAAAGCCACCAGCAAAGCGGCAACAGCATGGTAACAACCAACGCTAAACACATTGCCGGCGGCAGTCGTTATGTAGGTAATAGTGAAATGTTTCGCTCGCCAAATCAAACAGATACAGGTGATGGTAACTCAGTGGATATACAAGTGGAACGAAACTTGTATACAAAGAACTCATTAGAGTATCAGGCAAGCCTGCAGTTTATGAGCGGTAAAATTAAAGGCCTTAAAAAAGCCCTCGGTAGTCAAGGAGCCTAAGCATGAGTTTATATAACGTTTTCGATATTTCAGGTACAGGTATGAGTGCACAGAATGTACGCTTAAATACCACAGCCAGTAATATTTCTAATGCCAATACTATTAGCTCAAGCCAAGACAAGACTTATCGAGCACGCCACGCTGTGTTTGCTGCGGAGTTGAGTAAAGCCTCGGAATCGCACGGCAACAAACAGGGGTCGTCTGTTGGCGTAAAAGTGTTAGGGATCGTGGAGAGTAATAAGCCACTGCAAATAGAATATAACCCGAACCATCCAAGTGCGGATGAAAATGGTTATATCTACAAACCTAATGTTAACGTTGTTGAAGAAATGGCTAATATGATTTCTGCCTCACGCTCTTATCAAACAAATGTGCAAGTTGCTGATGCAGCAAAGCAAATGTTAAGCAAAACACTGTTGCTTGGGCAGCGGTAATTGAGGAAAGGTTATGAGTAACGATATCAGCACAGCATCGTCAACCTATTTAGATTCGCTCAAGTGGCAAGATAAACAGGTAGCGAGTGAGCAAAAAAGCGATGAGTTAACGCAAGAAGATTTTTTCTCGCTGCTAACTCAACAGTTGTCATTTCAAGATCCTAGTAAGCCGGCCGACAATGATCAGATGATCGCACAGATGACCAGTTTTACTATGGCTGAAGGGATCTCGAATTTAAATAGCAACTTTCAGTCACTGGCAGCGTCAATGACATCGAATTCAGCATTACAAGCCTCAACTCTAGTGGGTAAGCAGGCGTTATTAGAGTCTGATAAGTTAGATTTGAATGACACTGGTGATGCTCGCGGGACTGCTGTTGCTGAAGGCCCCGTTGAAAGCTTGATGCTACGAATCGAAGATTCTTCAGGGCAGTTGGTACGTACCATTGATATGGGGGCTCAACCAGCGGGTGCTGTGCGTTTTGCATGGGATGGTAAAAATGCCGATGGGGAACGTTTACCTCCAGGTGAGTACAAAATTAAAGCAGAAGGGCAGCTTAATGGTGAGTTTACAAGTTTACCTGTTGCAACTTTTAAGAATATCGAAAGTGTGAATATTAATGGTGCTAATGGCATTATCGTTAACACAAAAGAAGGTGCGGTTAGGCTAACTGACGTTGCAGAAATCGCGTAGAAATTTTAATAATTAGTTAGCCTTCTTTCGGCTAAACATTGACAGATTAGAGGTGAATTATGAGCTTCAATATTGCATTAACTGGCATTGCAGCCGCACAAAAAGATTTGGATGTAACTGCAAATAATATTGCTAACGTAAATACGACCGGTTTTAAAGAGTCGCGCGCTGAATTTGCTGATGTGTATGCATCGTCAGTTTTTAGCTCGGGCAAAACAAAAAATGGTGATGGTGTACAAACCACCATGGTGGCGCAACAATTCCACCAAGGTTCACTTAAGTTTACTCAAAACTCATTAGATTTAGCAATCACGGGTGAAGGTTATTTTGCAATGAGTGAAGATATAGCATCGCAAGATTTTTCATATTCTCGTGCAGGTGCTTTTAAGCTCAATAAAGATAACTTTGTTGTTGATGCACGTGGTAATTACTTGCAAGGCTTCCCTGTTGACCCTTCTACAGGCAATACAACATCTGTAAGTTTAAGTACGACTTCACCGATTCAGATCCCTGATGCATCAGGAGCACCGCGTCATACGAGCAATATTTATAGTTCAATGAATTTAGATTCGCGTTCAGATGTGCCTACTACTTCTACATTTGATCCTACCGATAGCACGAGTTATAACTCGTCAACGTCTACAACAATTTATGATTCGTTAGGTCAACCTCACGTTGCGCAGTTATTTTTTGTAAAGCAAGATCCTGCGACCAATGCAAATAGCTGGAGTGTTTATGCCACGATGGATAAACAACCGTTTGATATAACGGGTGCTGCAACAGCAACTGGAGCACATACCCCGATTGATTCATTGCAATTTACTGCCGCAGGTTTACCTGATGTAGCAGCGCCAGAAACAACTTTTCCTGATGTAGTATTGCCATCAGGTGCTGCGGCAGGTTTAAGCACTTTATTGAGTAATGGCGCACAATTTCCGAACGAAATTACGGTAAATTGGCGTGACTCTGCAGGTACGAGTAATAAAGTACCGACTCAATACGCAAGTCGTTTTGAAGTTAAAGCACTTGAGCAAGATGGTGCGACAGTGGGGCGTTTAGCGGGGATTGATATTGGTACAGATGGTAAGGTCGTTGCGTCATACAGCAATGGTGATACCTCATTCTTAGGCCAAGTGGCTATGGTTCGCTTTTCAAACTCACAAGGCCTACAGCAAGCAGGTGATACTTCATGGAAAAAGAGCTTAACATCGGGTGAGCCAATTGCTGGTGAGCCAGGATCAGGTACATTGGGTTCAATTAACTCATCTGCTCTAGAGCAGTCAAATGTAAACTTAACCAATGAATTGGTTGATTTGATCAGTGCACAACGTAACTTCCAAGCAAATTCACGTGCACTTGAAGTTAACTCTACATTACAACAAGCAATCTTGCAGATCCGTTAATCATTAACTTGAACTTAAGTTAAGAGTTAATACTGTAAGGTTCTTATTTACGATCCGACACCTAGGCTGCCTGCAATTGGCGGCCTTTTTTAATCCCCCGATTTGATTACTGCTTTGCCTAATTTATTCTTATTCTTTGCCCGTGGGCCTTAGCTTAAATTAGCGTCAATTTATTGTGGCACTTATCTTGCATTTATTACGTTATAGAATTTTAACGTGAGTCGATGTTATGGACAAGATGGTCTACATTGCAGCGTCTGGGGCTAAGCAAAGTATGCGGGGCCTCGCGCTCAAAGCAAACAATTTAGCAAATGCCAATACGACTGGATTTAAAGCGGACTTTGCACAAGCTCGTTCGATGCAAGCTTTTGGAGAAGGTTTACCTACCCGCGTTTTCTCAATGCAAGAGCGACCAGGTTCAAACATGACCTCAGGCGGTATCGTTGAAACGGGCCGTGATTTAGATATTGCTTTGAGCGATAAAGGTTGGCTAAGTGTTCAAGATGCATCAGGCAAAGAAGCTTATACTAAAGTTGGTACACTAAATATCACCCCTGATGGTGCTTTAATAACGAGTCATGGTCGTCAGGTAATAGGTGAGGGTGGCCCGATCATTTTGCCGTTACCAATTGAAAAATTAGAGTTTAGTGAAGACGGAGCGATTCAGGTTCGCCCGCAAGGTGCGCCAGCAAACTTCTTAGAGGTGGTTGATCGCCTTAAGGTCATTAAGGCAAATAACTCTGAACTTGAAAAAGGCAATGATGGCCTGTTTAGACCAAAGCCTGAGTTACTCATTGATGATTTATGTGGGTTTTGTGATATCTCACCAAACGTTAAAGTGATGAGCGGTATGTTAGAGATGTCAAACGTGAACCCCGTACATGAGATGGTGGATATGATAAGCCATCAACGCCAATTTGAATTACAAGTTAAGTTAATGAAAACAGCTGAAGAAATTGACGAACGTCAAACTCAGTTGATGCGCATTGTTTAACCTTATTGAGAGGACACAAAAATGAATCCTGCATTGTGGATCAGTAAAACAGGCTTAGATGCCCAACAAACCGATATTTCGGTGATCTCAAATAACTTAGCCAATGCCAGTACTGTCGGTTATAAAAAGAGCCGAGCGGTGTTTGAAGACTTACTTTATCAAAATATTAACCAGCCGGGTGGTCGTTCATCGCAAGATACAGAAATGCCATCAGGTTTAATGCTTGGTGCGGGTGCTAAGGTTGTTGCCAATCAAAAGAACTTTTCTCAAGGTAATATGTTGACCACTGAAAACTCCTTAGATTGGATGATTTCGGGTCCTGGTTTTTTCGAAATACTACAACCAGATGGCAATATTGCCTATTCGCGAAACGGCCAATTTACGACAGATGAAGATGGTCGAATTGTAACCGCTGGTGCAGGTTTTCCGGTTCAACCTGAAATGAATGTACCTGATGATGCACAGTCCATCACAATTTCGCAAGACGGCGAAGTATCTGTACGTGTTGCAGGGCAGGCTGAGAATGTCGTGATTGGGCAGCTAACAATTAGTGATTTTATTAATCCATCGGGTTTAGAGCCTGTTGGTCAAAACTTATATACAGAGACTGCCGTCAGTGGTGCTCCAGTGCAAGGTAATCCAGGTCTAGAAGGCTTAGGTTCTGTGGTACAAGGCGCATTAGAAACGTCTAATGTTAATGTGACCGAAGAATTGGTTAACTTGATTGAGACGCAGCGTATTTATGAAATGAACTCAAAAGTTATTTCAGCTGTGGATGAAATGATGAGTTATATCAATCAGCAACTTTAATGATTAGGGGCAAAGTGATGCGTAATTTTACCATAACCTTAACGGGTGTATTATTTTTAAGTGGCTGTATGACAAGCCAAAATACTGATGTGGTTCAGGATGACCCTTACTATGCGCCTATGTATCCAGAGCCTGCAACAGAGCAAGTTGTAGCGACAGGTTCACTATTTGATAGTTATTTATCGAATGATCTTTATTCAGATAAAAAAGCACTGCGCACAGGCGATATTATTACGGTGAAACTGCAAGAGTCAACACAGTCATCAAAAGCTGCAAAAACTCAAACTGATAAAACAAGTGACGCAAGTCTTGATCCTGTTGTTGGGTTAGGGGGGTTGCCGGTTAATATTGGTGGCGATAGCATTCAATTTGGCATTGGCAGTGGCTCGTCTTTTAATGGCGATTTAAAATCAAACCAATCAAATAGTTTATTTGGTGATATTTCAGTAAACGTAATGCGTGTGTTACCAAATGGAAATTTAGTGATTCGTGGTGAAAAGTGGCTGACGTTGAATACAGGTGAAGAGTTTATTCGACTCGAAGGGCTTGTGCGTCCACAAGATGTTACTGCAGATAATACAGTTACCTCTAATCGCATTGCTAATGCGAGAATTCAATATTCAGGCAAAGGGCAATTACAAGAGTCTCAAAGTGCGGGTTGGTTAACGCAGTTCTTCAGTAGTGCACTGTTCCCTTTTTAAAGGATCGTTATTATGAATGGCTTTAAAGTATTAATTACTCTTTGCTTATTAGGTTGGCACGCCAATGTTTTTGCAGAGCGTATTAAAGATGTATCAATGGTTGAAGGTGTTCGTTCAAATCAACTCGTAGGGTATGGTTTGGTTGTAGGTTTACCTGGCACTGGTGAGCAAAGCAGATTCACTGAACAAAGCTTTAAAGGTATGTTAAATAGTTTTGGTATTACATTACCAGCTACTTTAAAACCAAAAATTAAAAATGTGGCTGCTGTTGCAGTCCATGCAGAATTGCCCGCATTTAGAAAACCAGGACAAAGAATTGATATTACCGTTTCTTCAATTGGCAGCGCGGGTAGTTTACGTGGTGGTACCTTAATTCAAACCTTTCTAAAAGGGGTTGATGGTAATACGTATGCAATAGCGCAAGGGAGTTTAATTGTTGGTGGACTTGGCGCTGAAGGAGCCGATGGTAGCCGTGTTGTTATAAATACACCCACAGTGGGGCGTATTCCAAATGGTGCGACTGTGGAGCGTGCGATTAAAAGCCCTTTTATGCAAGGCGACTATATTACATTTAATTTAAATCGCCCTGACTTTACAACGGCAAAACGTTTAGAGCAGGTGATAAATGATCTGGTCGGGCCAAATAGCGCAACAGCGATAGATGCCGCATCAATACGTGTAATTGCTCCAAGAGATGTATCGCAACGTGTTTCTTACTTATCAACACTTGAAAATTTAGAGTTTAAGCCTGCTGATACCGCCGCAAAAATCATTGTTAATTCGCGCACTGGTACGATTGTGATTGGCAAAAATGTAAAATTACAACCTGCGGCAATTACTCATGGTGGTTTAACGGTAACAATTGCAGAGCAGCAAAATGTGGCGCAGCCAAACCCACTGGCTGAAGGGGAAACGGTCGTTACTAATCAAAGTATAATAGATGTGAACGAAGATGATTCGCGTGCTTTTGTTTTTAATCCAGGTGTAAGCCTTGATGACTTAGTGCGTGCTATTAATGAAGTGGGCGCAGCACCTGGTGATTTAATGGCCATTTTAGAAGCACTAAAAGAAGCAGGGGCAATAAATGGACAGCTTGTTGTGATTTAACATGTGATCTATTAGCGACATTCACGAATGTCTACATTACCGCCTTCGCGACATTGTAGACATTTGTTTACTGGATAAAAAATCTAGCCGAGGCTAACTTTACTTTGTAACCACCTAGCATACTTGTTTTACTTTCACGCCAACACGCCAACACGCCAACACGCCAACATGATATTTGGCTCAATTATTGCATTGTTAGTAGTATTATTAACTATTGTGTCAAATTGCTGATGGATACTAATCATCTCGATAAACAAAACTTCTTTGATCTAGGGAATCTTGACTCACTTCGTCAAGAGGCCTTAAAGGGCGGGGCTTCGCCTGAAGCGTCTAAAGAAGCGCTGAAAAAAGCAGCGGCACAATTTGAATCTATCTTTACGCAAATGTTACTTAAAAGTATGCGCAAAGCAAATGAAGCCTTTGAGGATAAAGAAAGTCCATTTAATTCAAGCGGTGTAAAGTTCTTTGAAGAAATGCATGACCAGCAACTATCCGTTGAGCTTTCTTCAAAAGGCTCGCTAGGTTTGGCTGATATTATTGTTCAACAACTCTCCCCAGATACTAAAAACTTTATGCCAGGGTCTGTACTGCGCTCAGTTAATGAGTTTTCAAGTGATAACCGTGCAAACGGTAAAAGTACTGATGCTAGCGTTGACTCAGCCTCTGCCAGTAAAGCGCAAAAGCAGCAAAAACCACAGTTTGAAAATGCTGAAGAGTTTATCTCAAGTGTGTGGGAGCACGCTAAAACAGCCGCAGAAAAAATAGGGTTAAACCCAGCTGTAATGGTTGCACAAGCTGCACTTGAGACTGGCTGGGGGAAACACATTATTAATAAAAGTGATGGTAATAGCTCATTTAATTTATTCAATATTAAGTCAGATAGAAGCTGGCAAGGTGATAAAGCCAGTAAAGTTACACTTGAATTTGAAGAAGGTATGCCTGTTAAAAAACAGGCTAGCTTTAGAGCCTATGACTCAATCAAAGACAGTGTAAATGACTTTGTTGAATTTTTGACGCAAAACCCACGTTATCAAGAAGCCTTACAAAATACCGCAAAACCCGCCGCTTTTTTAGATTCATTACAAAAAGCGGGGTATGCAACCGACCCCAATTATGCCGATAAAATTAAGCAGGTACTTAATCGCACTGAGCTTAAAACATTGGCGGCAACATTGGTTCGCCAAGGAGTAAATTAAAATGTCGTTTAATTTGTTAGACATTGCTAATTCTGGTGTACGTGCTAATACAGAATTACTGCAAACGACCAGCAAGAATATTGCCAATGTAAATACAGTGGGCTATGTGCGCGAGCGTACAGAGCACATGACTATGATCGACAATCAAGTTGGTCGTGGTGATACGTACAGATTACTTAATGAGTTCGCACAAAAACAACTAAATCGCGATACTTCAAATAAAGCATTCTTTGATCAATTTGTTAGCGAAGCTGGCCGAGTAGATACATTATTCTCTCAAGAGTCTAATAGCTTATCTACCAGTATAAACTCCCTTTTTAATAATGTGCAGGAGAGTTTAAATCAGCCCTCTTCAACGGTTGCCCGCTCGCTAGTAATGACTGATGCGCAAAATTTAATTAGTCAAATGGAGCGTTTATCTGGGATCGTATTTGATCAAAAAAATATTGTGAACGAGCAGCTTGAAATATTTTCTGGGGAAGCGAATACGTTAGTACAGAATATCAGCAAGCTTAACAAACAAGTCGCAGCTGTTAATGGGACGCGAAATGCTGCTGATGCAAGTTCCATGTTTAACGAACGTGATCAAGCAATACGCGAGTTATCAGAGTTGGTTGATATTGAAACGTTAGACGGCCCTAATGGTGAAAAACTGGTGTTTATGGGCACAGGAGAAGCACTTGTAATGCAAAGTGGTTCATTTAATTTATTTTCAATGCGCGGTGACCCTGATCCTAACTTTAAAGAACTTCACCTAGATATAAACGACGGCAAAGCTGTGCCGCTTGAAGTTGATGTAGGTAAACTAAAAGGTAAAATTGGTGGACTGCTGGCATTTCGTGATGATGTATTAGTACCAGCACAAAACCAGTTAGGGCAAATGGGACTTGCGATTGCAGATGCATTTAATCAGCAAAATAGGCTTGGAATGGATGGTAATGGTGAGCTAGGTGGCGATATTTTTACTATACCTACAACCGGTGGGTTTGCATACCAAGCTAATACAGGTACAGCGGCAATGACTGCCACATTAGAGCCTGGCAAAGGCAGCGAAATACCTGCAAGTGACTTTGTTATTACTTATACCAGTGCAACGACAGTTGAAATTCAGCCTGTTGATAATAAAGGTGAGCCACTCGGCAGTGCCTCTACGGCTAATATTGTTGGCGGTATTGTTGATTCATCAACGATTACCAGTGGTGAATCGTTTGGTTTGCAGATTAATGTCTCTGGTACGGGAAACGTTGATGATCAATTTCAGATAAAACTGAATGCTCAGGCTGCATCTAGCTTAGAAATGGCAACGAATAGGCCAGAAGATTTAGCATTAGCTGCTCCAATTCGTACCGCAAATGATATTAATAACACCAGTGAAGCGAGTATATCTGTAGGTGATGTGACGAGTATTGACTCCGGTGGTTTTACAGCAACACCGCCAGGGCTGACTAATGGTGATGTTAGTTTAGTTAAAACAGCGAATTTAAACGAGTATACAATTACAGACGGCAGCGGTACGAGTACATTTACAATAACGCCACCGGCTGAGAATATTTTAGCTCAAGCAGGCGCTCCGTTTGATGGTTATGGTTTTGATTTTAATATTGAAGGCACGCCAGCAACAGGTGATACCTTTACATTAGAGTTTAATACAGGTGGCTTTGATGATAACCGTAATGGGTTAAAACTAGCTGAGTTACAAAATGGTGAGTTAGTGCGTCAAAATGTTGTCACCACAGCGACAGCAGATAATCATAAGACCTTTAATCAAGCTTATGGGGCTTTAGTAACAGATGTAGGCGTTGTAACTAACCAAGCAAAAACAAATGGTGCAGCCTTTGAAGCGTTGGCAAAGCAATCAGAGGCTTGGTATGAATCATTATCAGGGGTTAATCTTGATGAAGAGGCGGCCAATTTACTGCGCTTTCAGCAATCTTATGCAGCGTCAGCTCAGGTGCTTGCGACATCCCGTACTATTTTTGACACTTTACTTGGTGCTACGAGGTAATTATGCGTTTATCAAACAATTTAATGTATCAAAGTAGTGTGAATTCTATTTTGAAAAACCAACAAAATGTCAATAAAGCACAAGAGCAAGTTAATACTCAAAAACGTGTTTTAACTGCTTCAGATGACCCCTCAGCGACTGCACGTGCATTACTATATACAGATAAAATTCAAACAAATGAACAGTTTAGTAAAAATATTACTATGTTGACCAGTCGTTTAAATATTCAAGAAAGTGTGCTTGAAAATATCAAACTTTCACTTGAAAAAGCACATACATTAGCTATTCAGGCTGGTAATGGTGCATATAGCGATATAGATCGTCAAGGTATTGCAGAAGAAATCAAATCAATTCAAAGTAATGTACATGATTTAATGAATGCTAAAACAGAAGACAATAAGTATATTTTTTCTGGTTACCAAGATAACACGCAAACTTACAGCTTTAATTCTACGTCGAGTAAGTATGAGTACGGCGGTGATCAAGGCCAACATAAGATCAAAGTAGCTGAAGGTGTAGAAATAAAATCCAGCGACAATGGTTTTGATGTGTTTGAAAAAGTAAATGCGCGCTTAAACCTCACATCCAATGATGGTGTTGCAAGCGGTGGGATCACAAGCGCCAAAGTTTATGTAAAAGAACAGGCTGAGTTTGATGCGTTTCACAAAGCGAGTTATAACGCAGATCCAAATGCAGTCGCAGGCGCAAATACATATAATGTGATAACGACCGCGGGGACCCCTAATACATATCAAGTAGAGCAGGGGGGGAACATTATTGAATCAGGTAGCTTTGATAACGGAACAATCAACTTTGCAGGAATGGAAATTGACATTAGTCCTGTAGCGAGTGGGCAAGTGGATTTTACATTAGAAGCCCCTCAAAAAGAGAATATTTTAAATACATTAAGTGATTTAATCGCAGGCTTGACTGACACCACAATTAACCAAGATGATTATGAGCAAGTATTAGCTGATGCAATGACTCAAATTGATAATGCAAAAAATAATGTCTCTTTGACGCAAGCCGGTTTGGGTGGGCGACTTAATACAACGGAAAAGGTAACAGACTCTAACAGCGATCGTGATGTGAATAATAAAGCATCGCGAGCTGACTTAGTTGAACTCGATATGGCCGAAGCCATAACTGAACTCACCAAACAAGAAACTGCATTACAAGCCTCGCAGGCAACATTTGGCCGCTTAGCTAATTTATCACTGTTCGATTATCTATAAAGTATAAAGAGTAAGGCAATCTGTTGCCTTACTCTTATTTTTTCCTTCCTTTAAACTTATATCTTTTATATTTAGACACTTATAGCTTCCTAAAATATTATCTTAGTAAAAAATAGCAGTTGTGATCTCTGCATTATTTGACCATTGAAATCAATTGTATTTAATTTAAAAGTTATTAAATTACAATGGATTAATGTTTTTTATTAAAAAAACTTAAAAAAAAGCTAAAGGATTTTTTGAGTAGACCGATAACTTAATTAACCAAGCAAAGCGTTGAAAATAACAACCACTGCTTAATCCAGTAAGTTTGAGAGTAAATGATAAGTTTACTTCGGGAGAGATATCATGGCTTTATATGTAAATACAAATGTTAGCGCGTTAAACGCACAAAGACAATTAAACAATTCTGGTAATGCACTAGATACATCATTTCAACGTTTATCATCAGGTTTTCGTATCAACAGTGCGAAAGATGATGCAGCGGGTCTACAAATTTCTGACCGTTTAACGTCACAAATTAATGGCCTTAACCAAGGTAACCGTAACGCAAACGATGGTATTTCATTAGCTCAAACTGCTGAGGGTGCACTAGACGAAACAACTTCAATGTTTCAACGTATGCGTACACTTGCACAACAAGCAGCGAATGGTTCAAACACAGATGAAGATCGCTTAGCAATTCAAGAAGAGATTCGTTCATTATCATCAGAAGTGAATCGTGTTGCTGCAGATACAACGTTTGGTGGTCAAAACCTATTAGATGGCTCTTTCTCAGCTAACTTCCAAGTAGGCGCTGACGCTGTTCAGAATATCAGCTTTAGTATGGCATCAGTTGGTGGAACGGCTAACTCTATAGCGGATAATGGTGGTTTCACCATGTCAGGCATTGCAGGTGTTGCCAGTGCGGTAACCGGTGCTAGCTTAAGTGCTACAGCTGGAACGATTAGTTCGCAAGTAGGCGCATCAGCAGATGAAACAGCATTTTCATCAGTGTTTACTGCTGGTGGTATCAGTGTATCGTCACAGGCCAATGCACAAGCGGTAATGGCGGGTATGGATTCGCTTATCGCGGTAGTAGATAAAAAACGTGCGGAGCTAGGTGCTGTTCAAAACAGGTTCCAGTCAACTATTCGTAACCAATCGAATATTTCTGAAAATTTAAGTGCTGCAAAATCACGTATTAAAGATACTGACTTTGCACAAGAAACTGCTAACTTAACTAAAATGCAGATTCTACAACAGGCAAGCCAAACAATTCTTAGCCAGGCTAATCAGCGTCCACAGGCAGCATTAAGTCTTCTAGGTTAATAACTGATTTATTAATTTTGAAGCGACGTCAATTAATTGACTAAGAATGTAGCGCCTTTGTCTAATGGGGTATTAACAAAGGCGCTGAAACGGATTGATAAAGCGGAGGCGCTTAAAAATCCTGAAGTGTTCTCACATTTGTAAGAACATAATATACAAAGCATAAACTATGCCAATGTTTTTGTTTTAAACCTACTCTCAAACTTATCTTTCAAGGGCCTTTTAAAGGCCCTTTTTTTATGAGGTCAATAAATAATCATAAAGTTGGCCTAAAGATTGCTCAATACTTATTAAGTTTTTAAATTAACCTGCAAAGTGGCAGTTTATTGCCCCGGGCCAATATATCTTGGCTGCTGTAACTAGTCACTTTGTCAAAATTCCACTTAATTAAAGTGGCTTTAATTTGACAGATAAGAAGAGAGTTTATTATGGCTTTATTTGTAAACACGAATGTCAGTGCGTTAAATGCACAAAGACAGCTAGAAAGAACTGGAAACGACTTAGATACATCATTTAAACGTTTATCATCTGGGTTGCGTATTAATAGTGCTGCTGATGATGCCGCTGGTTTACAAATATCGGATCGTTTACAGTCGCAAATCCTAGGCTTAAACCAAGGCAATCGTAATGCGAATGATGGCATTTCTTTAGCACAAACTGCCGAAGGTGCACTTGATGAAATTACATCAACATTTCAGCGTATTCGAACATTGGCACAGCAATCAGCAAACGGCTCTAATACTGATGAAGATAGGCTTGCGATCCAAGAAGAGATCAGGCAGCTATCAGATGAAGTTAATCGAATCGCCAGTGATACCACATTCGGCGGCCAAAATTTACTAGATGGTTCTTACTCTGCAAGCTTTCAAGTCGGCGCTGATGCTGTGCAAACAATTGGGTTTAGTATGCAATCAGTTGGTGATACGGCCAATTCATTAGCGGCTAATGGTGGTTTCACTATTTCAGGTGTTGCAGGTGTAGCATCTGCAGTAGGTGGAAAGGCGCTTTCAACACTTGCAGCAAATGTCAGTTCTGTTGATGGTGCAACGGCATCGACAACTTTAGATTTTTCTGCTGTATTTACAGCCGCGGGTATTAGTGTGTCGTCACAAGTAAACGCGCAAGCTGTTTTGGCTGGAATGGATTCACTTATTGCCGTTGTAGATAAAAAGCGTGCTGAACTCGGTGCAGTTCAAAATCGGTTTCAGTCTACAATACGAAACCAAGCTAATATTTCTGAAAACTTAGCCTCTGCTAAGTCACGTATTAAAGATGCAGACTTCGCCATGGAAACAGCAAATTTAACTAAAAACCAAATATTACAACAAGCAAGCCAAACAATTTTAGGTCAAGCGAATCAACGACCTCAGGCTGCATTAAGCTTGTTACAGGGCTAAAATAAAATAGAATTGTTAAAAAATTATAAATAAAGCTAAAGTTTCCGTTTTATCTGACGATAACTGACTTAGAGAACTAAAAATCTAGGACTCTCAGTCTGGAATAGTAACAGGGTAGGGGTATCCCGTTGTTATTCTATTTAAAATGATAAAGCGGAGGCTATTATGGCTTTATATGTAAATACTAATGTGAGTTCTTTGAACGCACAACGCCAGTTAATGAAGTCTGGCAACCAACTAGATACATCCTTTCAACGCCTTTCATCAGGTTTTCGTATTAATAGTGCGAAAGATGATGCTGCAGGTATGCAAATATCTAACCGTTTGACTAGCCAAATAAGCGGCCTAGATCAAGGTAATCGTAACGCAAATGATGGTATTTCACTTGCACAAACTGCTGAAGGTGCGCTTGATGAAACAACATCTATGTTTCAGCGTATGCGAACATTGGCACAGCAAGCATCAAATGGTTCTAATACTGATGAAGATCGCTTGGCTATCCAAGAAGAAATTCGTTCATTATCGTCAGAAGTAAACCGTGTAGCTGCCGATACTACGTTTGGTGGTCAAAACTTATTAGATGGCTCATTTTCTGCCAACTTTCAAGTAGGTGCTGATGCGATTCAAAATATTAGCTTTAGTATGAAAGATGTTGGTGGCACAGCTAACTCTATTGCAGCTGACGGCGGCTTTACTATGTCAGGTATTGCCAGTGTTGCGAGTGCTGTAACGGGTGCAAGTTTAAGTGCTACAGCGGGTACAATTAGTACGCAAGTGGGTGCATCTGCAGATGAAACTGCTTTCTCATCAGTCTTTTCAGCGTCGGGGATCAGTGTATCTTCTCAAGCAAATGCACAAGCTGTAATGGCTGGTATGGATGCGATGATTGCTGTGGTTGATAAAAAACGTGCAGAGCTTGGTGCGGTACAAAACCGATTCCAATCAACAATCCGTAACCAATCAAATATCTCTGAGAACTTAAGTGCAGCAAAATCACGTATAAAAGATACTGATTTCGCAGCTGAGACAGCGAGCCTAACAAAGTCACAAATACTTCAACAGGCAAGCCAATCGATTCTAAGTCAAGCAAATCAGCGTCCACAAGTAGCGCTGTCGTTACTAGGCTAATGGGTTTCTAAGTCATTATTGAGCTTTTGCTTGATAATGACTTATACTTTGTTTGTGTTTTGAAGGAGACCTACCATGGCTGATTTAAGTGCAATAATCAAATCAAACGAAAATCTGTCTGCTAATTCATCTTTTACAAATAAAAGTGAATTAAATGAAGTTAATAAAAAAGTAAATGTTGAACAAGGTGGCGTAAAAATTGCTGGAAGAGAACCTGCGTTTGTTGAAGACGGCAAAGAGCTAGATTCAGAAGGTGAAAGAAAAGCGCTGATCGAAGAAGTAAAAGAGAACTTAGAAAAATTAAATAAATATATACCCGTTACTTCAACTAATTTAGTGTTTGAATTTGATGAAGATGGTGATCCGCCGATTATCAAAGTATTTGATAAGAAAAGCGAAGAGGTTATTCGTGAAATACCGACTAAAGAATTTAGAGAAGTAGCTAAAGCTTTAGATGAATTTGCCGATAAACTTACTAACAAAGGTTTGCTATTGAATCAAACCGCCTAACACTTTTTGGAACAGATAGTAGGAGAGAAGTATGCCACTAATTACATCCGCAGGTATTGGATCGGGGCTGGATCTCGAAAGTATCATTAGCGCATCAGTTGCCGCTGAAAATGTTCCAAAAATGAATGCCTTTGTAAAAAAAGAAGAATCACTCAAAGTAGAGCTTTCTGCTATTGGTGAAATAAAAGGCGCACTTTCTAAGTTACAAGATACGATAGAGAAACTAGCGGATCCAGATAACTTCAATAAACGAATTGCTAACATCACACAACCAACCAGTGATGACGGCGATCTCGTTTCAGTTACCCCAACAAAAGATATTACGCCTGGCGACTTTAAAATCGAAGTTGTAGCGCTCGCTCAGGGCAGCCGTGCCGTTTCCAATGACTCGCTTTTTACAACCACTGATGATGTGGTTAGTGCTTCTGGAGGAACGCTTTCTTTTGCTGCAGGCCCAGACAAAAGCTTTGATTTAACTGTGGATGCAGGCGCTACTCTAGCTGAATTACGTGATGCGATAAATGACTCTGATGATAACTTTGGTGTGACAGCAAATATAATTAACACAGGCACTGAGGCTAAGCTAGTTTTAACATCAAATGTAACTGGCGATAACAATGATCTTGTGATCACTAATGACAATGCCGAACTTGATAACGTTTCAACCGTAGCAAACGCTGGCGGTGCTGGTGGTATTGGTATAGCTGCTGAGAACCAAGCCCAAAGTGCAATAATTAAAGTCGATGGTATTTCAATAACAAACGACACCAATACGTTTAAAGATGCAGTGCAAGATATGACGATCACAGCTAAACGCCAAAGTGTTGATGGTGAAACAGCAAAGCTTGCGGTTAGTTATGACCGTGAGAGTCCAACAAAACTAATCGATGAATTTATTGCAAACTATAATAATGTAGTTGGTCAGTTAGGGTTTCAATCTCGAGTCGGTAAGCCGCTAAATAGTGACGCGACAATTCGTTCATTAAGTTCACAGCTTGTGAATACACTTTCGACTAACTTAACAGATTCTGGTCCTTTTAAGAGTATATTTGATATTGGTTTAGGTGTTAAGAAAGATGGTTACTTAGAAAAGTCATCACTCGTGCGTAGCCTGAGTGTTGCTATGGATGAAAATTTTGACGACATTGGCAAAGCATTTGCTGGTGATAACGGTCTAGCAAAACAATTTGAGGAATTATTAGGAAATTACGTTGATTCGGATGGAATAATGAAGCAACGTGAAACAAACTTAAATACTCAAATTGATGATTTAGAAGATGATGTTATTAATCATGAGTTTAGAATGGGTGAGTTAGAAGGGCGACTAAGAAAACAGTATTCTGGGTTAGATGTTTTATTGGCACAAATGCAATCAACGCAGACCTACCTTAGCGCACAACTATCTAGCTTGCCTGGGTTTACAAGAAACAAATCATAATGACTATTTTTGATTTTAAAAGGTTTTAATATGTATAATGCAAAAGTAAAAAATTATCAAAAAGAAGCACTTAAGACTCGAGTTGCAGGTGCGGATCGCTATGAAATTATCCAAATGTTAATGGCGGGTGCTATTGAAAAAATGGTAATGTCAAAAGTAGCCATTGAAAAGAAGCACATGGAAGCAAAAGCAGAACACTTATCTAAGGCAACCGCCATAATCGAGGCCTTGCGAGGGTGCTTAGATTTTGAAGTAGGTGGCGAAGTGACCGAGAATTTATATGCACTTTATTCATATATGATTGACCGTTTAGTCGATGCAACTATAAAGAATGATCCTGAAATAGTCGATGAGGTTTCTAATTTGTTAAAAGAGATTAAATCTGCTTGGGATGCAATTCCGCATGATGTTCGCCAACAAACACTAAATGAGAATGGTATAGACGCGAATGTCGGCTAATCTGTTATCACAATTGCTTCCTAAGTTATCAAAAATCAATCAATACATACTCGAAGATGATATTGATTCAGCTCAAAGTGAATTAAACCAATTAGATGATTTATTAAAAAATGTATTCAATTCCCCGACAGTATTAACTGAAGATGATACTCTTTTTTTATCTGACTTCTCAACACGGTTAAATACGACAGTACAGGAGTTAATACAGAGAAAAGGCGTTATTGCAAAAAAGATTGGTGTTCACTTAAATACGCAGAAAAAAATAAATGTTTATAAAAGTATCAAATAGGTAATAGCAACGATGAATAGTAATGATATTAATGAAGAGCTTAACCTATTATCAGAAAAGCTAGAAGATACAATTAAACATCAAGAGCGAGAAGCTATTTTTGCAACTGAAGCAAATCAACGTTTTGAAAGAAATTGGCAGTGCTTCACACAGTATTACCCTGAAATTATAGGTGCTTTATCTAATTTAACATTACGAGATGATTTCTGTATTCACGTAACGCTAAGTGGTCATGGCAATATAATACCTGAAAATGCCCCAGCCCCCCTTTATTCTCAGAACCCGCTTGAGCAGAGCCAAGAGCAAGTTAAACGCCAGATTGCCCATCCTGTTCTTAGTCTAACGGACTATACAGGGTATCCGGATAGCAGTTCAGATAAACGCCTTCACACTGAGTATATGGTCAAACTTGGTCAGTTTATGCGTAAATTGAGAGAGTTTGACGAGAAAAAAATAGAGCAATTACCTGGTGATTTTCCATCAGGTATTATTTTTGGCGTAGGATTAGGGTATCACATACCAGAATTATTAAAGCATACTGAATTCGATTATTTATTTATTATTGAGCCTGATCTAGAGCAGTTTTATGCAAGTTTATTTTGTATTGATTGGTTTGATGTTATTGAAAAAATTGATGATCAAGGAAACTGTCTTTTCTTTAATCTGGGAGCAGATAAAAACACGTTCATTCAAGATTTAGAAAGTGTAGTTGAAGATATAGGGGCGTTTTCAGCGGTCAGAAGCTTTTGTTACCAACATACGCCAGGACGTGACATTAATGAGTTAATAGCCAACTGGGCTGCGGATTACTTCCGCTTCCAAATGGGACATGGTTTTTTTAATGATGCAATAACTGGGTTTGCTCACTCAATTTCTCACCTTGAAAGTAACCAATTTTTTCTTACGAATAAAGACAAACTACCGGCTTCGTTATTAGATATTCCAGTGTTTTTAGTTGGCAATGGCCCATCGTTAGATGAGGCTATTGACTATTTAAAAAACAATCAAAATAAAGGGATTGTTGTAGCTGCAGGGTCTGCTCTAGTATCTTTAGAGCGAATAGGTATTCAAGCTGATTTTCATGTGTTAGTAGAAAGGCCTTACGCTAATTATAAGATAGTCGCTGACTCCTTACCAATCGAAGCGTATAAACGAGTTAATTTATTAGCCGTTAATATGGTTCACCCTAAGACGACAGAGTTATATGAATGGTCTGGGTTAGCGCTGAAAGGTAATGAGGGGGGGACTGATTTAATTAATTTTCTATCATTAAAAAATCGCTCTAAAACATTGCCATTAATTCCATATAGCAACCCACTTGTCTCTAATACTGCGCTGTCATTTTTCTTAAATTTTGGTTTTAAGAATGTTTATCTATTTGGTGTTGATAATGGAAGTTTACCTTCTGGAAAGCATCATAGTGATCATAGCTTTTATAAAAAAGATAAAGACGATGAAGAGGGTATTGGGTGTGTGCCTGTTACAGAGAAAACTCTACCGGGTAATTTAGGTGATGGTTTTGTTTATACTAACGACTTATATAAAATTTCACATAGTCAGTTGGAAAAACTAGTAGAGTTAAACCCCTTGGCTGATGTATTTAATATTGGTAACGGGGCTAAAATTAAAGGCGCTATTTCATTAGCTGCGGATGAATTAATTGACTCAGAAAACAGCTTAGATAAGCCTCCTTTGGTAGAGTTAATCAAGAAGCGATACTTTGAAAATCTGAGTTTGGATAAATTAAATGATGAAGATTACGAAATACAGCGCTTTATTGATATGTGCAGCCATTTATTAGTTATTAGTAACGAACCTTATACAACAATCAAAGAAGCCGCAGATTTACTTAAAAGACAGCAACGGTATGTGTATTCATTTAAAAATTCACCATTAGGTCATATTTACCATATGATGAAAGGCTCGTTATTATATTATCACTGCCCACTAATTACATTGCTTTATAGTTATGAAAATGAAGCATTTACATTAGAACAATTTGATGAGCTTTTCTCGCTTTGGCAAGATTATATTATTGATATGAAAAGCTACTTTGAAGATAATTACAAAAAGCCCTGTGATTTTCTCAATGACGAACAACTTAAAGTGATGAATAAAGGCGTGTAAATTTTTTATATTAGTTTTTGGGCACGCTCATAGCTCTCGGGCGTGCCGATATCCATATACTCATCATCTACGATCCATCCTTGCATTTTTCCAATCATATTAGGCACTATATCTTTACTTAAATCGTAAAAGGTATGCTCTTTTAATTCTTTAAAATACCGCTCATAAACAGAGTCAGAAAAAACAAACAACGCTCCACTTGCTAAGTTGCCTGGTGGGTTACTCACTTTTTCATGGAATTCATGGATAACATTATCAGCATCCATAACGACAATGCCGCATTGAGTCGGTTGATTCGACGTAAATAGTAATAGCGACATATCTACATGAGCAGGTTTAACGTTGTGTGAATTAATAAGGCCGCTTAAATCACTGAGGCAAAAATTATCAGCATGAATAACGATTACTTCTTCATCTTTCCAAAATTGAGCATTGTTTTTTAATGTTCCGCCAGTGCCAAGTAATGCGGTTTCTTTAACGATAGTTATTTTATCTCTATAGGGGGATTGGCTTATGTAGTTTTCTACTTGCTCAGCGAGATAGTGAACGTTAATAAGTATTTCATTTATACCCAAATTAGCTAATTTTTCTAACCAGTAAGATAAAAGAGGGCGGCCAGATATAGGCACTAAACATTTTGGAATCGTATTGGTTAGAGGTTTGAGTCTAGTGCCTAATCCTGCTGCTAATAATATTGCTTTCATAGTTTAAATGACTCCAAAACACGTTGTTGCAGAGTGTTAAAAGACAGTGGCTGGTTTCCGAGAGTATCAACTTGGCAAGCAGCTGCGATACTGGCAATATAAAATGCTTGCCATGGCGTAGCGCCTGAACATAAAGCAAGGCTGCTAGCCGCTAAGAAACAATCACCAGCTCCTGCAGGATCAACCGCATTACTGTTAATAGCTGGCAGCATATCATTTTCCCATTGACCGTTTTGATCTGGCAGATGAATAAAAACACCTTCTCCTGCAAGGGTAATAACTAGATATGTTGGATTCGCCTTTTCGCAGAGTTTTTGTGCTAGAACGGGCAAGCCATCATCGATATTATTTAAAGCAACGCGGACTTCTTTTTCTGTTGGTGTAACTAGCATCATATCTTTATAACGCGCGATATCACCAACTTGAGATGATGTTTGACTGTCAGCGACAATACGTACATTATTTTTTTTACATAATAGAATGATTTTTTCGACAAGCGTTTGAGGTAGTAATCCATAATTAAAATCAGAAAATACCAACAAATCAAAATTCTGAATGTTACTTTGAAGTTGGTGGTATAAGTCAGTTTGAATTTCTTTAGAAATTTTATGTTGGCGAACTTGGTTTACCCTTAGAAGTGTTTTATTACCCGCTCTGTACCGCGACTTTAATGGTGTAGGACGACTGCTATCATCTAAAAGTACAGTTTCAATATTGTACTTTTTAATATGACTTTTTACGTACTCAGCCTTATCATCCTTACCAAGTACAGAAAAAAGCTTTACATTTTTTGCACCAAGCCCTTTTATATGGCCAGCTGTAATTGCAGCCCCGCCTAGAAAAGTATCTGTTCTGTCTGGTGTCATTACAATGGTAGGATCTTCTTGAGATAAACCTACAGCCGTACCTTGAATATATTCATCAACGATTATTTCGCCAATTACAGCAACACGGTTTTCACGAAATTGAGAGAATACCGTATTGATTGATTGATAATCAAACTGGTGCCTTGTTGCATAACTTTGACATTTTTTGTAATCAAAGTTATGACCATGGCTTATTGTTCTTGTAATGTATTGTTCGGAATTAGATTCAAACTCACCAGAGCCAAAAATCAACTTTCCCCCATATGTTTTTAGTGCTTTGTATTCAGGGTTTTCTTTTTCTTCAAACTCTTTACCCTTTACAACTGCGTAAGGCTGATAATTTGCAATTAAAGAATTACTGCATAGTTCAGTCAAAAATGCTTCATCCACACACTCAAGTGATTGAACCATTTCAAGGCGATGCAATTCTGACACCCTACTTTTTATTAGCATATTACTGTCATTATTCACTGCGACTATAAGGTAATCACCGCATTCTTTAGCGAACTTTAGCAACCTAATATGCCCAGGATGGAGTATATCGAAATTGCCGATGACTAAAACCGTTTTTCTTTTCACTTTATGACCTTAATTTTCTTGGCAGTAATCGTTTATGGTATCTTCAATAGATTGATATAGTAAAGTATTGGTTAGAGTATTATACGCTTCAAGGGTTCCATATTTATTTGGAGTAACACCTTTTGAGAGTGCACTTACAGGTGTGATTAAAGATGAGTTTAAGTCTAATTTACTCGCAAGCATTCTTAAAAAAACATAATAGCTTAGATCTGATTTTCCACTAATTTGAAAAATCCCTTTCTTTTTATTTTGAATGATCAGTTTTAACAGTGTTGAAAAAAACTGAATTGATATTGGTGCAAAGTAATGGTCATTGAATGCATTAAACACCTGCTTTTTGTTAAGAGATTCGATCATGCTTTCAATTAAAGAGTATGGGCGATGAATAATTTTAGATGGTCTAATAATACTCGCATTAAAATTATTTTCGACGATATAGTTTTCAACCTGAAACTTTTGCTGTCCATAATTTGAGCAGGGTGATTTAATCCCATCCCATACACTGTAAGCTGATTTACAATCAAACACATGATTAGTAGATATAAAAACAACAAAACAGCCGAGTTTATTCACTTTTTCAAGTAATAATTTAGTTCGCTGTACATTTACGAGTAGGGTAAGTTCAGGCTGCAGTTCGCATTGTTTAATGGATGTTATACTGGCAAGTATAATTACCGTGCTGATTTTATACTCAACAATCGCTTTTTCAATTATGTTGAAACTATCTAGCTGGAGTAAGTCGAAGTAAATAGCTTCGCTATTCTCTTTTCTAGAGGTATAAAAGTAATCGGGATTTTTATCACGTAGATAACGACCAACAACAGAATCACCGCCAATTATTAATGTTGGGTTATCTATATTCATGAGTTATTAATTGGATCTAATTGTGGGTTGATAGAAATTAATGCACGAGTTATTTTTCGTTCATCGAGGTCGTTCAGCGCATTATTTATGTCATCTAATGAGTAGCTAGCTGAGAGTAGTTTATCAAGAGGTAGATTATGCTCTTTGTATAAATTTACTAGTTTGGGTATATCAGAGTCTGGGTACGAATTACCACCCCAGCTACCAGATATCTTTTTTCCACGATGAAAGGCGTGTGGCTCTAAGCTTATCTTTTCACCTTCTTTAGGGTGAGAGGCAAAAATACATTCACCTCCTTGCTCTTTTGTTACTTCAAAGGCGGCTTCTATGGAGCGACATGTCCCCCCCGCCTCAACGGTATAATCACATCCGCCCGAAGTTAACTCTTTAATTTCTTCTAGGTAAGTTGGTGAATTTGCATTAAAGCAGTGAGTGGCACCTAAGGCTTTAGCCAACTCAAGCTTTTCAGGCTCAATATCAACAGCAATCAGTTTATTTGGTTTGAATAATGTTGTTGTGATCAGTGCACTTAGGCCAATGCCGCCTAGACCGAATATGGCAATATTAGTGTCTTCTTTGGGCTTTAGTTGATTTAAAACTAGCCCTGCACCTGTTGGTAACGCACAGCCCAGCAGTATAGCAAGCTGTAATGGCATACCTTCTGGAAGCTTAACGACTCTATTTTCAGAGACAATGGATTCTTCAGAGAATGTGGTTACGCTACCTGCATTAATTTTAATGTCGTTGTATGTATAAATACCACCTGGGGCATCTATTCCTTCCCCCTTTATCCAACCAAGCACAACAATATCGCCAATCGCGACCTTACTTACTTGCGGACCAATTTCTTTTACTTTTGCGACAGCTTCGTGACCTAATAAATGAGGTAAGTATTTATCTTCACCTCTAAGCCCTTTGGCTTCCATTAGTTGTGAGTGGCATAACCCAGTATAGATAATATCTACTTTTATTTGCCCTCTTATGAGTGTAGGAGCAACGAGGTTATCTATCACTCTTAAAGGCTCTCCTGTTTTAAATAACACTGCAGCTTTCATTTATGTATTTCCATTTAGTAAATATAATTATTTTGCGGAAGTCGATTTTTTATTTGCTCAACTTGTGACAAGGGGTAAGGTAGAAAGATTGGAGATGTATGAAGCTCACTCGCATCTTGTATCGTTTTATTTGCCATAACCTTGCCTATTTTTAAAGGATCTTCATCGACCCAGCCAAGAAATTTTTCACCTAAAAAATGAGCACAAAAGCTCGCTGCTGGACCCGTCCCTAAGATGTGGCAGGCTGGTAATTTTTTCAGCTGCTGTATTTTTAGATTAAATGATTCTAAAAGTGGCTGCTCATTTTTTATTGGGCTTGTCGCTTGTTTTGGGAAGGTATGGGTGTTTGATACTAAAACAGTAATCTCTTTATTTAATTGTTTGATAGGAAAGAATACGTTTTTAAAATGCTGATCAAGTAGTGTTTTTAATGTATGTTTTGTGAAATGTGAAACATGATCATAAATAGAAAAGTCCCATTCATTCTCGGCAATATTAGGCACTTGAATTACGGCTATGCCATTATTAGACAATAAGGCATTAATACTATCTAAAAATTGAGGTGGTGAAGTAATATGCTCTAAAACATGAATCAATGTAATTATATCAAAACGATGATCTATCTTACTTAAGTCGCCTTTATAAAAAGAGGCAAGGTTATATTTCTGAGTTAAGTTTAACTGGTAATCACCCGATACATCATATGCACTTTTAGTCCAGTTTGAATAACGCTGTGAAACAGCCTCTAACATTACACCGCTGCCAGTACCTATATCAATAAATTGAGCATTTGCGTGAGGCAAAAATTCCTCTGATATTTTTAGTATTTCACTACAACGAGTAAAGGGGATATCTGCAGTAAAATTAAGCTGCTCTTTACCATTTTGAACTGAGTAAGGTCGATAGTGAGTGTAGATTTCATTTATGTTATTTAAATAATGAGCATCTATATTCTTTTGATAATGCTGGCAATGTTGGCATTGGAAAATATCAGCAGTAAAACTTACGTTTCGACAATCAGATGCAATTGGTTTATTAATATGTAACATATCCACACTTGAGGATATTTCATTATTACAAATGATACATTTCACAAGCTATAATCCTTAAAGAATATCTTCTAATATTTTTGTTTGAAAATGCGTTTCAATTAAATAACGTTCTATTTTTTCTATGGTGTTTTCTTCATCTAAAATATGTGCTTTATCCGCAAATTCCCTTCTTTTATATATTTCTGAAATAAAGACATTACCAATAATAAAACACCATTTAATTCTAGTCATTTGAAAAGCGGTTATAAATTCTCTTTTGTTTTTAGTTAAAAAACCAAATAACGGCAACTCTTTAATAATGCTTATTTTATCAATAGGCACAGGGATTTGAGGTTGAGAGAAAAAATCGGCTGTAAGTTTCCAAAGTGAGTCGATGCCAGCATACTCAAAATCATAAAAATAAAGCTCATTCTGATCTATTAAAATATTATGAAAACCGAAATCTGAAGGCGATAAGTAATTGCAGTCAAGCGACATTTGCCCATTAAGTTGACGGTTGTCTTTTTGTACTTTATAAAAAAAAGGCATTATTTTATTTTCAACTAAACTTAAAAAAGCTGATGAAATAACTTCTTGCTTTTGAATTATTGAAAACCGATTAGTAACAAGTAATTCAAAGTCAGCTAATTTTTTTACCGCATCTTTTGCATTTATTATCTGTAATTTTTGCTGCTGAGAGTTACAATTAACAATAAAACTAAATGCACTTTTTATATTTTGTTCTGTTGGTTGAGTTACTTTCTCACCAGGTAGTTTTGACATAAGTAAATAACCCAACTCAATATCGCAGGCAACTGGTGTAGCTGTGTTATTTTCTTTATATTGGGTTAGTGCCTTTAAAAATGAAAATTCTCGCTCACACTTAACTTTATAATCATTGTTCTTAGTAAAAAACTGCTTAAATATATACTCATTTCCACTATCTTTAACATTAAAGACACGACTATTTGCACCGCCTGAAATTTCATTTATATGACAGGGAGCTTTTAAATGCTTATATAAAAAATCGTTCATTTAATTACTTAACACACAAAGCAAGTAAATAGTGTGCCATAGGATAAAAGCCTGTATGGACAACTTCATCATTCATAGAAAATAAAAACACATGCTTAAAATGCTTATCACATAGCGCTTTAAATTCATGGCCAGATTTACAATTGATATGGCCTGCTTTACTTGCTGGTGATGCATATTGTTGAGATTCTAACGATGGCATACCTAAAATGACAACCCCGTCATTGTTGAGCGATAGTTTTATATTATTGATAAATGTATCTTCAAATTTTGCTGGAATATGTTCAAGTACATCTAAGGAATAGGCCGAATCAAATGTGCTCTCAAATGGCTTCTCTAAAATATCATGTACAACAGGGATTAATGGCCATTTAACAGAGTTACGTTTAATAATATCTTCGATAAAACGAGGCTCTATATCGGCAACGGTTAGTTCCTTAACTTCTTGTCTGACGACACGACTACCAAATGCATCACCACAACCAATCTCCACCGTTTTTTTATGTCCAGAGAGCATCTTTGATACAAATTTATATCGTGAAAGCATAATACCGAGGCGTCTTGGATCCAGATCCCATGTTCCATTACTCATTAGCCCCAACTTTGATTGCTCTGTTTCGTCTAAAAAGTCATGGTAGTCTTCTATATAAGTTGGTTCTTGGTTATCCATAATAATTACTCATTTGTTGAAATTGAGGTAAATGCACCAAATTGCTCTGGCATATAATTGATCGTTTTAAGGATGGCTGTATGTAATTCGCCTCTACAGACTGTTATATCGGCATCAACATTTCTATCTGTTAGGTTTTTATTTTTATTCGATACAGTTAATGAAAACGTCTCGAAAGCATAGGGTTTTTCAAAATCTAATTTTTCTGTGATATCTTCATATTGCAGAGGGTATTCCCATTTTAAAAAACGTTGGCGAGCAATTTTTTCTAATCGAATTAAGTCATATTCATCAACATAAGAGCGATACTTTCTATTATTGTTTAATGTTTTTTCAAGATTAAAGCCTGTAGTATCCCCGATGATCCCTTGCCAATTTTGACCATGATTAATCGTCTCAGCAAGTAAAATATCATGCCATCCTATTTGTAAAAATGAGGTAACCAGTTGAAGTGTTTGTTGAGGGGTTGCATGGAGTTGTTCTAACTTTATCGCTAGGCTCTTACTGTTTTCACATCCAGTTAGATCGCTTCCAGCATATAAGAAATGTCTAAAGCATGACTCAACCGTAGATCTCCCTAACGATATTTCATAGTCAGGTAACTTTTGCAAGTCATTGCAATGAGCAAGAGACATCCTAATAAAAGACGCGATAGGATCTCTTACTGAATGGCAAACTAATAAGTGATTGAACTCGTCATACATTTTCCTCATTACAGTATAATTAGGAGTATGTAATTGATAAAAAATAACTTTTTTATCTGAAGTGTTAATGCCTAGAAGCTGATATATAATAATATGAATAGCTATAAATCGAATATTGAATGCTTTAGGCTTATTTTCTAACTCTAAAATAAGCGCTTCTTTAAACTTTTTCTTATCTAAATTTAGTAACCCTGTTTGCGTTCTAGCCATATTATTATTAAAGTTAATATACTGGTTACTAACACACTGAGAGTAACTTTCAACAAATAGATTGTTAAAGTCTAAGATGAATTGTTCGGTAAATTCTTTATTTTCAAGATCCGCTGTATTAAAAATATGCTGAGCCAAGTTCATCATATAAGGGGGGAGGCTAATGACTTCTGGATGCCCATCAAGGAGTGAGTGGAGAAAAAAAGAGCCCCCTCTGCCATAGCATACTCCGACCGCGACTTTAAAGTTCATATTACTGACCTGCTTGTTGGGGATTGATTTTTGTTAATTTATTAATACGCGCTACTAATAGATCGAAAGCGTGCTGTAGATGATTCAAGTCGTCTTTTTCCCAAATAGTCATTTGAAGTTTACTATCATTAAAGAAAAAATCTTTTCCTATTTCTAAACCCGAACGCTTTGCTGTCCAAGATGAGCTCGCAGGGTTGTTTTCATCAATCATTTGGAAAATTATAGAGCGGGCACCCTTAACAAAGCTAATACTGTAGTTAGGCCCACTAGAGACTCCCATATTAATATAGGCTAGTTCGTACAGTGCTAAACGGACACAAAAGTCCATTGAAGCCTGGGGGCAGTGGATGTATTTTTTTAACCTGTCGTCAGGTTTTTCAGTGCTTTGATATGTATCTCTTATAATCACAGGGCAATATATTGTCAAATCAAGTGAATCAAGGAATGCAGACCACTGAGCAATGTCACTATTTCTTTTTGGCTGCGCTTCGTATTCTCGAAGTGTTATTACGATGATCTTTTTATTATCGGGTAATGAATTTAAAAAAGATGCAGCAAGATTTTTACCTACTAAAGGTGCGCTGAGGACGCTCATATCATATTTCAAAGGTACACTTCTTAGTAAGAGAGTGTTGATAGCGGGTGACTTTTTATTTGTATAATACGATTCAGGGAAGACGTTCTCTTTTGTTGCAAGGAAAATAAAAGCGTCCTCTTTAAAAGGAAATTCAGTAATAGATATGTAGCTAGGAACACAGGTAAAAACTGTTTTGACTATTTTCTCAATCCGCCATGCGTAATCATCAGCATCATGAAATCGAAGTGTATTAAAGTTTTCACCGACTGTTGAACGATCGTGGACTAAAATAAATTGAATATGTGTTTTATGTTGCTCTATTCTCGCAATTTCAGCTAACACCACAAAGTTAATTACATCAAAACATGCTAAATGAACTGATAGGTCGTAAACGGCATATAAGATATCTTCACTACTGACTTGCTTAGCTAATAATGCATTGTAATGAATTAGTTTTTTCTTTGTATGGTCAAAAAAATAAGTGCGCTCTAATGGCAGGCCTTTTTCACGTAAACCATTACATATTTCAGAAACAAACATGGAACAAATAATAATTCTATCAATTTGATCATGAGGGACTAACGCCAAATCTTCAAGGCTAAGAGCTTGAGTGCCTTTGTAGGACTCTCCACCATCCGTACAAGCAAATAGATTATTACCTGTATTGATTGAAGATTTTAAAAATAGTTCTGTCGGTGAACTTATACCATATATTATTGTATACATTTATTATTCTTAGTCTAAGCCAAAGAAAAGGCGATTTTGTGTACTATAAAGAGTGTAATCAGCTAATGTATCAAGTTCAATCCAGCGACCGTCGATTAAAAGTACGTCGACGAAATATTGGTTCGCTAATTTTTGTAAAAGCGAAGTCATATACATATTTTTTACACTAAAATCATGAGATTCATTAATAAATAGTTGCAGTTGCTCTATTAGCACTGTTGCTTCTACTTTAAACATCCCCATAAATTGGGCCATTGCTTGTGATTGACTTGTAAGCTTATTGCCAATATTTGTTAATGTTAATTGATCATTGTATATAAAGCTTTCAGCGTCATCATATGGGTTTTCCATACGCATTTCCCAAAGTTCTTGCCATTTTAAATTACCAAGGACAGTTAAAGGGAATGAAGACTTATGCTTAATTAGTTCTTTTAATGTATCGGTATGGTAGGCAATGTCTGCATAGAGAACAATGAATTCTTCGTCAGCATGTTTTTTAATCCAATCGATTGACTTAGCTAAGCTAAATACCATATTCGAGCTATCGTATTCAGTATTAATCACAATGTTATTTGTATACTCTAATATTGCTTCACTTTTAAACCCAGTGATGACTAATGTGTCTTTTATTCCTAAAGAATTGAGTTGGCGTAATTGCCTTTTAAGCAATGGTTCGTGCCATAACTCCACTAAGCACTTTGGCTTATCTGTTGTTAAATGCTCGAGTCTTGAACCTGTACCTGCGGCAAGTATAATGGCTTTCATTTTAAAATATATCCTTGAAAAGTTGTATATCTTCATCGCAGTAGGGGGTATTTCTTTCAGGGTGCCACATAATCCCAAAGATACTATAGCGGCTATGCTCTATTGCTTTGACTATATTGTCACTACTTTTAGCTTTTGTTAATAAAGGCTTTTTTGTTGTAGTGGTCCCTAGAGTATGATATGAGTTTACAAATCTAGGTAACTGCTCTTCATCCGTTTTTATTTCAATTATCTTATTAACGTGGCCTTTTATACAGTCTAACGAGCCACCATAATGAAGTTGTATCATTTGCATCCCTCTGCATACGCCTAGAATAGGTAAGCCTACAGTTTCGCAATGTTCTATTAGAAAAGCCTCTACATCATCTCTTTCTGGGGCATCCCCAGCATAGTGCATTGGCGAATTGCCTCCTGTGAAAACAAAGCCATCTAACTGGACTCTAGCAAGCAGAGCACGACAAGTTTTTATACAGTTAGGGATTAGAATTGGTATGAATCCGCAATATAAAAAGAATTGATACCATCGCTGATCTAAAGCATCACGACGTTCACCATAGGTTGGATGAATATCAACTCGTTGTGTTATACCAATTAATTTCATCTGATAATTATCACTTTTTTATTGTTTGCATCTAGCTCTAATTTTTCGGCTTTAAGCCATTTTGCATATAAAATTTCACCCGCGCCGATAACTGAAGGTATATTAAGCTCACCAGCTCTAATCGCCATATGGCTATTACATCCCCCATATTTAGTAATAAGCCCTGCAATTGGATGAGAAAACAACCAATCAAATCCAGGATCTGCTGAAGGAATAAAAACAATTTTTCCTGCCAGTTCTTCATATGCAGCTGGATTCATCGTTGTTTCGGCAGTTATTTTACCTTGTGTAATATAGTTAGGTTCACCTTCAGGCATGTTAAAAAAGTATGCATCAGATGGACTCGATATTAGTGGCGGGAGTGTGATCTGCTGTGCTTTTAGGTGATTTTTTTTCCCAGTATCGATAGAGCTTTTAATAATATTTAGTAGATCATCGCTACTTGAATAAGTTTTAAGTATGGATGATATATCAACATATGACATATCATCTGTATTTAACTGATGTTCAAGTCCTAACTCTGTAATAAGCTCAAGAGCATCACTTAGGCTATGAGTGAAGATAAACTTGGCATATTCTCTTCCCTCTATTGCACCTTTTATAAATGAGAACAGAGATATCACATCATGTTCAATACCACTTTTTTCTAATAACTCTTTAAGAGCGGAAAGCTGTTCTAAACTCAAAGTAAAGTTATCGAAAGTTTGCTCTTTAACATTTTTATCTGATTGATTAAAGTAACGCTCTGGTGCCTTGTCATAACGAGGAGAAAGTATGTCGTATGTGCCTGGGCGAAGATGCCCATACTGCTGTAAAAAACTTGATAGAGGGAGGTTAATGAAATCTTGTTTTAATGTGGAACTAACAGTCGCAATTGAAGACAAAAACTTATTGTAGTCTTGCTCTGTTATTATATTTTTAGCAACCATTGAGCGTAAAAATTGCACCGCAATAAAACCAGCTCTCGCAAGCCCTGCAAATGGAAGTGTGCCATATCTTTTACAATCTTCCAGCAACCAGTGGATTTTCTCTACTTTAGATAAGTCGCTACTTAATATTTTTATTCGACGATTAGGGAGTGTGTTAATCTTTTCGATGTCTTTTTTCCATAAGCCATCATTTTTAATTATATTATTTGTTAATTTTTTTAGTGATTCAGTGAATGTTATTAATTCAGATTCGGAAAATCCAGCTTCACTTAAGCGTTTTAAACGCTCGTTCAAATCTAAAGTAAAGCAAGAAAATATAATATCAAACTCAACTTTGTCATGCTTTTCGGGGGCATTTTTTAATTCGTTTATATAATAATTAACTAATTTTTCAGCAAGCCTATCAGGTGTATCTTTAGGTATAAATGAATTAAAACTTACTCTTACATCAATATAAGGTAAGCCAGCTAAGGAAAGTAAAAGAGGAAAGCTTCTTAGTTGCTTATAACCATAATTATTTCTTTGATATGCCCATGTTGAATCGGTAATTAACTCTTTATATAAAGAAAGAGCGAGTGGGCGAGGTCGAACACCAATAATTTCGGCTGGATTCCAATCAGGCATAATGCCTAAAACAGAGCGCTCTCCATTTAAATAAGGGTGTGGCTTTATGAATCTACTTATAGTTGCTTCTAGCGTTTTTAATATTTTAAAATGTTCTTGATCGCAAAAATTATCTAGGCTTTTAATTATCAAGGGTCTAACTTGAAATAGGTATAAATGTTTATTTTTATCAACTGCAAATTCAATATCTAGTGCATCAAGCCCATATATTTTTTCGAGTTCTTTACATAGAGAGCATAATTTAAATTGCCAAGACTCTTTATCTAATCCATCAAATTGCTTTGATATATAACTGACATTCTCATTGGAAGTACCTGCGGTTATGGCGTCAGTTGAACTGGACAATGAGTAGTTTAAAACATAGTAAGGCGTATTGTTAGAAGGATCTTTTGTAAAAGCGACTCCGCTAATGTCTACATTTTCCAGCATTGGTTGAATGAATATTTCATCATTAGGGGTGTAGTTTTCAAATGATTGATAAACACTTTCTATCGCACTTTCTAGTTTTTTCACTCCTTCGACATTGAGTATGGAGTCATAATAACCAGCATATGATTGAAAGGCGCTATCCTCACAGACAGCACTACTTCTTACAATTAGCTTTTTATTACTCCATTTATATAATGTAAAAAAACTATTCAGAACATCGTTAGATTCATTTTTCCATTGTTCTGCTGTAAAACAAAATTGCGGGAGTATCTTCGCAGTTGTTAAAATGTTCTGTAAAGAGATTAGATTTTGCGATTTGGTAGTAAAAATCATTCTAACGGACTCTAGCTAGCCAAGCTCTTGTTTTATAAGTTGTCTCAATAAAATCTAAGTTACTTGTTTTTTCTTCGACAAAAGCCATAAATTGCATAAATTTATCTTCACCTGCTTGTGCTCGAATATCGTTCACTGACCACCAGACGCCTAAATACTCTTCAGGTGTTTGTTTTATAGTATGAAACCCTTCTAAGTAAATAGCATCGGAGAATACATCGGCATTTCTTAGACGTTCTGTTAGTGTATCGGTAAAATCAGAGTTCCCAGATGACACGCGTTTTATATGAGGCGCTATTTCATATAACTTTTCTTCAATTTCGACAAGTAATGGATTGCACTCAATATGTCGAGGATTCCATACTGCTGTAAAAAAACCGCCCGGGCGTAGTACTCGAGAAAATTCTTTTATTGCTTTTTCAAAATCTACCCAGTGAAATGATGAAGCCATGGAAAGTAAATCGGCACTGTTGTCATTTAGCGTTGTATTTTCACCAGAGCCATTTACCCAGGTGATGTTTGTTTTTTGACTGTCCAAAATACCATGCTTTCTCATATCATCATTAGGCTCAATTGCGACAGTACTATTTAAGCCAGCGTGGTTGATCATACGAGTCCAAATACCAGTACCAGCACCGACATCTACAAAATCGATCTCATTATTATTCTTATCGATTAACCCTAAAATGGCTTTACATACTAAAGGGCAGTAACTAGGTCTATATAATGAGTAATTTTTTGCTAGGCCAGTGAAATCACCAAGTTTTTTTTTCATTTTATTAATTCCATTACAATTTTGTTGACTGCTTCAAGCGGCGTTTCTAGACCGTTATTATTAAGTATTAAATCCGGTGCTAATGGTTCTTCAAAAGGAATATCATACCCATGTAGATAATTCTTATTATTTAGCGCAGCTTCGGAATATAGCTGTTTTTGGTTTCTTTTAATTAATACGTCAGGTTCAACTTTAATATACACTTCAAAATATTGTGCGTTATTTGACCTGTTCCATTCCCTGACACTGTGAAACATGGATACTGTTGCACAAATAACGGTAGCTCCTTGTTGAGATAGCATGTTTGATAGCCTAGCGTAAGTCATTGCTAGTGCTGAGCGAGAGTCGTTATCGTAATTTTGATTACCCAAAACCTCACGCAGTTTATCTCCATCAAGAAGGATTACTTTGTTTAACTTTTCATCCAATATGTTATGCAATATTTTTGCCAAGGTTGTCTTCCCTGCACCTTGACGACCTGTTAGCCAAATCACCATTTTAACTCCTCCTATTTATGAAAGAGTTAATCATTGGATGAACTTTCTTCCAATCACTCGTATTTAACTCAATGCTCGGATGTGGCTTTTGATTAAAAAGAATTTTTTCTGTTGGTAATGGAAATAAAGCGCTATTTAAGACACTACTAAGATCATCAATAAAAAAATCACATTGGAGAGTTGAAATCCGATTTATTTTTATTTCTTGTTTTTCATGAAATGATATGTTTTCAGAGGCAATAGGTCCATCGGTACAATTAGTAAAACCATGACTTTTTAGCCAATTAGTGGCCGCAATATGAAAGTTAGTTTTATCACCAATAATTGGGTATTTAGTCTTATGCGACACGATGAAAATACTATGGCCTTCTTTTTTTAAGCTTTTTATTGCCTCTAGGCAACCTAGGTAAGGTTTAGCTTGGTTAATTTCTTTCCCATATACGATACCTTGTAATTCAGTCCACTTTGGTTCATTTCCAGCATTAATAAAGTATGCTTTCACATCTTCTTTTGTTTGTCCCACTTCTTTTGGAAGCCAGCCTAATATCACTCCAACGCGATGAAACACACCTGTATAGTCAGCAATAGTATTATCAAAATCGATACCGATAATCATATTACAGCTCTATTTTTTAGTGTTGTTATTATATCTAAAACAGTTAAACCAGCTTTTTTACGTGCATCTTCAGTACTATGAACTTGATCAATAAATCTATCTGGGATACCAAAACGGTGCACTCTTGGTGTTTTAGGTTGTTCACTAATATATTCAAGTACGGCACTGCCAAAGCCGCCATTCACATTGTGCTCTTCAAGAGTGATTATATGTTCAAAGCGCTCACAGGCTAAGGTTAAATATTGAGTATCAAGTGGTTTTACCGTATGAAAACTAACAAGCTCGGCGTTAATGCCTTTACTTTGAAGTTCAATGAGCAAATCATGCGCGAGTGGCATAATCGTGCCCGTTGCTAATATTGCGACTGTTTGACCCTCTTGCATTGTATATGCATGTCCAAACTTTAGGTTAGGTAAAATTTTGTGAACCTTTGGCTCATTTTTTTTACCAATTCTAAAGTAACACGGCTGGTTGAGTTTGATTAATTGGGGCATTAATACGCTGAGTTCGTCTGAATCGGCAGGGCATACAATATTCATATTTGGCAAGCTTCGCATTAATGCTATATCTTCAAACGAATGATGGGTGGGCCCTAAATTAGCATACGATAAGCCTGAGCCCGTGCCAACGATGATAACGGGTTGGTTTTGGTAAGCGATATCTATTTTTATTTGTTCAAAGTTTCTCGCTGTAGTAAATGGCGTAATGGTATAAATAAACGGTTTTTGGCCCATCATTGCGGAGCCCGCAGCCATTGATGCCATATTTGCTTCGGCGATGCCTGCATTGATTGTTCTATCGGGAGCAACTTCTTTTAGATTATTGAATAAACGATTACCGATATCAGCGTAGAAAAGCATTAAACTGGTGTCGGATTTAGCTAATTCGGTCAAACAATTTGCAAATGCATTTCTCATTTTAGCCCCAACTCCTGTTTTGCTTTTTCAACTTCATCTTGGGTTGGTATACGATAATGCCAGTTGTTATCGTTTTCCATGAAAGAAATACCTTTTCCTTTAATTGTATCAGCGATTATACACACCGGTTTGTCGTAAGATTGCGCATCCTTTAAAGCGTCGCTGATAGCCGAAATATCATGACCATCAAGGCGAATTGTGTGCCAGCCAAATGCCCGCCATTTTTCTTCTAATGGTTCAAGGTGCATTATTTCACAGCTTTCACCAGTGCCTTGAAGTTTATTAAAATCAATGATTGCAACGAGATTGGATAATTGTTTACCGGCTGCAAACATGGCCGCTTCCCAAATCGTTCCTTCATTGAGCTCACCATCGCCCATGAGGACATAAAAGCGATTAGTTTTTTTTTGAATTTTACAGGTTAATGCCATACCTGTTGCAAGTGAAAGCGCATGGCCAAGTGATCCCGAAACGGTATCAACTCCTTTAGGGGAGTTTATGCCGGGGTGCTCTTCAAAAACAGAGTCGGTTTGGCCGTGTTGATAAAGATCTGCCACTGGGTAAAAACCCCTATAGGCAAGTGTGGTATAAAGTGCACTTGCAGCATGGCCTTTACCAAGCAAGAAGTAATCCCTGCTTGGCATTGATGGTGTTGATGGTTCTACATTGAGTACTTGCCAATAAAGTGCTGTCAATATATCAGTACATGACAGTGAACTACCCAAGTGTGGGGTTTTTGTTTTACTCGATACGTCACATAATGTGTATCGTATTTTTGCTGCTATTTGCTCTAAATTCATAGTTATCTCTATGGTATGAACCAGTAAAAATCGCCAGTGTAACCATGGTCTTTAAAGAATACCTTCCAATCATCAACATGCATGATGGTCTTTGCGGTTAATGCCCATTCGAGCATACGTTCTTTTTCTTCATCATTTCGATAGGCATCAACAGTTATAAATGACTTTCTTTTACTTACACGTTCAATTTCTTGTAACGCGATAGCACATTCTTTTTCATCTAAATTATGGATAGTATTGATTGACATAACGACATCAAAGCTATCGTCATCGAAAGGTAAACTCTTTGCATCCCCTTGTTGAAGTAAGTGTTTAACTTCTTCTTTGGCATGCTCTAAAGCATAACTAGAAATATCCAACCCAGCTAATTTTATACCTTTGATATGCTGTTGCAGGTCATAGAGCATGAAGCCTTTGGCGCAACCTACATCCAGTAAAGAACTTTCTTTTGTTAATTGAAAGTGAGATTGAAGATCAGGAACAACCGGTTGCCAAAAGCGAGACATGTAGCTAAAACCACCGTATCCATAGGTACGATCACCATCAAAAAAATCTTTACCATATTGGCGAGCAATTTCTCTATCAGCTTCGGTAATTACATTGGCTCTTCCCTTGGTGTCTCTTTTTGATTTAGGGTAGTTTTTTAATAAATCTAATTCTTTTCCTAGCATGAATACCTCAGGCTTTATGAATATAGTTATGTGGTTGTGTTTTTAGAGTATCAAGGTTGCTTTTGACCCAATCAATTGTTTTGGCAAGGCCGTCTTCGAGTGAAATACTGTCTTGCCATTGTAATTCTGATCTGATTTTTTGAGTATCAAGCAGGTAAGCAGCGTCTTTACCAAGTCGGTCACCTGTTATTTCACATGTCTGTTCAAATGAGACGTTTAACATTTTGCATAACATCTCCACAATTGCGCGGATTGTGATCATACGCTCTGTTGAAATATGATAAATTTCGCCATTACGTCCTTGCTCTCCAATTAACTGTGTTGCACTAGACACATCATCAATATGGATAAATGAGCGGGTAGAGTGGCCGCCACCATGAAGCGGTAGCTTTTTGCCTAATAATATAGACAGTATTGTTTTTGGAATTATTCTATACAGTTGTTGTCCTTCACCGTACACGTTGGCTGCCCTAGTAAAAACAACAGGGAAATCATAAACATCAGAAAATGTATGAAGACTCATATCAGCAGCAGCTCGTGATACAGCATAGGGCGTGCTTGGTTGGTAGTTTCTATGCTCAGGAACCAATCCTTCGCAGCTGCCGTACACTTCAGGTGTAGAGATATGTATGTATTTATCTAAACTGTCGAGTTGACGAAGTGCATTGTGTAATTTGATAGTTGACACTGCGTTGGTCATAAACCAATGCTCTGGGTATTCCCAGCTTTGTCCTACCATACTTTGGGCTGCAAAGTTATAAACTGCGCCAACATTCTCTTGTTTGATATGTGTTAATATGTCATCTAAATGATGATTTAAATCGAGTTGTTTAAATGCTAGATTCGTTGTGTGGCAATCTTGCCATTTATAAGGTAACAGGGCATTAACGGGTTCACTAGAGCGGCTGATCGCGAGGATTTTTTTACCTTGCTTTAGCATGTGAGAGCAAAAAGAGGCGCCAGAAAAAGAATTACTTCCTATAACAATAATTGGTGAGTCAGTCATTTTGTAATTCCAGATAAAGAGCTTTCATTAAAATATGCCCGACAATAACTTGGGTATCTTCTGATATTTGCATATCCTGGATTTCAAAATGGAAAACTTGGTCAAGCATTGGCTTAACTTTACCGCCACAAAATCCTAAAATACCGACTGTTTTCATACCAATATCGAGTGCTTGTTGAGTCGCTCTAATTATATTTTCAGAGTTACCACTGCCAGATAAAATTAGTAAAATATCATGACTATTCGCTTTAACTTTTAGCTGATGTGCAAAGATATTTTCATAACCAATATCATTACCTAAGCAAGTTAAAACAGAGCTGTTAGCAGGTAACGCTTCAACTTTGAGTGCATTACCTTCTGGGCTAATACCAAATGTAAAGTCATTTGCTAGGTGGATTGCATTTGCAGCCGAACCACCATTTCCACATAAATACAACGTGCCATTATTTGCTTTCATAGTTAGCAAAGCATCAACAAGGATTTTAATTTTTTTGCTATCTAGCTGTTTTAGCACAGCCGTTAGGCTGGCTATATAGTTTGTTGTTAGGTCTTCTACTAAATCATTAGGTACCGCTGGGGTTCGCTGGTTGTTAATCATAGAACCTCTCTTTGCATCCATTTAAGGTTGTAAAAATGATCTTCATCTTTTAGTAAACCTTGTTTGTAAGCTGTAATAATTTCGATAATGGCAGTGTCGACATTTTTATTGGGTGTAAAACCAGTTGCGAGTAATTTATCTGAGTTAATACGGTAACAACGAGGGTCATTTGAAGGCGTTACATCAATCTCACACGCTATTTTAGCCTGCACCATTTTTGCAATATCCATAATTGAAATATTTTCAAACCCTGCATTAAACACACCTGAGACTTTATCTGGATTATCTAACATATAAATATAGAGATCCGTGATATCGTCAATATGAATATTTGGTCTGACTTGATCGCCACCAAAAACCGTAATCTTTCCATTTTTCAGAGCTTGCATTGTCAGCATATTAACAGAAACATCTAAACGCATACGTTTAGATACGCCGCATACGGTTGCTGGGCGAACAATTTGTACCGCCATATCGCTGGCATAACTAAGTAAAACACGCTCTGCAACCATTTTTGTTTTGTTGTATTCTGAAATAGGTTCAAGCGTTAAGTCTTCAGTTACATGTTCTTCATCTTTTATACCGTATACGCTACCAGATGACGCATAAATAAACTGCTTCACCCCAGAGCGCTTTGCTTTATCGGCTAAGCGCATAGTTGCTAACGCACTCACTTCCCATGTTAATTTAGGGTTTAAATCACCACAGGGATCGTTTGCGATAGAAGCAAGATGAATAATAGAATCCACACCGTCTAAGTTAATCGTATCAGTGTCGCGTACGTCACCTTTAATGACTGAGAGGTTGTCATGAGAGGGCAAAAAATTACCAAACCATTGGGTGTCAAATGCGATTACGCGATGGCCTAAAGCCAGTAGCTTTGGAACCAATACGGTTCCTTTATAGCCAGTTGCACCGGTAACTAATATTGTTTTTGGATTCATTTAATATTCTCTAATTCTTTGGTAGTCATAAATATAATGTTCAATGACATACAATTATTATGCCTAACTTAAGTAGATTTTTGCTCTACGTGTTTATTTATATCGGTGAGGTAAGGGTTTTCCTTTAATGTTTTTATTAAATCATTATAAGAAAAATCAACTTTATTCAAAAAATGATCATAAACAGCGGTAATTGCTTTGTAATCGTCTGGTTCATCAAGTGTTAGGCGAAAGTGGCTATAATCTTCATGCGCACTGAATGTGTGGGTCGTTATGGTATTAAATTTTGCCATGCCTAACGTCACATGTTCACGATCGGCGGGTGATGTGGCTTTTAAATAAGTATTTTCTAATAATTTGAAAGAAAAAGCACAACAATCTAGCCCTCTAGGGTAACCACTGTGCGGGCCTAAATTAACCATGTCATAATTTTGACTCGTTCTTTCATTAATGACTTGCGTACAAAGCGCTTCATCAATCAAGGGGCAATCACTGGTTAACCTGACTATGGTTGTTGATGGTTTTGCGCCATAATGCTTTGCAGCTAAATAATAACGACTTAGCACGTCGTGCGTGTCGCCTTGATAGGTTTTTATATTTAACTGCGCGCACAAATCTAAAATGGGTTGTTCAGTTCCATCATTCGTCGTTGCAATAATGATATGTTTATGCCAACTAGGTAAGCGTTCAAGCATAACTTGTAAAACGGGTTTGCCACACAGTGGTAACATCACTTTTGCAGGCAATCGAGTTGATGTCATACGTGCTTGAATTATTACTAATACATCAGACATGTTTAATGGTAATCATAATTATTATTGAGATAAATATAGCAAATCATTACACTCTTGCACATAACTTAAAGGTTAAAATCCTTTTGGATCAATGTGATTTATTAATTTATAAGCTAGTCGAATAGGTTTAGGTATAAAGTTTGCTTAAATGTAATGGTTTTTGACAGTGCAATTTAGGGATCGTAAATGGCGTTTAATTCTGAAATTACCATTAATGGTAGAACTATCGGGTCAGGCTACCCTGTGTATATTATTGCCGAAATGTCAGCTAATCACGGGCAAGATTTAGAGCAGGCAAAGGCGTTGGTAAGGGCGGCTAAAGAGGCTGGAGCGGATGCAATCAAGTTGCAAACGTACCGTGCAGATACTTTAACGATGGATTGTAAATTACCGCACTTTGAAGCAACTGGGCCATGGAAAGGGCAATACTTATATGATCTTTACGAAGGTGCATATATGCCATGGGATTTTCATGCTCCGTTGGTCCAATTGGCAAATGAAATAGGTATAACAATTTTCTCTTCTCCATTTGATGACTCTGCTGTGGATTTATTGGAATCGTTAGATTCACCGGCATATAAAATTGCTTCACCTGAGTTGATTGATCATGCGCTGATTCGAAAAGTCGCAGCAACTGGAAAACCGATGATCATGTCAACCGGTGGTGCAACCCTTGCTGAAATAACTGATGCGGTTCAAGTTGCAGAGCAAGCGGGGGTGAAAGAGTTGTGCGTATTAAAATGTACTAGTACTTATCCAGCCCCTGCAGAGTCAATAAATTTAGCCACAATTCCTCATCTAGCGGATAGTTTTAAGTGTCCAGTGGGGCTTTCAGATCATACTTTAGGTAATGATGTACCCATAGCATCAGTCGCTTTTGGCGCACATGTTATCGAAAAACATTTTGTATTAAGCAAAGATGATGAAACGGCTGATAGCTTTTTTTCAATGACACCAGATGAACTTAAAGCATTAATATATGGTGTTCGACAAGTCGAAAAAGCGATTGGAACAGTACATTATCCCCTTAAACCTTCACCTAATCGCCGTTGCTTATACACGACTAAAGATATTGAATCAGGAGAGATTTTAACCGTTGATAATGTTGCGAATCTTCGACCGGGTGGTGGTGAGTTAGCCCCAAAAGAATTACCGAATGTTATTGGTAGGAAGGCGCGCCTATTTTTACCTCGTGGTACACAGCTATGTTGGCAGGATATGGAATAATTAGCATGATAAATGAAGAGTTATTACAAGGTTTTTTTTGTGATTTTTTAATCGCACGCGGTATTAGTATTTCAAAGAAAAATATTAATCACTTTAATTTTACTGGTTCAGGTAGCATTGATTCATTTGAAATTCTTAGCATGATTATGGAGCTTGAGATGCTTACTAATATTCATCTGAGCCCTGATGAACTCATGGATGAAAATAATGCAACTGTGGGTGGTTTGATTGAAACGCTATTGAGGAAGCAATGAATATTGTAGCTCGAGTTTCTACGTGTTTAGGTATTGGCCATTTAATGCGTATAAAGTGGTTGCTGCTTGAGTTGCAGTCAAATACTCAAGCTAGCCTCACTTTGGTTTTGGATATTCAAAAAGCTGATATAGCGCCTTTTATACAAGAGCTGATATGTGATGATATACATTTTGTTAAAACGGCGTCCAAACAAGATATTGCTACTTTACTAAGCGTAATAAAAACCTCAAATGCTGATTTGGTAATACTCGATCATTACGATTTAGATATTGAATATGAAAAACAAATTGGTAGTGTAGGCGCAAAATTAGCGGTATTTGATGACTTAGGCAGAGATCATGATTGTGATTTTTTATTCGATGCTAAGTGGGTGGGAGAGCTAACCCACAAACGCTATGATAAAAAATCACCAGTAAAAACTCGTCACTTTTTAGGGCCTGACTTTTCATTATTAGCCCCCCCATTTAGCCAAACTTTGAATACGCACGTTTCACAAAGTAAAAATAAAACGAATATTCTTTGTTCTTTAGGTGGTGGTGGCGATCTTAGCATTTTTGCATCATTAGTTAATTCAGTACCTAATGAGCTACATAGTCAGATCCAATTTACGTTTGTAGTTGGTCCTAAAGCTGAAAATAAACAGGTTATTACTCGCCTTGGGGAGAAATTTAAAAACATAACGATTTTATGTTCTCCTTTATCTATAGCAAACGAATATCGCAATACTGATTTATTTATTGGAGCATTGGGTACATCATTATACGAACTGGCTGCATTAAAAGTACCTGCAATTACATTTTCTATCGCAGCTAATCAAGAAAATGATATAACTCACTTACAGCAATTAGGGCACTTTTTACATCTAGATGAATTCACAGATTCCCAAGCATGTTTATTAGGCGCTCAGCTGGGTGGCTTTATTTGTTGTTTACCTCGTATTAAAAAGCTACGCCATAATGCAATTGTTACTGTTGATGGTTTAGGTGTAAAGAGAGTTGCTGCAATTTTGCAAGCGCAGGAGTTTGACGTAACTGACATAAGTAGCCAAGTAAGGGACGCAAACCACATTGCCCAACTTACCACGCAATACGCAGTACGCGAGGTTGAGGATAGCGATGTAAATAATTACTTAATTGCTAGGAATTTACCAAGTAATTCACAAAAGATGACCATTAACGCAGATATACCGAGGCTTGAACATTACTTATGGTGGTTTCGAAGTGAAAGAAAATCGTATGTTGTTGAGAAAATAGGTATTCCTGCTATGTATGTATGGCACCAGTATGTATCTGCAAACTCGCATGATTATTTATATGGTGGTTGGTTTACAGCACGCAATGATGTGCCTTTTAATTTGGCTATGTTGACCCTTCAATGGCAGCTTGATTTTTGTAAAGCCAGTCATCCCAACGCTATTTGGCTTGCCGTGATCCACAAAGATAATAAATTCGTCAATTTGCTCAATAAATATATGGGGTTTGTGTCAACGCCTATCGACTCTGTTGAATATACTACAACCCAACAGTTATTCCCTTTAGCCGATGAACAATTTAATTTTGTGATGTGGGATCCAAATGCATAATAATAATAATATTTACCAGTTAGTTCAATCTCATGCAGTGAGCCAACCCGATAAGATAGCCTGCGTATACCAAAATACATCCATATGTTATCAGCAGTTAATTGATAAGGTAGATCATTTAGCGGCAGGTTTAATACAATTTGGCATAAAATCAGGTGATAAGTTGGCGTTATTTTGTCCAAACAATTTAGAGTTTGCTTATTGCCTATTAGCGGCAGCTAAACTGGGAGTAGCATTGGCTCCATTGCCTTTGACGCTTAAAGGGCATGCATTATCAAAAGCGTTACAGGTAGCTGATTGCAGTTACGCGATTGCATGGGTAAGTGTTGCAAATCAACTAGTAAAAAACGATGTATTGCCTAGCGACAAAATCATTTCGTTAGGCGGTCATATTGACGGGGCAAAGGACATGGCTTCGCTAATGTCATTGTCTGGTGAGCATTGTGATTCTTTTCTTGCAGATATTAACGCTCCTTTTATTCTTACAATGACCTCTGGTTCAACGGGTCAACCTAAGCCAATCGTATTTACTCAAGCGACCAAAATTGTCCGCGCGTTTGACGCAACGGCTCATTATTACCAATTAGATAAAACTGATGTAGTGTTAGTTTCAACTCCTTTATATCATTCGTTAGCACAGCGCTCATTGCTTATGCCATTAATGTTGGGTGCGAGTGTGGTTATATTACCCAAGTTTTCTGTAGGTGCTTGGCTTGATGCGATTGAAGTTCATAAAATTAGTTTTTTATTCGCTGTTTCAAGCCAATTAAAGGCCTTACTTCCTGAGTTAAAAAAGGCGCAATTAACAAGCTTGAAATGTGTTGTATCATCTTCTGCAACCCTTGAAAGTGACGATAAAAAACTACTATTATCAGCCTTAAATTGCCATTTCCATGAATGTTACGGGGCATCAGAAATGGGTGTGATCAGTGATTTTGATATAACTCAACCTAATGTGCCGATTAATAGTGTAGGTAAGCCTTTACCAAATTTGAGAATAAAAATATGTGACTCTGAACGTCATCTTTTATCTACAGGAAGTATCGGTGAAATTGCCTGTTGCTCGCCTACTGCATTTGCACAGTACTATAATTTACCAGAGCAAACTGCCCAAAGTTATGATGATGAGGGTTATTTTTTCACAGGCGATCTAGGTTATCTTGATGGCGATGGTTATCTTTATTATGTTGGTCGTACTAAAGAAGTGATCAAATCAGGTGGGATCAATGTTTACCCAAGTGATATAGAGTTAGTGACTAATTACTTACCTTGGGTTGATGAGTGTGCCGCATTTGGGGTGGACGATGATAAATTTGGTGAAGTTATTTTATTAGCGTTTGTATGCAGTAAAAATGCCCCTAGTAATGCAAAAGCCCAATTACAAATGCATTTACTAAAAGAACTAACTGACTATCAGCAACCACGGATTTTGTTTGATATGGCAGTTTTACCGAAAACTGAAATGGGTAAAATTCATAAGCCAAGTATCAAACATAAATACTTTCAGGGTAAAGTGTAATATTACACATCTTCCCAACTTAACGTTTGTGTTGAGCGCTTTGCGGCAGCAAATAGCTTTAAGCCATCAGCGGCATGCTCTAAACCAAACACGTATGAGTTGCTGCTTGTTTGACCTTGTTGAAAAGACACGAGATCTTGGGCTATATCGCTATATAAATTGGCAAACGCTTCAACAAAGCCAGTTGGGTGTCCTGGTTTCATTCGGTTATATCTAAATTGATGAGCATAATCACATTGACCTGCACGGTCGAGGATTTCTCGTCTACCATCGTTAAAGTTAAGTTCTAATTCATCAGGGTTTAATTGTAGCCACTTGGCACTGCCAATATCGCCATAAATTCTAACTTGTAACCCATTACGATGACCAATAGCTGTTTTTGACATCCACATGCTACCTTTAATGCCACTGGCGTATTTTACGAGCATGTGTACGTCATCGACTAAATTAGCATATTGAGAGTGGTTACTAAACTCTGCGAGTGTGTGACTTGGTTCTTCATTTAATAAAAAACTACTTAGGTGGTGAAGGTGTACACCTAAATCTAGACATATTGTAGGCACTTCAGCGTCTTGCAGGCGCCAGGCTTGCGGTTGCGACGTTTTACCGGCAATATCAGGAGGTCGGCGAAAGCCTTCTTGTGGCATTTCTAAATGAATTTTTTGAATTTCCCCTAACTTTCCTGAATTAATTAGGTGCTTTAACTCCCGCACCATAGCATAACCACTGTAGTTAAAGGTTACCGCTAAAAATTGCTTTTCAGGGTCATAGTATGGCCTTAGTGCAGCTATTTCTTTCGGGCCGCAAACCATGGCTTTTTCACAGATCACAGGAAGCTTTTTTTCAAATAGGTATTGTAGAACTTCTAAATGATGAGGTGTTGGAGTGAGCACTACAAACGCATCAATGTGATCTTTTTCAGCTTCGACCATGTATTTCCAATCATCGTAGACACGATCTGAAGATATACCCCAATGAATGCCTGTCGCTTTGTTGTTTTCTTGGTTACGACAAAAAGCACCAGCAACAACTTGAAACTTATGATCCATGTGTGCTGCACAAAAGTGTACGTATCCAACCGCAGACGTGTTACCCCCACCGATAAAAGCGAGTTTGAACGTTGGGTGAGTGTGTAGCATAGCAGCCTCATGTTTCATTAAATGATATGTTTTATATCGTCAAAAAAGTTAAAAACTTTAATTTAAGATTTGCTGTAAGGTGTTAAGTACAAAATGTACTTCTTGTTCTTGCAACGTTGGATGCAAGGGAAGGGTGATTGCACCTTGATAATACTTTTCAGCATTAGGGAAGTCACCAACACTAAAGCCCATAGCTTGATAATAAGGCTGTAAATGTATTGGGATATAATGCAGATGGCCAATAATCCCGGCAGCCCGAAGTTGGGTTATAGCGTTTTTATGTCGAGTTATATCGCTATCTTTAAGTTGAACTATATATAAATGATAAGCGGAATAGCAGGTATCACTTTGATGTAATGGGCGGATCAGATTAAGATCTAGGTGTGTATCATATATCTGAGCTAAAAAGTGGCGCTGGTTAACAAACTCATCAACTTTACTTAGCTGGCTAATACCTAATGCGGCATGCAAATCAGTCATTCGGTAATTAAAACCAAGTTCTACTTGTTGGTAGTACCAAGGGCCATGACTTGGTTCGGTCATTTCGGTTGGATCAGATGTGATACCGTGGCTTCTTAATTTTCTTAAGCGCTTTGCTAGCTCTTGATTATTGGTGACGGCCATGCCGCCTTCTGCACTTGTGATTATTTTTACAGGGTGAAAGCTAAATACACAAATATCTGAAAACTCACAACAGCCTACGGGTTTATCTAAATACTTAGCACCTATAGCATGAGAGGCATCTTCAACAATTTTAAAGTCATATTTTAGAGCAAGTTTATGAATAGCTTGCATATCGCATGATTGACCCGCTAAATGAACGGGGATCACTACCTTAGGTAAGCAATTGTTTTGTTCTGCTAGAAGCAATTTTTTTTCAAGCTCAAAAACTGACATATTGCCAGTGTTTAAGTCAATATCAACAAAATCAATTTTAGCTCCGCAATACAAAGCGCAGTTTGCTGAAGCAACAAATGAAATAGGGGATGTCCACACTATATCGTTACTACCAACGTCAAGCGCTAAACAAGCTATGTGTAATGCTGATGTTGCACTATTAACAGCTACACCATGCTCTGCCTTACAATAACTAGCAACAGCATCTTCAAATGCTGGCACTTTAGGGCCTTGAGTGAGCCAATCTGACTTTAAAACATCGACTACCGCATCAATATCAGTTTGGTCGATAAATTGTTTACCGTATTGGATCATATAAGTGCCTGAATATTAAAAGCATCTATTTCTTCTATCGTTAAGAAATGAGGGTTACTTAAAGAGTTATATTCAAACCCAACCTCGACTTTCTTACCTTGTTCATTTAATGCGTTGGTGTCGAAATCATTGCACCGGCTACTAAATTTAATACCAGGAGCAATCACAAAATGATCATCAAACTCATAGGTATCAAAACATAAATCAGATGGGCACATAATTTCATGCAATTTTTCACCGGGGCGAATACCGATAATTTTAACGGGTAAGTCAGGCGCCATTGCTTTAGCTAAGTCGGTAATGCGAATTGACGGTATTTTAGGGACGAATATTTCTCCACCTAACATGCGTTCAAAGTTCGTTAAAACAAAATCTACACCTTGTTGCAGGCTTATCCAAAAGCGCGTCATTTCTTCATGTGTTATGGGGATGTGATCTTGGCCTTGCTCAATAAACTTTTGAAAAATTGGGACAACAGAGCCGCGTGAACAAACAACATTACCGTAACGCACAACTGAAAATGTGGTGCGATTTCCGCCAGCAATATTATTGGCGGCAACAAATAGCTTATCCGACGCCAATTTAGTGGCGCCGTATAAGTTAATTGGGTTAGCTGCTTTATCGGTAGATAGAGCAATAACTTTTTCAACATCGTTGTCCAGCGCTGCATCAATTACATTCTCAGCGCCGTTGATATTTGTTTTTATGCATTCCATTGGGTTGTATTCAGCGGCGGGAACTTGCTTAAGAGCTGCTGCATGAATAACATAATTTACACCGCGCATGGCTCTTCTTAAGCGATCTTTATCGCGAACATCGCCGATAAAATATCGCATACATGGTTGATTAAATTCTTGTTGCATTTCAAATTGTTTTAGCTCATCACGAGAGAAAATTATAATCTTTTTAGGGTTATATCGCTCGAGCAAGGTTTTTACGTATTTCTTACCGAATGATCCGGTACCACCGGTTATTAAAATTGTTTTGTTATCGAACATAGTGTTACCCAAGTTATTTATCATTGGCGTAGTTGTTTATAAAAGTTAAATACGCAAAAGTGAAATTCATTACACATCTCAGTACTTTACCTATTAACTTAGTTGGTTAGCAAGCAAGATGCCAAGTTAATTTAATTTAACCATGGTACAAAGTGTAAAATTTGGCAAATTAAGCTATAATTTAACCAATCAGTGTGTCGGAGCCTGCTATGAAAATTCAATCACCATCTACTAGTTTTTTAAACCAAACACAGCAAACTGGAAATAAGCTTGCAGAACAACTCGCTACGGGTAAAAAAATAAACTCTGCGGCAGATGACGCAGCTGCGTTACAGATTATAGACCGTTTGACCTCCCAACAAGATGGGTATGGGCAAGCCGTGAGTAATGCTTATGATGGCATTTCTTACTCACAAGCAACAGAATCTAATTTATCTGGAGTTAATGATGCCGTGTCACGTATTCGTGAACTCTCTATTCAAGCAGGTAGTGGCGCGTTGAATGATAATGATCGCGCAGCTTTACAAGATGAAGTTGTGCAATTACAAAGTCAAATAACAGACACCTTTGAGAATGCATCATTTGGTGGTAAACCATTATTTGATGGTCAGGCAGTATCGTTTCAAGTTGGGCCAGATGCGAATACTACGCAAAGTGTAACTCCTGGCAATGGGAGTATTGCTAGCGTGGTTGCGGGTATTGACATTTCGACCCAAGCTGGCGCGCAAGCTGCGATTGATATTAGTGATCAAGCTGCAGATGAAATTAATAGTCAGCGTGCAGAGCTTGGTGCATTTGAAAATACGCTTTCAAGTACCATTCGCGGACTGGGCGAGCAAAATGAAAATATTGCCGCGAGTAAAAGTCGAATTCAAGATACCGATTATGCGCAGGCTATTTCTCAGCAGGTATCTAACGATATTTTAGCGCAAGCATCTATTGCACTTCGTGGGCAAGCAAACCAATCTGCAGAATCTATTTTAGGTTTGTTATAACCGTTATATTGAAACAGTAATTATTAAGTATTACTTATAGTTAACTAGGCGTCTGTTTTTTGGCATTGATGTCAAAAAACTGCCGCTTAGTGCTTGCATCCCTCCCAAAGTCGCTTACAATTTAATGTATCAATCTTTTTTGTAGTAATTGTGGCTCGCCAATAATGATCTTGATTTTAGATAATAATAATAATCGTGCGATAGGCTTAAATGCGGCGCTTACTTTCATTGGTGAAGCGGTGCAATTACTTGATGAACAAAATTTTGAGCAGATATGTTCCAGCTTTGATAAAAAAGAGTGCATGGTTATTCTTGGTGCACTCAATGACCTTGAGCATGAAGCTGTAATTAAAAAGTACCCGACACTTCCCTTTTTATTGATTGGCGAAACACTTAAACCATTACTAAGTATTGCTAATGTAGTCGGCCTTATCTGTGAGCCGTTTACTCATGATGTGACTACTCAATTACTGCATGATTGCCAACAGTATCAACGGATGCTGCCAAATGAACATAAGCACGCAAAACCACATAAAACCTTTGATGGGTTAGTCGGTGAAACAGAAGCTGTTAAAGATGTGCGTTTTTTGATTGAGCAAGTGGCGAAAACTGATGCAAACGTACTTATATTAGGTGAGTCAGGCACAGGTAAAGAAGTTGTGGCTCGTAATGTACATTTGCTTTCTAAGCGCAACTCAGGACCATTTGTACCAGTCAATTGTGGTGCCATACCTGCCGAGTTATTAGAGAGTGAATTGTTTGGCCATGAAAAAGGGGCGTTTACGGGGGCTATTTCTGCTCGTAAAGGGCGTTTTGAACTTGCTCAATGCGGAACACTCTTTTTAGATGAAATTGGTGATATGCCGCTGCAAATGCAAGTGAAGCTTTTGCGTGTGTTACAAGAGCGAAGTTACGAAAGGGTTGGTGGCACTAAGGCAATTCAAGCTGATGTTCGCGTAATCGCGGCAACGCATAGAAACCTTGAGATGATGATTGAGCAAGGGAGCTTTCGCGAAGATTTATATTATCGTTTAAATGTATTTCCAATTGAAAACCCATCGCTTAATGAGCGCGCAGATGACATCCCATTATTACTGAAAGAATTAATGCGTCGTGTAAATGAACAAAGTGGTACAACTGCTAAATTTACAGAGCGGGCAATTGATAGCTTAAAGGAACATGCATGGCCAGGTAATATTCGTGAACTAGCAAATTTAGTGGAACGTATGGTCATAATGTTCCCTGATAAAGTCGTTGATATCCCCGATTTACCAGCCAAATACCGTTATATTGAAGTAGAAGCATACGAACCACAGTACCCAGAAGAATTAATGGAACGTGATGCATTTAATGATATCTTTAGCGCAGGTTTTAGTGATTATGATGATGAACCTGATGTTGAAGTTAGTCAGTCTTCAGTTGATTTACTTCCCAATGAGGGAATTGAGTTAAAGGATTATTTGGCAGAATTAGAAATAAGCCTGATCACTCAAGCCTTAGAGCGTTACGATTATGTGGTAGCACGTGCAGCCGAAATTTTAGGGGTACGCCGTACAACCTTAGTTGAAAAGATGAAAAAATATAACTTATCACGAGATTAATTCGGGGTAGTTTTCATCTTCTTAGTAACTGAAGTTCGACTCAGTAGCTGCGATTTTACATAGCGAACCGTAAGCAAGCGCGTGATAAATCTGAGCCTACTATACCCAAGTCACCTCAATACGCAGTATAAATCGCTTTTAAACCAACCCATTGGGCGTTTCACAGGCGCTTACTCTCATCGTTGTTACTTCTTAAAAGGGACTGCCATTGTTGCAAAGTAACGCCTTGATATTAAGCCCCTGTGAAACGCTGAAGTCTGCATCTTGAGGTGGCTTGGGTATATACCCCATAGACGGAAATTTGTTTCTCATATGTCTTGCTTGTTGAAAATTAACCTAACGCGCTAAAACACGCCCTAGGGTTTTCTTCTTTAAACTCTTTTTACTCAATAGCTTAAAGCTATTTTGTACAAAGACAATACTCTCTAGCGTCTAGTATTGCTCAATAATCTCAGCTTTGCGGAAACAGTCATTACTGTGATCGTTTACCATGCCACAGGCCTGCATATGGGCGTACACAGTGGTTGGCCCTAAAAATTTAAAACCTCGTTTTTTTAAATCTTTTGCAAACGCAGTTGATGCCTCGGTAATCGCGGGGTAGTCACTGAGTTTGTCTAAATCACTCACTAACGGCTTACCACCCACAAACTGCCATTGGTAGTGACTAAAGCTACCAAACTCTTGCTGAATTTCGATAAAACGTTTTGCATTATTTATTGTCGCAGCAATTTTTAGCCGGTTGCGAACAATTGTTTCATCAAGCATTAATCGTTCAATATCGTGTTCGTTCATTAACGCGACTTTTTCTACATCAAAATCTAAAAAAGCACGACGATAGCCACTGCGTTTTTTTAAAATTGTATACCAACTTAATCCTGCTTGTGCTGATTCAAGGGTAATAAACTCAAACAGTTTTTGGTCATTATAAAGTGGCACGCCCCATTCATCGTCGTGATATTTAACATAGTCTTCTTTACTGGTATCGAGCCAAGGGCAGCGACATACATTTTCTTTACTCATTGAATAATCCTTTCTTTTAAAACCGATGTCATTTTTTTGTCGCGCAAATTTAAAGCTAACATTATGAAAATAAACATTAATAATAGTGGTATGAATCGTGCATTTAACTCGTTAGAAACGATTTATAAGAGTATCGATTATGGCCTTAGCTAATGTCTTGAAACCACAATTTATCACAGCTACCCAATATAACCCATGCCTTCAGCAAGAAGAGTATGTGGGTGAGCTTAGTGAGCTGCGTCAACAAGCCAGCTGGTTAAGCCACTTAGTTGATACTATGCCTGCGGGAGTTGTGGTGCTAGATGCCAGAGGCATGATCGCAAAAGCCAATCAAATAGCGATTGATATGCTTGGCGAGCCACTTGAAGGTGAAAAGTGGTTTAGCGTGATCCAGCGCTCTTTTCGACCTCAGCAGGATGATGGTCATGAAGTATCTCTCAAAGATGGTCGCTTAATTAAATTAGAAATAACGGCGTTGACACCAGAGCCTGGACAGTTAATTTTAATGACAGACTTAACTGAAACGCGTCGTTTACAAACACGAGTTGCACATATGCAACGTTTGAGTGCACTGGGTAAAATGGTGGCATCTTTAGCTCATCAAGTGCGTACACCATTATCTGCGGCTATGTTATATGCCGCTAATTTAGGATCCAAGCGTTTACCTGAAAGCTCTCGAGGCAGTTTTCATACAAAATTAATGTCACGGTTAAAAGATCTCGAAACGCAGGTGAACGATATGCTGTTATTTGCAAAAAGCGGCGATCAGCAAGTGGTAGAGCAGGTGTCTATGCAGCAGCTATTAACAGAAGTGAAAATGGGTGCTGATGCGATGGTTGCACTAAACAATTGCGAACTTGAGGTTAGCCTACCGGATCCTGATGTTGAAATTGTCGGTAATAAAACGGCGTTGGCGAGTGCTATTCAAAACCTTGTTCATAATAGTATCCAAGTTATTGGTGCTGGCGCGAAAGTTTACGTAAGTGCGCAACGTGATGAAGATGAGCCTGAGTTTGTTCGGATCAGTGTTAATGATAATGGTCCCGGTATTGATTTAACGCAAGCTGATAAGTTATTTGAACCATTTTATACCACTAAAAGCCAAGGCACAGGGTTGGGCTTAGCAGTGGTTAGCTCAGTGACAATTGCTCACCAAGGGCGAGTTGATGTTGCTAATAATACACAGGGCGGTGCTTGCTTTAGCTTGCTGCTGCCTATTTGTGCAGAATCAAAGTCAGTGGAGGTCATATGAGTAACAATACGATTTTAGTTGTAGAAGATGATGCAGGGCTTCGAGAGGCTTTGATCGACACGTTAGAAATGTCAGGAATTGATTGTGTTGCGGCTGATAGCGCTGAACAAGCAATGGTTTTATTGAAAAAAGATAGCTTTTCTTTAGTCGTAAGTGATGTGCAAATGGGGGCGATGAGTGGTCTTGATTTATTGCGGAGCATTAATTTAAATCACCCTGATTTACCAGTATTGATGATGACAGCATATGCAACAATCGATGATGCGGTTGAGGCAATGCGTTTAGGTGCGATTGATTATATGGCTAAGCCATTTGCGCCAGAAGTGTTACTCAATATGGTGAGCCGCTATTTACCAGAACCAGAAAAAGAAACGGATGGCCCAATTGTCGCAGATCCGAGCAGTATTCAATTATTAGAGCTTGCTTGTAAAGTTGCTAAATCTGATGCCAGTGTAATGGTGTTAGGCCCAAGTGGCTCAGGTAAAGAAGTATTAGCACGGTTTATTCATGATAAATCAGATCGTGCAGATCAGCCTTTTGTCGCAATAAATTGCGCTGCGATCCCAGAGAATATGCTTGAAGCGACCTTATTTGGTTATGAAAAAGGCGCATTTACAGGTGCAATCCAAGCTTGCCCTGGGAAATTTGAGCAAGCACAAGGTGGTACGATTTTACTTGATGAAATCACCGAAATGGATTTAAGCCTGCAAGCTAAGCTACTACGTGTACTGCAAGAGCGTGAAGTTGAACGTTTAGGTGGTCGAAAAACGATTAAATTGGATGTTAGAGTATTAGCCACTAGTAACCGTGACCTAAAAGAGGCCGTAAGTGAGCATCAATTTAGAGAAGATCTTTATTACCGTTTAAATGTGTTTCCATTGATGTGGCGCCCACTTTGTCAGCGCCCTGGTGATATTATTATATTGGCAAAGCATTTAATTGAGCGTCATATTAGTAAAAGCAAAGAGCCAATGGCACAACTTAGTCTATCAGCGCAGGATAAATTATTATCACATGCTTGGCCTGGTAATGTGCGTGAGCTTGATAATGTGATCCAGCGCGCATTAATACTGCGCCACGGTGATGTGATCGATGAAAATGCTATTTTTATCGAAAATCTAACAACGGCTCCATTAACCACCGCTTTAGCTAGCAATCCATTACCTGCTGACACAGCAAGCTCATTGAGTAATGAAGCGTATTACGACGTACAAGTGCCGACAATTAAAGCAAAAGCAACACACAGTGAGCCATTGCTTAGTACGGACTCTGGCAGCTACAAAGATGAATTAAAAGATAAAGAACATCGCATTATTTTAGAAACGCTTTCTCGCTGTCAAGGTAAGCGAAAAGATGTTGCTGAGACTTTAGGGATCAGTCCGCGAACATTACGCTATAAATTGGCGCAAATGCGTGACTTAGGTATTGCATTACCAGCCTAACTTTTATAAATATACGCTCAGTGCTCACTGAGCGTTCTTCCGTCAAAACTCTGACAAGTTAAATTAAACTGTAACTAACTGTATTTAAATGACTATTTTGTGGCACGTTTTGTGCTTTATCTAGTTATAAGTAAATTGTATCGTCAGAGATCATTATGAAAATTGAAAACAGTGCATTATTCCAAGAAATGCAATCCATGGCTCTTGAAACAAGCCGTGGTAATCAAGTAAATAACATACCAACTGAAGCGCAACCAACGTCATCAGCACAATTTGGTGATTTACTTACTAGCGCGTTAAATACGGTCGATGGCCATCAAAAAGAAGCGAAACAAAAGGTGACGGCCTTAGAAATGGGGGACCGCAGTGTTTCGTTAGCTGAAGTGATGATCGCATCACAGAAATCATCTGTCGCTTTTGAAGCGACCGTTCAGGTTCGTAATAAGCTTGTAGAGTCTTACAAAGAAATCATGAACATGCCTGTTTAACTAGGTAGTGGAGAATTATTGTGGCGCAATCTAATCAATCAACAGATCTTGCTTTAGCTGGTGGCGGTATCGACCAAAACGATAGTGAAGAGCAACAAGAACAAAAGTCAGGCTATTTAAGTGCTCTTAATGGTGTTGATATATTACGTCAAGCAACACTGCTGATTGCTTTAGCTATTTGTCTTGCGATTGCAATTTTTGTGATTATTTGGGCAAAACAACCAGATATGCGACCACTTGGAAAAATGCCAACAGAAGAGCTTATCCAAACTCTCGACTTTTTAGATGCACAAAAAATTGAATATCAGCTCGATGGTAACGTTATTTCTGTTGAAGAAGGCGAATATCAAAGCATTAAATTATTAATGACTCGAGAAGGGTTAGAGCAATCCCCAAATTCTGGTACTGATATTATCATGCAAGATATGGGTTTTGGTGTAAGCCAACGTTTAGAGCGTGAACGTTTAAAGCACGGTCGTGAGCAACAGCTTGCACGAACTATTGAAGAACTAAAAAATGTTACCCGCGCCAAAGTATTACTAGCCATCCCAAAAGAAAATGTGTTTGCTCGTCGTGAGAAAAAACCATCAGCAACCGTTGTGCTAACACTTAAGCGTGGACGTATGCTTAGTAGTGAAGAAGTTGATTCTATTGTTGATATTATAGGGTCAGCGGTTCAAGGCTTGGAACCTGCACGAGTTACAGTTACAGATCAAAATGGTCGATTATTAAATTCTGGTTCACAAAGTTCACTTGCGTCACGCTCACGTAAAGAATATGAAGTAGAGCGCAAACGTGAGCAGGAATACCTCGAAAAAATTGATAGCATTCTAATTCCGGTACTGGGCTTGGGCAATTATACTGCGCAAGTAGATTTAAGCATGGATTTCAGTTCAATTGAAGAAACCCAAAAACGTTATAATCCTGATTTACCGGCAGTGAGAAGTGAAACAACATTTGAAGAAAGTAACATCGGTGGTCTTGCAATCGGCATACCTGGTGCTTTGTCAAACCAACCTCCTGCAAATTCAGACATACCAGAAGTAGCAGGTCAAGGCGGAGCTGGCTCAGGCACTTCACCAAGTCGTAGTCATAAAGAAGCAACAAGAAATTACGAATTAGATACCACAATTTCTCATAAACGTCAGCAAACAGGTGTGATACGTCGTATCAGTGTTTCTGTTGCGGTAGATTACTTAGCAACAGCAGGGGAAAATGGTGAAACGACCATGGTGCCTCGCTCAATCGAAGCGCTGTCAAATATTCGTCGTTTATTGCAAGGTGGTGTAGGTTTTGATTTACAACGAGGTGATGCGCTTGAAGTTGTGACCGTTCCTTTTGTTCGAGAGGAAATGGGGTTAGCGATTGAAGTACCAATTTGGGAGCAAAGCTGGTTTATGAAGATCGTTCGTTTAGTGCTCGGTTTCTTAGTCATTGTTGTGCTTATAATGGCCGTTGTTAAACCAATGCTTAAACGCTTAATCTACCCAGATGATACGCTTGAAGAGTATGATGATGACGCACTTAGTTCAGGTGTAGATATTGGAGACAATACGCTGGATATGCTAAATAAAGATTTTGATTCTGCTTCGGTTGGCTTCTCAAGTGATGGTACACTACAGTTACCAGACCTACATGGCGACGAGGACTTGCTCAAAGCTGTACGTGCCCTTGTAGCTAATGAACCTGAACTCTCCTCACAAGTTGTGAAAGCGTGGTTAACAGAAGATGACTGATCAAGACCAAGAACAAAAACAACTACCAACAGCGTTTGATGTTGATAAATTAGACGGTGTAGATAAAGCCGCAATCTTATTGCTGAGTTTATCTGAAGAAGATGCTGCGCAAATATTAAAACATCTTGAACCTAAGCAAGTTCAAAAGGTGGGTATGGCAATGGCTGCGGTAGATGACCTATCGCAAGCTAAAATCAGCGCAGTACATAACTTGTTTATAGAGCAAATCCAAAGCTTTAGCACGATAGGCTTCCAATCAGAAGACTTTATTAAAAAAGCATTAACAGCAGCCTTAGGTGAAGATAAAGCGGCAAGCCTTATTGACCAGATTGTCATGGGATCCGGCGCTAAAGGCCTTGACTCTCTTAAGTGGATGGACTCTAAGCAAGTTGCCAATATTATCCGCAATGAGCACCCGCAAATTCAAACCATTGTTTTATCGTATTTAGAACCAGAACAATCGGCTGAGATATTAGCGCAATTCCCTGAAAAGGTGCGTTTAGATTTAACCATGCGTATTGCTAATCTTGAAGAAGTTCAACCAGCTGCATTGCAAGAATTGAATGAAATTATGGAGAAACAATTTGCTGGTCAAGCTGGCGCGCAAGCTGCGAAAATGGGTGGCTTGAAAGCAGCCGCTGATATTATGAACTACCTTGATACGAATGTTGAAGGTCAGTTAATGGACTCAATACGTGAGCATGATGAAGAAATGTCACAACAAATCCAAGATCTTATGTTTGTGTTTGAAAATCTAATGGAAGTTGAGGATCGTGGTATCCAAGCCATTCTTCGAGAAGTGCAGCAAGACGTATTGATGAAAGCAATTAAAGGCACAGATGAAGGACTGAAAGAGAAAATTTTGGGTAACATGTCTAAACGTGCGGCAGAAATGCTGGCTGATGATTTAGAAGCGATGGCACCTGTGCGAATAAGTGAAGTTGAAGCGGCACAAAAAGAAATATTATCAACTGCGCGACGTTTGGCTGATTCAGGTGAAATCATGCTCGGCGGTGGCGGTGGCGAGGAGTTCCTATAAACGATGAGTAACTCACGCTCAAATCAAGGTCGTCCGCTTCATGCAAGAGAAGCGGTTGATGAATTATTAGAAAATTGGCCAATTCCAGATGTAACGCAAGATACGCGTAAATATGATGGACGTTCAACTGCTTTTGGTACACCGCTTGCTGATCTGTATCGTAAAGAGCAACAAAGGAGTGAGCCAGAGGTTGAACCTGAAGAGCCTGAACTCCCTTCGTTAACGATGGCAGAATTAGAGCGTATTCGCCAAGACGCTTACGAAGAAGGTTTAAAACAAGGTCATGAGCAAGGCTATATTGATGGTTTTGAGAAAGGCGTCGGTGAAGGAAAAGAAGCAGGTTACAAAGAAGGCGTAGAGTTAGGTAAAACTCAAGGTCAAGAGGAAGTAAAGCCATTAATTGAAGAGCAATTAACAAGCTTGCGAAGTCTACTAGATAGTTTGAGTGAACCATTAGCTAAAGTAGATGACGCAGCTGAAAAACAGCTTGTGCAACTAGCAGTAATGCTTGCACAAGCGCTTATTTATCAAGAAATAAAAACGTCACCAGATATTGTTCTTCATAGTTTAAAGCAATGCATAGATGCACTGGGTACAGAGCAACCGAATATACGTATTCATTTAAACCCAGAAGACATAGAGCTTATTAAAAATAGTTACACAGAAGAGGCATTGGCAGTGAGTGGTTGGCAACTAATACCAGAGCCCACTTTAGAACGTGGTGGTTGCCAAGTTAAAACAGCACAATCATCAATTGATATGACAGTCAAAACCCGCGTCAAAGAAACGTTGGATAGCTTTTTGCATAGTAGTGGTATCTAAGTATATTACTGGCTTGCTATGAGTAGTCAATCGCGCCCTTTAAGTGAACGTTTACAAAAATATCAAAAGCATATTCACGTACCAGTCCCTGCGGTCGCAGGTATTTTAACGCGTGTTGTTGGTTTAACTTTAGAAGCAAAAGGCTTGCGCGCGCCAGTAGGTAGCCAGTGTAAAATTGAAACCATGCATGGTTTTGTTGATGCAGAAATTGTGGGTTTTAACGACCAAACATTGTATCTCATGCCTAATGATCACATCTCAGGGGTGTTACCTGGCGCACGAGTAATACCTCAAGTTAATGAAACCGGACTTCCAGTTGGAATGTGTCTACTTGGTCGAGTTGTCGATGGATTAGGCCGCCCATTAGATGGACTTGGTCCGATCAATGCTGAACATCATCTTAAATTTGCACAAAATTCGATAAACCCTTTATCTCGCAGACCTATCAGTCAACCGATGGATGTGGGGGTGCGTGCCATAAATTCAATTATTACAGTAGGGCAAGGCCAGCGAATGGGCTTGTTTGCAGGTTCTGGTGTCGGTAAATCAGTATTACTAGGGATGATGACCAGAGGGTCTGAGGCTGATGTGATTGTGGTTGGTTTAGTTGGTGAGCGTGGACGAGAAGTTAAAGAATTTATTGAGGAAATTTTAGGCGTCGAGGGACGAAAGCGCTCAGTTGTGGTTGCAGCGCCAGCCGACTCGTCACCTTTAATGCGTCTAAAAGGGTGCGAAAGTGCCGTCACAATCGCGGAGTATTTTCGCGACCAAGGGTTAAATGTTTTGCTATTACTTGATTCTGTTACGCGTTATGCAATGGCTCAGCGTGAAATAGCGTTAGCGGTTGGTGAGCCGCCTGCCACAAAGGGTTACCCACCATCAGTATTTGCGAAACTACCTGCCTTGGTTGAGCGCGCTGGTAATGGTGGCGAAGGGCAGGGTTCTATCACTGCATTTTTTACTGTGCTGAGTGAAGGCGATGATATGCAAGATCCTATTGCGGATGCTGCGCGCGCGATTTTAGATGGGCATATCGTACTATCGCGAGAGCTCGCTGACAGTGGGCATTATCCTGCCATTGATATTGAAAAATCGATTTCACGGGTGATGCCACAAGTTGTGTCTGAGCCACACATGCAGCAAGCTCGAGTACTTAAACAAGTTTATTCTATGTATCAACAGAATAAAGATATGATCACTTTAGGAGCATATCAAAAAGGTACGGACCAGATGCTCGATCAAGCTATTAATATGATGCCAAGAGTAAACGCTTTTTTGCAACAAGGCATGAAAGATGTGATCAGCTATGACGAAGGTCTGCAAGGGCTGGCTCAATTATTAGGACAAGCATAATGACGAAAAATAAACTTGATTTAGTGCTTAGACTAGAAACTGAGAAAGAAGAATCACTAAGGATGAATTATCTGCAGGCGCAGCAACATCTGCAAAGTAATCAACAAAAGCTGCAAGGTTTGAATGACTTTCGGTTGGAGTATACGCAACAACTTCACTTAAAAGGTCAGTCAGGTTTAAGCAGTGCTGGTTTTAGTCAGTATCATGCCTTTATCGCAAAAATAGAAGAAGCAATACGCCAACAAGCAAATACTGTAAATACAGCAAAACAAGTTGTATCACAGCGACAAAGCCTATGGTTAAAGCAACAAATTAAAGCTAAGGCAGTAGCTAAATTAATAGAAAAACAGCAACTTAAAGCAAATGTTATTGCTCAAAAAAATGAACAGAAAATGTTAGATGAATTTTCGTCAAATCAATTTTATCAAAGGCGCCGCGCTTTATAACGAGTGCAGTAATAGTGAGGCTAAGTTATTTTCTGCTTTTTTTACCTTAGGCACATAACTTGCTTTATTTATCAGTGAAGTATTTATTCTGGCAAGCTGCGGCGGCAAGTTGCCACTTATTATGTAGGTGAATTATGGCGATTAGTGATCTATCAGTACTCATTTCAACTGAACAAGATGTCCAGCTAACTAAAAAGGGCAGTGAAGCCAAAGATCCGCAAAGTACAGCAAGTGATTTTTTTAGTCTTTTGCAAAATGCCAGCGGCCATGCTGATACGTTAAAGGTGAAGGCTAGTCGAGCGACAGATGAAACAAAGGCTGACTCAGTTGAAGCTAAACCAAACTCGGCCGAAGAAAAACTTACATTAATTGAAAGCGATATACTAGCGAGCAGCGCTGAAAGTGATGATAAAGTAGATAGTTCTGGTGACGCTATGCTTGCTCATATAAATGCAGCTAATAGCATCGATACACGAGTTAATTCACCAAAAGTGGCCAATGCAAACTCGATTGGAAATTTGCTAGATCGCGCAACACATGAAAAATTTGATCCTTCAATCCCTTATATTAAAGCGCCTCGCCCGATTGACGATATTACACCTATTATTGAACCTGTACCCGCTGACGATACTAGTGAATTACTTGATCCTAGATTAGCCGTAATCAGTGGGAAGACTATCATTTCAGAGGCAATTGATAAGCAGTTGAATGTAAAGATAAATAAAGGACCAGGTGATACTGTTACGCCAATACCTGTTGAACCAATTGTTGGCGATATTCAAGAGAAAGGCGATGCAGCGCAAAGCGTGCCTGTTAACACAGCTCAAGGTGTAGTGAATAATGGCGAAGCAAATGTAATTAATACTACAACGCAAACTGCAAAAGCAGAACCGCAAATAACAGCAATAGGCACCAAAGATGCACCAACAGTCAGTGCTCAAGTAAGTAATGAAAAAGATGAATTGATTGAACGAAGAAAAACTCACAACTCAAATCAAGTTGAGACTAACACTGCTGACAATAAAAGTGGTTTAGTGCTTAAGGAAGATGCTAAGCCTATACCTCTTGATAAGTTACAAAGTACAGCGTCATTAGTATCCGAAAATAAAGCGACACAGACAGCTTCTATATTACCAAGCGATAAAACACAGAAAGTTGAAGTACCTAATAAAGTTGAAGTGCCTAATAAAGATAATAACGCAGCGGATAGACTAAATAACACATCTACAGATAACCTAGATAAACGCGTAATGACTAGCAACAATCTTACAAATACAGCGCAAGAAATTAAAAATCAGGTGGCATCATCTTCACAGTATTTAGTTAAGGAAGCAGCTATTGCGGATAAGGCAGCAAATATATTACCAAGTGATATTGAGATAGAAAAAGCAAGTAAAGCACTACTTAATAGCCAGTCAGCGACAGAGATAAAAAGTAACCCTGTATTAGCTAATCTAACAGATGAACAGCGTAAAACCCTTCAGAGTCAAGCTGCTGTGATAGTTGAGGAGGGGGTGACGCCGGCTAAACTTGATACCTTTAAACAATATATTACTGAGTTAGTAAACAAAAATGAAAAAGTAGCTCAAAATACAGTTGAAAAACCATTATTAATGTCGCAATCAGAAAAAGTAAGTAAAGAGCTTGATGTTGCGATTGGACAGTTAAATAATGCTGATAAGCAGGCCTTGAGGACTCAATTACAACAGTTTTTAGCAACGGCACAGCCAAAAGGCGCGGCATTAAATAATGTGACGGCGGTTATTGATAAACTTGATCAATTGCACGTGGCCGCGGACACTCAAAAATCAGAAAAAGTGATCCCCCCCCAAAGTGCTCAAGTTTTAAATAGTACAGCTGCAAGCATTGTAACAAGTCCAGAGGCTAGCAAAGCTCAGACTTCGCAAGAGGCATTGATTAAGTCAGTTACACAAGAGGCCGTAGTAAAATCAGAGACGCAACAAGCAGTGATAAAAGATGCATTGCTTGAAAGTCATAACAAAGAACAGGTTTTACCGCGAGAGTCAGCAGTAGGGCGTATCAATCAGTTATTTGGACAAATTACAGGGCAGGTCGCAACACTTGCAGCGCCAATAGCTGAAAGTAGTGAGCAGCGTTATCAGCAAGAAATTACAGATATGCAGGTTTTACAAGCTCAACAGGCAAGCCCAACGTCGCAAACAAAACAAGTGAACTTGGATCCAACATTACTCCAAGCATTAAACATAGTGAAAAGTGATGCCGCAAAATTATTGCAAGAGCGAGTGAGTGCCTTATTAAGTATCAATAATAAAGAAGCTGAGATTCGCCTTGATCCACCAGAAATGGGCAGCATGCAAATACGTATTCGCAGCGACGCAGAGCAAGCACAAATTAACTTTGTAGTACAGAATCAACAAGCTAAAGAAGCACTCGAACAATCAATGCCAAAATTACGAGAAATGTTAGCTCAACAAGGTATTGAATTAGGTGAAAGCAGTATTGAGCAAGGTAATAGCCAAAATGGATCTGGAGCGGATGAGCAATCGCAAAGTAGTCAGCATGCAAATAATCAGCAGCAAAATGAGAGTGAAAGTACATTAGCTGAGCAAAATACGAGAATGTCAGGACAACAATCGACATCATCAATAGATTACTACGCCTAACACCTGCTATTATAAAAGCATAAGAATAAATAACTTGATGGGCATACGATACTCGTAATATGCCCATTATTAAGGCATAGAGGAAACCATCATGGCAGAAGAAGCAAATTTAGAAATTGAAGATGGCGGTAAGAGTAAGAAAAAGCTAATAATTATTATTGCTGCTGCAGTGCTTGTTATCGGTGGTGCCGTTGGATTTTTCTTAATGTCTGGCTCTGATTCACCAGAAGAAACATTAGCTGAAGAAACGGTTACAACTCAAGAAGCTGAAAGTTCAACATCGGGGGCTTCTGTTGGCAGTGCTTTATATGTTGCAATGCCACGACCATTTGTATTTAACGTCCCAGGAGCTAGCAGAGACCGCATAGTGCAAATAAAAGTACAATTATTAGTACGTGGTGATGTAAATGAAGAAACAGCTAAAAAACATATACCCTTAATTGAAAGTACACTTTTGGGTGTACTTTCAACCACTACAGCTGATGAGTTAGGAACGAGCGAAGGTAAAGAAACGCTTCGCGTTGCTGCCCTTGATAAGGTGCAAGCGGCGCTCACTGATGTTGAAGGAAGCAAAGTTATTGAGCGGGTATTATTCACCGGCTTTGTGATGCAATAAGGGGTCAGCGTGAGCGATTTATTATCCCAAGACGAAATTGATGCCCTCTTACATGGTGTTGATGATGTTGAAGAGGAAGATATACAAGATGGTGAAGATGGTAGTGGTAATACACTCCAATATGATTTCTCCTCACAAGACCGTATTGTTCGTGGCCGCATGCCAACGTTGGAAATTGTTAACGAGCGCTTTGCTCGCCATATGCGGATCAGTTTATTTAATATGATGCGACGTACGGCAGAAGTATCCATAAATGGCGTGCAAATGATAAAGTTTGGTGAATATATCCACACTTTATTTGTGCCAACAAGTTTGAACATGGTGCGTTTTCGTCCTCTAAAAGGGACTGGATTGATCACCATGGAGGCACGGTTAGTATTTATTTTAGTGGATAACTTCTTTGGTGGTGACGGCCGTTACCATGCAAAAATAGAAGGCCGTGAATTTACTCCCACCGAACGACGTATTGTGCAAATGCTACTAAAAATAATCTTTGAAGATTATAAAGAAGCATGGGCGCCGGTTATGGATGTCTCATTTGAATATCTTGATTCAGAAGTAAACCCTGCTATGGCGAATATTGTGAGCCCCACAGAAGTGGTGGTAATAAGCTCATTCCACATTGAATTAGATGGCGGCGGCGGGGATTTTCATATTGCACTTCCATATTCCATGCTTGAACCTATTCGTGAACTACTCGATGCCGGTGTGCAATCAGATACAGAAGATACAGATCTTCGCTGGAGTAAGGCGCTGCGCGATGAAATAATGGATGTAGAAGTTGAAATGTCAACGCAACTACTTGAAGTTGATTTAACTTTAGCGCAAATTATGGAACTTAAAGCTGGCGATATAATTCCAGTTGAAATGCCTGAACATATTACTGTATTTGTTGAAGACTTACCTACCTATAGGGCGAAAATGGGTCGCTCTCGCGATAATGTAGCTTTACAAATCAGTGAAAAAATTAAACGTCCTGAATCAGTTAAATCAGAACTGCACGTCTTTACTAAAGGTGGCAAAAAACTTGATTCAGATGCAGAATTAGCAGAACTAGAAGATGACTTACACCTTTCAGATGGTGTAGATTTAGACTGGTAAAGAAATAGGGTTAAATGTATGAGCGATGACCAAGATACAATGGATGAGTGGGCTGCTGCGTTAGCTGAAGCAGAAGGCACCGATGATAGCGGCGATGCACAACTTGCTGAACTTGATGAGTTAAGTGATGCTAAGCATGAAATGAGCAGCGATGAAAAGCGCAAGCTTGATACTATTTTAGATATACCCGTTACAATTTCAATGGAAGTTGGGCGATCTAAAATTAATATTCGTAATTTACTTCAGCTAAACCAAGGCTCGGTTGTTGAACTAGATCGCGTTGCGGGTGAACCATTAGATGTACTCGTTAATGGTACCTTGATCGCGCATGGAGAGGTTGTCGTCGTAAATGATAAATTTGGTATTCGCTTAACTGACGTAATAAGCCAGGTTGAACGGATTAAAAAACTGCGATGAGCAGTTGGCTTTTATTATCAACAGCGAGCAGCTCAGTCATACCGAAAGCTGCCGCTTCTGGCGATTTAATCTCGATGGTTATGTCATTAGTCATGGTGCTAGTATTGATAGTGATACTGGCTTTTTTGGTTAAAAAGCTCAACCCGAATATTGCTAACAGTGACGAATTTAAAATTGTGAGAAGTTTGCCACTTAGTACTCGTGAGCGGTTAATGGTGGTTGAAATTGATAATTGTCAGCATTTACTAGGGGTAACTCCTCATAGCATCAATTACTTACATAAACTCGAAACCCCGCTAACAGAAAAAGAGTTACCGGCATTAGTACAACGCTTTGGCAAGTTACTAAACCCACAATCGAATCAAAATAAAAAGAATCTATAATATGACTAAGTGGCTGCTTATTCTTCTTACCCTTGTTTTTGTGCCCTCTGTAAGTGCCGAAGGGATTGAAGCCCTGAACATCACTACCAATGCTGATGGTTCACAAGAATACTCTGTGACTTTGCAAGTACTTGCGATAATGACCGCCATGAGTTTTATTCCAGCGGCAATTATTATGATGACTTCATTTACTCGTATTATTGTTGTATTAGCTATTTTGCGTCAAGCAATTGGGTTGCAGCAAACGCCTTCAAACCAAATACTTTTAGGTATGTCACTATTTTTAAGTATTTTTATCATGGCGCCGGTTTATCAAAAGGTGAACGAGCAAGCGATTGAGCCTTATCTCAATGAGCAAGTAACATCCGTACAAGCCCTTGAGCTTGCAAAAGAACCAATGAAAGCATTTATGCTGTCACAAGTGCGTATTAAAGATATTGAAACGTTTGCAAAAATAGCCGGTTACGATAAATTAGATTCACCCGAAGATACACCATTAATAGTACTTATCCCCGCATTTGTCACCAGTGAATTACAGACTGCATTTATCATCGGTTTCATGTTCTTCATTCCTTTTTTGATTGTTGATTTAGTGGTTGCATCAGTATTAATGGCCATGGGTATGATGATGTTATCGCCAATGATTGTATCCATGCCATTTAAGATAATGTTGTTTGTACTTGTTGATGGCTGGAGTTTAGTGATGGGGACATTGGCAAAAAGTTTTGGTCTTGGCGAATGACAATGTTTATTAATAGAAGCGCTTTTAAATATTAAGAGGCTAGTATGGAACCAGAAGTATTTGTTGATATTTTAAGTGGCGCTTTGTTTCTTGTTATTAAATTAGTTTCGGCAATCGTTGTACCTGGTCTGATAATAGGTTTAGTCGTTGCCGTGTTTCAAGCTGCAACGTCAATTAATGAGCAAACATTAAGTTTTTTACCACGTTTATTAATTACGATTAGCGCCCTGATCGTCGGTGGGCATTGGTTAACGCAAGAGTTAATGGATTTTTTTACACGCATGGTGCTGATAATTCCTGAAATTGCAGGTTAATATGGAATTTCCTTTTTCAGTAATAATTCAATGGCTCAGCGATTTTTTACTCCCACTAGTACGCATTAGCTCAATGATCATGGTAATGGCGGGTATTGGTGCAAAAAATGTCCCTACACGTATAAAAATGGGTCTTGCTGTAGTCACTACTTTTCTTGTTGTCCCAGTACTGCCCCCCGCTAGTTTCAATAATTTATTTTCATTTGAAATGGTTCTTGTGGTGATCCAACAAATGTTGATTGGGGTTGCAATTGGGTTTGCTTCGCTGCTTATGCTAAATACCTTTGTAATAGCAGGTCAAATATTGGCAATGCAAACAGGCCTTGGTTTTGCGTCGGTAGTTGATCCCTCAAACGGTATGAGTGTGCCAGCAGTAGGGCAATTTTATTTAATCTTAGCCACCTTACTCTTTTTTGTTTTTAATGGTCATTTAATGATGATTCAAATGGTGGTACATAGTTTTCAAGTATTACCAATAGATGGTACGTGGTGGGCGGTTGATCATTATTGGGATATTGTTACTTGGGGGGGCTGGATGTTTACCACTGCATTAGTTCTTTCACTTGCACCTTTAACTGCAATGCTTGTTATAAGCCTGTCATTTGGCGTGATGACCCGAGCAGCCCCGCAGTTAAATATTTTCTCAATTGGTTTTCCGTTTACATTGGTGGCCGGTTTAGTCATTATTTGGGCTACCCTTGGTAACTTTATGACTCAATTTGAATTTCAATGGTTAAAAATGGTTGAGCTAATGTGTACTTTAGTTGGTTGTTCCCCATAGGAGGCAGTGATGGCTGAAGATTCAGGTCAAGAAAAAACAGAAGAACCCACGGGTAAAAAAATTGATGAATCGAAAAAGAAAGGCCAAGTAGCCCGTTCAAAAGAGTTGGGTACCATGTTCGTTCTGATTTTTTCTGCAATCTCCTTATTAATGTACGGCCCTGATATAGGTAAAGGTCTGTATAATATTATGGGCCGAATGCTTAGTTTAAATCGCAGTGAAACATACGATACAACAAAGATGTTCTCTGTTTGGGCTGAAGTTGCCGATGCACTTGTTTTTCCAATGGCGATGTTTGTTTTTATTATTGTTTTAGCGGGTATTATTGGTAATACACTGTTAGGCGGCTTCAATTTTAGCTGGGAAGCTGCGGCACCCAAAGCGAGTAAAATGTCCCCAGCTAAAGGTATTAAACGCATGCTTGGGCCGCAAGCAGGCGTTGAATTGATTAAATCTATTTTAAAATTTACAGTGGTCGCCGGTTTTGCTGTTTTTTTGATTAATACCTTTTTTGATGAAATTCTACATCTGAGTATTGAGGGGGCGCCCGGGAACATTCTTCATTCTTTAGAAATTTTAGCGTGGATGTTTTTAGGACTCACATGCACCATGGCAATTATTGCAGCAATAGACGCTCCTTATCAAAGTCATACTCATCATAAACAACTTAAAATGACTTTACAGGAAGTAAAAGATGAATATAAAAACTCCGAAGGTGATCCGCAAATAAAAGCGCGGATTAGGCAAACTCAAAGACAAATGTCTCAACGTAGAATGATGCAAGATGTGCCCGATGCTGACGTTGTTGTTACTAACCCAACACATTACTCTGTTGCATTAAAGTACGACACAGAGCGTGCAGGTGCACCAATCGTGCTTGCTAAAGGTGTGGATGAGATGGCTATGCAAATTAGAAAAGTAGCATTAGGTAATGAAGTGCCAATTGTAGAATCCCCAATGCTTACGCGTGCGTTATATCATACCGCTGAGGTGGGCGATCAAATACCGGATCAATTATTTACGGCTGTAGCGCAAGTGCTCGCATTTGTCTTTCAGCTTAAGCGCTTTCAAAAAGGCCGTGGTAAACGCCCGACAAAACTTAATAAAAACCTCCCCATCCCCGATGCCTACAAGCATTGATTTTTAGTTATTAACCTATTTTAATAAATAATTAATAACTGGAATAGTTATTGCAAATTCCGTGTAGTGTCAATTTTTTGAAATTGTAGAGTTATGGAATTTAAAGCTGTATTACAACAACTTAATAGAGATAAAAAAGAGTATTTAAAAGGTGTAGGTACCCCTTTACTGGTACTTGCTGCGCTGGGAATGGTGATTTTACCGTTACCGCCATTTTTACTCGATATTCTTTTTTCGTTTAATATAGCTTTAGCACTAGTTGTGTTATTGGTGACAGTTTACACCATGAAGCCAGTAGAATTTGGCATGTTTCCAGCTGTACTTCTTATTGCAACCATCATGCGTTTAGCGCTCAATGTTGCCAGCACTCGAGTTGTACTTTTAGAAGGCCATAATGGAGGCGATGCTGCAGGTAAAGTTATTGAAGCCTTTGGCTCCGTAGTAATTGGCGGAAATTACGCAGTTGGTCTAGTGGTGTTTTTAATTCTGATCATCATCAACTTTGTAGTAATCACTAAGGGTGCGGGCCGTATCTCAGAAGTATCTGCACGCTTTACCCTTGATGCAATGCCAGGTAAGCAAATGGCAATTGATGCTGATTTGAACGCAGGCTTTATAAGCGCTGAGCAAGCACGTGACCGTCGTGAAGAGGTTACTCGCGAGGCTGATTTCTATGGTTCTATGGATGGTGCCAGTAAGTTTGTAAAAGGCGATGCCATAGCCGGTATCGTTATTTTGATTATCAATATTGTAGGTGGTTTATTTGTTGGAATGATCCAACATGACTTAAGTTTTAGTAATGCAATGGAAGTATACACTTTGCTTACTATTGGTGACGGCCTAGTTGCTCAATTACCTTCATTACTCCTTTCAATTGGTACGGCCATTGTAGTAACCCGTCAAAATGAATCGCTCAATATGGGTGATCAATTTAAGAAACAACTTGGCAATGAAAAGTCACTATTTATCGCCTCAGGCATTTTGATTGTAATGGGCTTAGTGCCAGGCATGCCACACTTTGCATTTTTAAGCCTTGGTGCACTACTGGGGTATTTAGCATATTACACTCAACAAAGTAAGATCAAAGCCGCAGCGGAAAAAGAAGCTGAAACAGCGAATGGTGGTGCATCAGGAACAGGTGTTGCAAATAAAAAAGAGCAAAAAGAACTTAGCTGGGATGATGTTCAGCAAGTCGATGTAATTGGTTTGGAAGTGGGCTATCGTTTAATTCCGCTCGTTGATCAATCACAAGGTGGTGAGCTACTAAATCGAATTAAAGGTGTACGTAAAAAGCTTTCTCAAGAGTTAGGGTTTTTGGTACCGCCAGTACACATTCGCGATAACTTAGAATTAGATCCAAACGCATACAGAATTACTCTGATGGGTGTTTCAAGTGGTGAGGGGGAGCTTAAACATGGTGACGAGTTAGCGATTAACCCGGGACAAGTGTTTGGAGCGATTAAAGGGATTGCTACGAAAGACCCTGCTTTTGGTTTAGATGCAGTTTGGATTAAACCCGATCAAAAAGATGAAGCGCAATCATTAGGTTACACCGTTGTAGATGCTGCCACTGTCGTCGCGACCCATATTAGTCAACTACTTACAAATAGTGCAGCTTTACTACTTGGCCATGAAGAAGTACAAAATTTACTTGATATGCTAGCTAAGAGTCACCCTCGTTTAGTTGAAGGTTTAGTCCCAGATGTATTACCGTTGACAACAATCGTTAAAGTTTTACAAAATTTATTAAATGAAGGTGTCGCAATACGCGATATGCGTTCAATAGTACAAACCCTAGTAGAGTATGGCCCACGTAGCCAAGACCCTGATGTATTAACGGCTGCAGTGCGAATTTCACTGCGTAGATTAATTGTTCAGGACGCTGTTGGTATGTCATCAGAAATCCCTGTCATAACCTTGGCGCCTGAGTTGGAACAGATGTTGCATCAGTCACTACAGAATGCAGGCGACGAAGGTGCCGGAATTGAACCAGGACTTGCAGAGCGACTTCAGCAATCATTAAATGAAGCGCATCAAAATCAAGAAATGGCAGGTGAACCTTCGATATTGCTAACGTCAGGAATGTTACGCACTGTGTTATCTCGTTTTGTTAAGTACACCATACCAGGGTTACGGGTGATGTCTTATCAAGAGGTACCAGACGAAAGACAGATCAAGATTGTCAGCTCAGTAGGCCAATAATCGGATTTTAAAGGGGTTGAATTATGAAAATTAAACGTTTTTTTGCTAAAGATATGCGCACGGCACTTAAAGAAGTAAAAGATGAACTAGGTGTTGATGCGGTTATTATGTCAAATAAAAAACTTGCGAACGGTGTTGAAATCGTTGCCGCTGTTGATTATGACAAAGCAGCCCCAAAAGCGCCTGAAGCAAAACCAGCTATTGCGCAGGCACAAACAAATTCAAACTTTGTAAAGCCAGCACCACAGCGCTCTCAGCCTGAACCACAAGCAAAAGTTGCAGATAGCTTGCAAGCATTGTTAGAGCGTCAAACACCACGTCCACGCTCACCTGAACTTGCATCAATGTTTAGTCAATCTGGATTTGATACAGGCAGCCAATACCAAGAACAAAAACACAGTGCTCGTCAACACAGTGAAGTAAAGCCTAAACAAGATTTTTATCATCGAGATACCGCGCCAGTGTCACGCCCACAAACTCAAGCTCATAGCTTAGGTTTTGATGACGACTTAGACCGTGATTTTGATGATCTAGATACCTCAATGCCTACTAAAGAGGTTGCAAAAACAGATGAGATAACAGCAATGCGTGATGAAATGGCCGCAATGCGTCAGTTGTTAGAGCATCAAGTATCAGGTTTAATGCAGCAGGATATGGCTCGTCGTGACCCAACAAGAGCATGCATGATAGATCGCTTGATAGGTATGGGGATTGATAGTGAAGTTGCAGACCAAATGGCATGCTTTATTCCTGACGATGTATCACGTCAACAAGCATGGCAAGCCTTATTGCAAATGATTGAAAATCAGATGCATACAACTAATAATGAAATATTACGTCAAGGTGGTGTATTTGCATTAGTAGGTCCAACAGGGGTTGGTAAGACGACGACAGTTGCAAAACTTGCTGCGTTGGGTGCACAAAAGTATGGTGCTGATAAAGTGGCACTGATCACAACTGATACATACCGTATTGGTGCATATGAGCAACTAGCTACATACGGACGTATTATCGGCTGTGGTGTTAAGCAAGTTAAAGATGCTAATGAATTAGCTGAAGTTTTATACCATTTACGAAATAAGCGTCTAGTATTAATAGATACGGCGGGAATGAGTCAGCGTGATTTACGTTTAACAGAGCAATTAAACACCTTAATGCGCAATCAAAGAGTTGATATTCGCAATTACTTGGTGCTTAGTGCAACAGCGCAAATTAACGTTTTACAAGAAACCGTAAGACACTTTAAAAAAGTACAATTAAGTGGCTGTATTTTCACCAAATTAGATGAATCACTAAGTTTAGGTGAGATAATTAGTATAGCGATTCAAAATCGCCTCCCAATAGGGTATCTTACTAATGGTCAGCGAGTTCCTGAGGACATCCGGGTGGCTAATGCAGAGAAATTAGTAAAAAAAGCTGAACAATTGTATTTAAAAAGAACAAAAGCACAACATTCGCGACGTCAAGCAGTAGCGTCAAGCACAGTAGGGATGTATGATTAACACAGTATTAGATCAAGCAAGTGGCCTGCGTAAAATGAGTCAAAACAATAATAACGGCGTTAAGGTTATCGCTGTCACTGGTGGTAAGGGAGGCGTTGGTAAAACAAACGTTTCACTTAATACTGCGATTGCTTTGGGTCAACTCGGAAACAGAGTATTAGTATTGGATGCCGATTTAGGCCTAGCAAACTGTGATGTGATGTTAGGATTACGTGTTGAGCGTAACTTGTCTCACGTATTGTCGGGTGAATGTGAGCTCGATGAAATTTTAGTTGAAGGCCCCGCAGGGATAAAAATAGTTCCCGCTACCTCCGGCTCGCAGAGTATGGTTGAATTATCGCCATCAGAGCATGCCGGTCTTATTCGTGCCTTTAGTGAGCTAAATACCGAATTTGATATATTAATTGTTGATACTGCAGCCGGTATTTCAGATATGGTGCTCAGTTTTTCGCGCGCCGCACAAGATGTGATGGTTGTCGTATGTGACGAGCCCACTTCAATTACTGATGCCTATGCGCTTATTAAAATATTAAGTCGTGAACACGGCGTATACAAGTTCAAAATAGTCGCTAATATGGTACGCAGTATACGTGAAGGTCATGAGTTATTTGCAAAGTTATCTAAAGTCACAGATCGTTTTTTAGATGTGTCGATGGAACTAGTTGCAACGGTGCCTTATGATGAAAATATGCGAAAGTCTACGCGCCGTCAAAAAGTAATCGTAGAGCTGTTTCCTAGCTCACCAGCTGCAATTGCATTTAAAACACTCGCGACAAAAGCAGTAAAATGGCCTATACCTAATCAACCATCTGGCCATTTAGAATTTTTCATAGAAAAATTAGTAAACGGCTAATTATGACGGCATCGGTGAATAAAGCGATGGGATATCAATCTACACAGAACTTAAATGTGATTGTTGAGCGCCATGCTTCATTAGTCAAAAAAGTGGCGTGCCATTTAATTGCTCGTTTACCACCAAGTGTACAGTTGGATGATTTAATTCAATCAGGAATGATTGGTTTAATTGAAGCCTCGAAAAACTTTGACGCCACTAAAGGCGCCAGTTTTGAAACATTTGCAGGTATTCGTATTCGTGGTGCTATGCTTGATGAAATGAGGCGTGGTGATTGGGCTCCAAGATCGGTGCATCGCAATAGTCGTATGGTTGCAGAAGCGATATCAGAGTTAGAAAGTGGACTTAATCGTGAACCAAAAGATATTGAAGTTGCTGAAAAACTTGATATTACGCTAGATGAGTACCATCATATTCTTAATGATGTGAATTCTAGTAAAATACTAGGCATTGAAGACCTTGGTGTTGATGAAGATGTAATTACACCAGTTGGACATGATTTAGCACTAGATAAGCCTTTTAATAATGTTAAAAATGATAAGTTTAATCAATCATTGCTAGAGGCAATAAAGTCTTTACCAGAACGAGATGGTTTAGTGCTATCGCTTTACTACAATGATGAAATGAATTTAAAAGAAATTGGGCACATACTCGATGTAAGTGAATCGCGTGTGAGTCAGATACATGGTCAGGCGATGATTAAGCTTAAAGCAAAAATCAATGACTGGATAAACTAGTAGTAAGTAAATATAGGTTCAGACCTCACCGGAGGATGTTTTGGATAAAAACATGAAAATTCTTGTTGTTGATGACTTTTCGACGATGAGACGTATTATCAAAAATCTGTTAAGGGATTTAGGTTTTACTAATGTGCAAGAAGCTGATGATGGCTCAACAGCTTTGCCGATGCTGCAAAATCAAGAGTTTGATTTTGTTGTGACAGACTGGAATATGCCTGGAATGCAAGGTATTGATTTGCTAAGAGCAATCAGAGCGGATGATACGCTTAAGCATATTCCAGTGTTAATGGTAACCGCAGAAGCTAAAAAAGAACAAATTGTAGCTGCTGCACAAGCCGGCGTTAACGGCTACATCGTTAAACCATTTACTGCAGCAACACTAAAAACCAAATTGGAAAAAGTGTTTGAGCGTTTAGGTTAAATAAAGAGGAGAGGCTTATGTCAGCACCTGCTGCGCCTCAGATCAGTTTAGAGCAAGCCCGTCAGCTTGTGGTTTACTTAGAAAACGGTGAACAAGACAAAGCTGATCAACTAATTCTAGATGCGGCGTCAAAAGAGCAGTCAGAACTTTTTGCAGAAGTTGGTAAGTTAACTCGCCAACTTCATGATGCGCTGAAAAATTTTGAACTCGATACACGTCTAGCTGATTTAACCACCGAAGCCTTACCGGATGCTAAACAGCGGCTCAATTATGTTATGGAAATGACAGAAAGTGCTGCTAATAAAACGATGGATGCGGTAGAGGCTAGTTTACCTATAGCTCAGCAACTAGCAGATGAAATTTCACATATCAAACCCACATGGGATCGTTTGATGAACCGTGAAATTGAATTGGGCGAGTTTAAAACGCTCTGCCATAGCTTAGATAAGTTTATGAATAACTCGCATTCTAAGACTGATGAATTACAAGGTCTAATGACCAATGTATTGATGGCACAAGATTATCAAGATTTAACTGGGCAAGTAATTCGCCGTGTTATTGAACTTGTAAGAGAAGTTGAAGATAGCTTAATCCATTTGCTTACTGCATTTGGTACCCATGATGATGGCGACACTAAAGTACAACAACAAGCCATTGAAACACCGCCTGCTGAAGATACACTTGCAGGTCCTGAAGGGCCAATAATTGATAAAGAATCACGTGATGATGTTGTCTCAGGACAAGATGAAGTTGATGATTTGTTATCAAGCTTGGGTTTCTAAGAGGAGAAGACTGCATGAGCTTTGAAGTCGATGAAGATATTTTACAAGATTTTCTAGTTGAAGCTGGAGAAATTCTTGAGCTTTTATCAGAACAGCTAGTAGAACTTGAAAATAACCCTGATGATACCGAGTTGCTCAATGCAATTTTCCGTGGATTTCATACGGTTAAAGGCGGCGCCGGTTTTTTAAGCATGACCGAGTTAGTTGATGCTTGTCATGGTGCAGAGAATGTTTTTGATTTGTTACGCCAGGGTGTTCGAAAAGTAAATTCTGAGCTGATGGATGTTATCCTACAAGCATTAGATACTATAAATGAGATGTTCGCTACAATTCAAAGTAGAGAAAAGCCGACCCCTGCTGATCCTGAATTATTAGCGATAATGCATAGATTGGGGCAACCGCCCACAGCTGATGAAGAAAGCGCCATCGAAGTTACAGAAGCACCAGCTGAAGTAAATGATGAGTCAGCTTCAGGTGACGATCCATTTGCATTTGATTTGTTATTTGATGGACAAGTAGATAGCCCGCAAGCCGATACACAAATTGATGATATATCGGAAGATGAATTTGAAAATTTGCTTGATGAACTTCATGGCAAAGGACAAAGTCCGATAATATCAAGTACGACGGCAAGTAGTGCTAATAGTAGTGATATAACCGATGACGAGTTTGATAATTTATTGGATGAATTACATGGTGTAGGTAGTTTTGGTGCTGTTAGTAATGATATTCCGGTCAGCAAACCTGAAGCACCAAAAGACCCAATAGCACCGGTAAATAAACCCGTGGTAAGTCAAACCGATGATGAAATCAGTGATGATGAATTTGAAGCATTACTTGATGAATTACATGGTAAAGGCAGTGCTCCAAAAGCGACAGAAGAAGCACCTATTGCAGCGGCTACTCCAAAAGTAGCACCCGCAGCACCTAAAGCTGCTGCTCCTGCGCCAGTTTCTAAGCCAGCACCAGTGAGTCAGCCTGCAAAAGTTGCTGATAAACCAGCTGCGGTAGCTAAAAAACCAGCACCAACGCAAGCAGAAACAACAGTTCGTGTTGATACTAAGCGCCTTGACCAAATAATGAATATGGTCGGTGAATTAGTATTGGTTCGTAATCGTTTAGTAAGCTTAGCAACAAATACTGATAGCGAAACTATGGGTAAAGCTATCTCTAATCTCGATGTCGTTACGGCTGATTTACAAGGTGCCGTAATGAAAACCCGAATGCAGCCGATTAAGAAAGTGTTTGGTCGTTTCCCACGAGTTGTAAGAGATTTAGCGCGTAGTTTGAAAAAAGATATAAACTTATTACTTGTTGGTGAAGAAACTGACCTAGATAAAAATCTAGTTGAAGCTTTAGCTGACCCATTAGTGCATTTAGTACGTAACTCTGTTGACCACGGGATTGAAATGCCAGACGTGCGTGAAGCAAGTGGTAAATCTCGAACAGGTACAGTCACACTTTCAGCTTCTCAAGAAGGCGATCATATTTTACTGACCATCAAAGATGATGGCGCAGGAATGGATGCAGAGAAACTTAAAAAGATCGCGATTAATAAAGGCGTGTTAGATCATGATCAAGCGAGTCGATTATCTGATACTGAAGCCTATAACTTAATTTTTGCACCAGGCTTTTCTACCAAAGAAGAGATTTCAGATATATCAGGGCGTGGTGTTGGAATGGATGTGGTGAAAACCAAAATCACGCAGCTTAATGGCTCCGTTAATATCCAATCGGAATTAGGTGTTGGCACTATACTTGAAATCAAAGTGCCGTTAACTTTAGCGATTCTACCCACATTAATGGTGGTAGTTGGTGAGCAAACATTTGCTTTACCTTTGGCCGGTGTAAATGAAATATTTCATTTGGATTTAACTAAAACGAATGTGGTTGATGGTCAGTTGACTATTATCGTTCGTAAGAAAGCGATACCGCTGTTTTATTTAGAGCATTGGTTGGTCAAAGGGGCTGATAGATCATTACGAAAAGCACAAGGCCATGTGGTTATTGTGCAAATCGGAACTCAGCAAGTTGGTTTTGTGGTGGATTCTTTAATAGGCCAAGAAGAAGTAGTAATCAAGCCATTGGATGCTTTATTGCAAGGGACACCTGGTATGGCTGGGGCAACAATTACCTCAGACGGTGGTATCGCCTTGATTTTAGATGTTCCTAATCTATTGAAGCATTACGCAGGATAACCATATATTTATCTTAATACGGGAGTCTAAATTACTCCCGTTGATAAACTTAACAAGAGAATACCAATGGCAGTTAAAGTATTAGTTGTTGATGATTCTAGTTTTTTTCGTCGCCGTGTGAGTGAAATACTAGAGCAAGATAAGGATATTGAAGTTATTGGTTTTGCGGTTAATGGCCGTGAAGCAGTAGAAAAGACCAGTCAGTTACGTCCAGATGTAATCACCATGGATATCGAAATGCCTGTGCTTGATGGTATTAGTGCTGTGAAAGAAATCATGGCTGCAAACCCTACACCTATTTTAATGTTTTCTTCATTAACCCGTGATGGTGCAACAGCAACATTAGATGCGCTTGATGCTGGAGCTTTGGATTTTTTACCGAAAAAATTTGAAGATATCGCTCGTAATAATGAAGACGCAGTTAAGTTATTACAAAATAAAGTAAAAGAAATTAGCCGCAGGCGCCTATCACGTATTAGTAGGCCAACAGCTCAAACACGACCAACAGCACCTACAACACCAACAAGGGTCGGTGGAGTTTCAGCGCGATCGTTAACAACTCCTCAGCCTGATCGTACTTTTAGCAGTAGACCTGCCAGTCCTTCTGTAGCGTCATCTAATAGTTTACGTGCATCAGGAAAAAAATACCAAATTGTCGCGATAGGAACATCAACGGGTGGACCCGTTGCATTGCAAGCAATTTTAACAAAGTTACCAGCCAATTTCCCTCATCCTATTTTACTGATACAGCATATGCCTGCAGCGTTTACACCTGCTTTTGCGGCTCGTTTAAATGGGTTGTGTCAAATTAAAGTAAAAGAAGCACAACAAGGTGACAGACTGTTACCTGGTGTCGCCTACCTCGCGCCAGGAGGTCAGCAAATGCTGATTGAGGGGCGTGGTGGCAGTCGAACATTAAAGGTATTTGAAGACGATAGTGCTAGGATCACTTATAAGCCAAGCGTAGATGTAACCTTTGCAAGTACTGCAAAAGCTTACCAAGGTGATGTATTAGCAGTTGTGTTGACTGGTATGGGAGCTGATGGCCGCGACGGTGCTAGAATGCTTAAACAAGCAGGGGCAACTATTTGGGCACAAGACGAAAAAACAAGTGTTGTTTATGGTATGCCACAAGCCGTTGCGAATGCAGGTCTATCATCTGCAAGTCTTGCGCTCGATGAAGTAGCAGGGCGAATCGTTCGAGAGATAGGTTGTGGATAAGTTATCTTTTTTTGGTTTAGCAATCGCGTTAGGCGCGATTGCTTTTGGTTATGTACTAGAGGGAGGCGTTGTTAGTGCCTTATTCAATGGTCCTGCTTTAGTTATAGTGCTCGGTGGTACATTAGGTGCTGTGATGTTGCAATCTCCAGCAAGTACTTTCATTAAAGCCTTAAAAATTAGCCATTGGGTTTTTTTCCCGCCAAAACGCGATATAGATAGTGCGATTGAGCAAGTAAAAGCATGGTCTCATAAAGCTCGTCAGGAGGGGTATTTAGCTCTTGAGGATGCAGCTCTTACCCACCCGGACCCCTATGCGGCGAAAGGCCTCAGTTTGCTCATTGATGGTGCAAGCGAGAATAAGCTTCGTGATGCACTTGAAATCGATTTATTACTAGAGCGAGATCGTCTACTTGAATCAAGTCGAGTTTATGAGGCTTTAGGGGGCTACAGTCCCACGATAGGTATTCTGGGGGCAGTGCTTGGCCTGATTCAGGCAATGTCATTTCTTACCGAACCGGAAAAACTTGGCGCAGGTGTCGCTACGGCATTTATTGCAACTATTTACGGTGTCGGTTTGGCAAATCTTTTATTTTTACCTATGGCGAATAAGCTAAAATATCAAGTTGAACAAAAAATGCTTTTACATGAACTATTAGCTGAAGGCATCATTGCAATGAGCCAAGGTGACAGCCCAGCAAATATTGAATTAAAGCTAGAAGCATATCGCGTTGAGCGCCCTAACTTGATGCAAGAGTAATATTTATGATCCGCCGTCGTCTTCGTTCTTCAGCAGCAAGCAATCAGCACACTGAGCGTTGGCTTGTATCTTATGCTGACTACATGACAATTATGTTTGCGTTTTTTGTTGTTATGTATGCAATAGCAATCAATAAAGATGAAAGCTTTCAAATACTATCAGATTCATTGGAGCAGGTGTTTGATCAATCAGCTCGCCAACATAGTCAAGAAGGTAAAGGTGTTACAGGCACAGGATTATTGACTGACCGCGTTACGCCAGAAAATGACTTGTTGTTTGGTGAAAGCATACAAAAACAAGAAGCTGGGCCTGAATTACTCGATGGGCAAAGTGAGACTAGTAACATTAAACAAAAACATTTAGGCAAACCCTTAGATAGTTTGTTAACTAAATTGCAATCAGCACTGATTGATGAAATTCGTGATGGTGAAGCAAGTTTAGAATTACATCAAGATTGGTTAATTATTGAGTTAAGTTCAGGCATGCTATTTTCTAGCGGGAGTGCTGTCGCACATAGTCGTGCGAAAACGGTGATCGGTGTCGTTAAAGATATAATAGCGCCCGTTGATAATTATATAAGAGTGCGCGGCTATACGGATAATGAGACTATACAGAACGAAATTTACCGTTCTAATTGGGAGCTATCAGTATCTCGTGCAACTTCTATTTTAGTCGAGTTAGAAGTCCTAGGTATAAACCCTGCCAGAATGGCAATTGAGGGTTACGGTCAATATTCGCCATTTGCTGATAATGATACAGAACAAGGCCGCGCTGAAAATCGTAAAGTGGTTGTTGCCTTATCTAAATATGGATTACCGCCAAAAATACTGAAAGTAGAAGGTGGCCCAGCAATCGAAGAGCCCGAACTTGAATCAATTGAGTTGCCATCGGACGATAACACTATTAAAGTGATCCAATTACCACATGGTGGAATACGAATTACAACGCGCAACGAAAAAAAATAAGGTGTGATGTGAAAATTTGGACGGTGGCAAATCAAAAAGGCGGAGTGGGTAAAACAACCACTGCTGTCAGTCTTGCTGGTATTTTAGCGCTGCAGGGAAAGCGAGTATTATTGATTGATACTGATCCTCATGCATCATTAACTTATTATTTTGGAATTGACTCTGAAGATTTAGAAGTCAGTGTTTACGATATTTTTGCACGGGGTAACTCGATGCAAAGTGAAGAAATTTTACAAGCTTTATGTCCGTCTAATATAGATAATTTAGATATCCTGCCGGCCACCATGGCAATTGCGACGCTCGATCGCAGTATGGGTAATAGAACAGGTATGGGGTTGATATTAAAAAAAGCCTTAGCAAAAATTAGTGATCATTATGATTACGCTATTTTAGATTGTCCACCAGTACTTGGTGTTCTTATGGTGAATGCTTTGGCTGCAAGTGAGCGTATTTTAGTTCCGGTACAAACGGAGTTTTTAGCATTAAAAGGGCTGGATAGAATGATGCGAACTATGGAGTTAATGCAAAGCTCGCAATCAAAGCAGTATCAATATACCATTATCCCTACAATGTATGATAAGAGAACTAATGCTTCTCTTGAAGCATACAAAACACTGCAACAAACATATCAAGAAAAAGTGTGGCCTGGAGTAATACCAGTAGATACTAAATTTCGTGATGCGAGTCTTGCTCAACAGGTGCCCATTCAGTATTGTCCACGATCTCGTGGTGTATACGCCTATCGTGCATTACTCGATTATTTGATTGAACAAGGTTAATTAATGAGCAAGCAGTTATTTGCTAATGAAAAAGTTATGACCCAATATTTGGGGGCTTTACTGTGCGAGGACGAAGATTCAACTGATTTACAGCCTGTAGCTAAATTGCTTGAGCAAGTTACTTCAACTCAAAAGAATACAGATTTACCAGCAAAGGCATCGCAACAACCAATTATAATGTTGGATGCGCTTGAAGATGTGAAGCCTCATGAAGAAGAAATTACTGAACAATTAAACCCCGTCCTTGAGAAACCACAGATCCAAGCTAAGATCAAAGGTATAGCAAATACTGAGCCGAAACTTAGTACAACGCAGCCGAAAACCCCTATTCAACGTCAAGAGGATTATTTTGATGGTGAATTTCAAGCGTTGTTCTTTGAAGTGGCGGGTTTAACGCTTGCCGTACCGTTAAAAGCGCTAGGTGGTATACATCAGTTAAGCGAAGTGAATCAATTGTTTGGGAAACCAAAATGGTTTAAAGGAGTCATGTTAAACCGTGAGGAAAACCTAAATGTTGTGGATACTGCTCGATGGGTAATGCCTGAAAAGTATACACAAGAATTAGAAGATAAGCTAAATTACCAATACCTGATCACGTTAGGTGATAGCCAGTGGGGGTTGTTAGCTGAAAAGTTAGTTAATAATATTACACTGCGTAGTGAAGATGTTAAGTGGCGGACAAAAAATGGCAAGCGCCCTTGGCTTGCCGGTGTTATTAAAGAAAAAATGTGTGCCTTAATTGATGTTGAAAATTTAAATCAATTACTGGAGCAAGGCTTAGATAGCCGTGAGCAGTAACGATATTCGGAGTAATAGCATGAGCGAAAAAAGAGTATTATCAAGCAGTAGAAATGCCGATAGCAATGATGAAGTATTGCAGTGGGTAACATTCAAACTTGAATCAGAGACCTACGGTGTCAATGTAATGCAGGTGCAAGAAATTTTGCGTTACACTGAAATAGCCCCAGTCCCTGGTGCGCCAAGTTACGTGTTGGGGATCATTAACTTACGCGGTAACGTAGTGACAGTTATTGATACTCGCTCACGCTTTGGTTTGATGTCAGCGGAAACTACTGATAACTCACGTGTTTTGATTATTGAAGCGGAAGAGCAGGTTATTGGTATTCTTGCTGATAGCGTTGCAGAAGTTGTTTACCTTCGAAGTTCAGAAATAGACAGCGCACCAAATATAGGCACTGAAGAAAGTGCTAAATTTATTCAAGGTGTAAGCAACCGTGATGGTGAGTTACTCATTCTAGTTGATTTAAATAAATTACTAAATGATGAAGAGTGGGATGAGTTAAGCGATATTTAACGCTTACAGATAAACTATGTTGTTACTCTCTTTAGTTTGTGGCGCACTAATTTTGATATTAGTGTGCTTTATTGTTTTATATGTCATGAATAGAAAAATATCTCAGATTGAATTTCTACATCAAAAAAAATTGAGCGATGTACTACAGCAAACCAATATTTTGCGAAGTGAAGTTGCAGAAATGCGAACTGGTATGCTTAGTATCGGTAAGCGCTTGGTGACTGTAGAGCAGCGTAATCAAGAGCTTGCACAGCAACAAGATGCGCAAAAATACGATGACCCTGATGCGAAAATTTATTCACGCGCAGTGAAAATGGTTGAACTTGGTGCAGATATAGAAGAGATCATTCGAGAATGCGAATTGCCGCGTGCTGAAGCTGAGTTACTCATGTCGTTACATCAACAGAAGGGCGCTAGTTAGCGCCTTTTATTTATATAAGTTTAAGGACAGCAGATACTTTAATGAGTGAACTTTCAATCTTAATCACGGAATGAGACTTGTGGGCTAAGTAATAATTGAGCTACAAGAAGCCAATATCTCTTAAGTAAAATGTTCAAGCAGTGCGTGTTTGGTAGTTATACCGTGTTATCACCTTTTTATATGAAGTAATCACACTACATAGATTTTGCTATATTTAAATAGCAAGCATGCGACAGAAAATTCAATCAGCAATGAATAAAGGGTTTTAAGCTTTTATATTTAATTTGCCGTGGAAGTCTTGCCAGCCTGGCGGAAACTTACCTCTTAAAACATATGAAAATGCGATAAGCTCTGCAATAACGTAATAAAGCTCTTTTGGAATTTCTTCACCAAGCTCTAAATGAGACAGTGTTTTTGCCAGCGCTTCGTCTTTATGTATTAAAATACCTTTTTCTTGGGCTGCTTTAATTATTTCATCTGCAAGCTCCCCAAAACCTTTACTGCTAACGGTAGGTGCTCGGCCTGCTTCATAGAGTAAGCCTATTGCCGACTTTTGTTTTGGCTCTTCATTCATAACTACACCTCATAACTACACTTTAATATTAATAATGGCGTGGGATTGGTAAAATGCTTGATGCTGTGGCGCACCTTGGCTAAGGTTAAGCTCTCCCACTTGTAAACCATGCGCTGTGAGCTTGTGCCGAAGACTCTCTATATGCGGATGCGCCATAGCCGTTATTTCTTGGCTAGATGCGAGTAACTTACAGTCTAATGCTTTATCCATTAACTCCGCAGTAATTTGTAATTGACCTAATGTGGCATAGTCAAAATTTAAACGTACAAACCAGACACTCTTGGCCTCTAACTTATCTTTACTGGGTTTTTTATATTGGCCAAGTGATATTTCTGTTTGTGCTGCTTCTGGTGGCAGCCGCATAGGCAGTAAAAATTGCACCAGTGGGTTGGTGTCTGGCTGTTGGTTTATTGGAGTTGTCGTTACTTGGTTTAGTGCTGTTTTTATTTGACTCAAGTCGGCCGCTAAAACTTGGCTATTTGCTTGCAGCAGCTGCTCTTGTAATTTTTGGCTATTAACCGCTTTGAAGTTTGGTACAAGCACCTGCAATAATGCATCAACAGAGTTTTGGCCGTTAAACGTCAATGCGCTGATCGTATTTAAAGCCGGTGCGGCTAAAATACTAACAGTTAAGTGCTCAATGGCTTGGCTAAAACTCGTGTGTAGTGCACTTGCGGGGAGGCTTTGTGGTTGAATTATACTTAGGATTTCCCGTTGAATGGTCAAGGGTTGATGTGATTGGCTATCAATCATACGGCTAAAGGCCTGATTAACAAGGCGGTTAAGATCAACATTATCACTAAATTTCGGTTGTGCTAACTGCTCTATTTTTGCTGAGAGTATTTGACGAGACAGTAAATTTTTTTCACTGTGTGATATATGCGATAGTGTATAAGGAGGTGTTTTTTCTATCGGTATATTTAATAAAGGGGCTAGTAGTTTTGCCTCAATGGGTAGGCTTAATTGACTTGCTATTGGCGATACTGCTAGTGGTGCTTTTAGCGTCGGTATTGAGGGGTTATGCATTTGTGGTGTTGTTTTGATGTTAGCAGTAAGACTTTGCTTCATTGAGTCTATTGAGCTGTGTATAGGAGCATGAGCAGGTTTAAGCGTTACTTTATTTGATTCTACTACTTCAACGTTTTTGACTGTGCCGTAATGCGAACTCGTTTGTGTCGATTTATTTTTATTATCGTCGATGGGGAGGGGTTTCTGAACGAGTTCATTAATAGGTGTTTTTATTTTACTCTTATCTCGAGATTGTGCTGAATTAGTTATCAGAGGTTCATTCATAGGCACACTTTTCGGTATTCGAACAGTCGCGTCATCCTTTATAGAAGACGGTATGGAAGGCTCCTTAAGCACAGGAGTCTGAATTTTTTCGGTCGGTGTAATCTGCGATCCCTTGCCCGTATTAGCTTGCCCCATTTTTGTTTGTGAGTTAGAGGTTGTTTGCGTTAAAAATAGCCCCGTCTCAGCTATTTGCCGGTTACTGGTTGAAGAGGTTGGCATCTGGGTATTTACAGTCTTTAATGAGTCTAATTTATTTAGTGGTAATTCAGTGGCAGCATGTTGAGTGTTTGCTACCGCTGGCTGTATTGGTGTTGTTAACGTATTCAGCGCAGCTTTAACTTGTTGGAAAAATTGCACTAAGGGAGGCGATGAATGAAAATGTTTAGGTAGCGAAGACCCTTTACTGATATCAGCTTGTAGTGGGTCTAGATTATTATTAGCAAGGGCTGTTAAGTTAATTCTGCGCAATGACTCAGGTAATAGGGTTGCCAATTCCATTTTTTTGATTGTATGCGATGATGCAGGTTGACTCATTTCGTCTTTGTTAAAAAAGGGGCTTGGCTTAGTAAACGGCTTATTTTCAAAGTATTGCACAGCATCTTTAATACGTGTTTTTAAATCAGCGAAACTATGTTGCAACCATGAGCTAATAGGGCTATTGCTGGAAAGTGAAGGGCTTGAGGTAACCGTATTTGCTTGCGAAAGTGCAGTTGTCTTTGCTAAATGCTGAGCACTGAGTAATGAATTAAATGTATGAGTAAGAGAATTTTTTAAAACAAGATCAACACTGGGTACATGCGTTTTAATCTGTAGTTGTTCATTCACTGCTGCAAGAGTGACTTTTTGCATCGTATTGCTGAGTTGATGTACATGCTCAGTTTTTACTGGAATGTTAAATGCATTTTTTTGTTGTGGGATAGTTAATTGTACGCTTTTATTTACCGTTTTTAATTGTGCTAGAGGAACAAGACTCGCAAGCCATGTTGCTAGTTTTCCTTGGCTAATAGGTTGCTGATGGAGGTTGTCGGCAAAGCGATTAATTACGGTTAACCTAAAGTTTTTATCTTGGACATTAATGAGCGCTTGTAAAGGTTGCTCTGCCTGTAATAACTGAGCGACTTCTTTATTAAGCGGTAAGCTGGCGTGCAATTGGCTAATAAGTAATTTTGCAATTGGCGCAGTAATCACATTAACCGGGAACGGTTTATTGTCTAACTGACTGCCAGTGTTTATGAAATTTAATAAACTTTGTAGCTGCTTATGTTGTGTTAAAGGGATATTTAGTTGCGTTGGTAAAATGGTGAGTTGTTTACCATCAGCACTTAATTGTACTTGCGCACTGGAAATCTTTTGCGCCTGCTCAGGAGATTGAGTGGTTGCTAAGCGTAACGTTTGCCAGTGTTTATCAACAAGTATATCTATCTGTACAGAGCCTTTAGCAAACACGATATTTTTCGCGCTGAGTGTTTGTTCACCTGAGATGATTGTTTGCTGCGTAGCACCGACTGCAGGCTGGTTAACAGTCAGTGAGTTAGCTAAAGATATCTGTGTAGGTTTATTCATTATTTTAAATCAAATTATCATTAATCGGTTTCATCGGATTATTCGTATTACCCTATCATTATGGTAGACTAACACCTAATTTTGGGGATAGAGAATCGTCATCTTGTTACACATTAAGTCCGTCACCTGCATCAAGCAAGAGCGCTGTTTGTTTGAGGATCTTAATTTCAGTTTGAAATCGGGACAAATTATGCAGTTAGCTGGCCCTAACGGGGCAGGTAAAACATCATTATTGCGAATTATCGCGGGTTTTTCAGTCCCCGATGAAGGGGATGTTTTATGGCAAGGTAAGTCGATAATTAAGAACTATGACGAATTTGCGCGTGAGCTTTTATTTATTGGCCATAAAACGGGCGTTAACAGTCAGTTGACCGCATTGGAAAATGTACAGTTTTGGTTACAGATACAAGGCTATAACGATACCCAAGACCTTTATGCGTTACTTGCCAAAATTGGTTTAGTTGGCCTTGAAGATGTCCCCGTTCGAATGTTGTCTGCAGGACAACAGCGACGTGTTGCCTTACTTAGATTATGGTTAAATAGCGCAAAGTTATGGGTTTTAGATGAACCATTTACTGCGCTAGATAAAGCTGGTGTTGCCTTTTTACAGCAACGCTTTATAACCCACCTAGAGCAGGGGGGGGCTATTTTACTAACTACCCACCAAGATTTAACAACCCACTTTAATGATTTACAAACGGTCACGTTGGAGTATAGACACTGATGATACGCCAGCATTCTTATTGGCAGCTATTTAGTGCTGTTTGTAAAAAAGATTTACAGTTAGCCTTTCGCCAACGCGCAGAAATTGTTAATCCATTATTATTCTTTTTAATAGTTATTACGTTATTTCCGTTAGCAATTGGTCCTGAGCCAGGACTTCTAGCACGTATAGCTCCTGGTATTATTTGGGTTGCTGCGCTGTTATCTACTATGTTGGGGTTGGATAAATTATTTCGTGATGATTATCACGATGGCAGTCTTGAGCAGTTAATAGCATCATCTTACCCGCTACCGCTTACGGTGTTAGCAAAAGTGGTTGCTCATTGGATTATTACAGGACTGCCGTTGGTACTAATGACACCTTTATTTGCGCTATTACTGAATTTAGACACGAATGCGTTAATCGCAACAGTGCTCACTTTATTGTTGGGCACACCATTATTAAGTTTTATTGGCGCTATTGGCGCGGGTTTAACTGTCGGATTACAAAAGGGAGGGATTTTAATGAGTTTGCTCGTACTGCCTTTGTATATTCCGGTTTTGATTTTTGCAACGTCTGCTATTGATACCAGTACAATGTCACTGGATTATAGTGGGCAGCTTGCCATCCTTGGTGCGATGTTAGTCGTTGCTATATTAAGCGCACCAATTGCCATATCGTCAGCATTAAAAGTGAGTGTAAGTTAATATGTGGAAGTGGTTACATCCCTACGCTAAAGCAGATCGTGCATATCAATTATGTAATACGTTACTGCCCTATTTTGCCGTAATAACGGTTGTGTGTATGATTGTTGGTTGGGTTTGGGGTTTGGCGTACGCGCCGGCTGATTACCAACAAAAAGACAGCTATCGTATTATTTTTATTCATGTTCCTTCAGCAATTTTATCAATGGGAGCATATTCTTCTATGGCCATAGCCGCTATCGTGGCACTTGTATGGCAACTTCGTAATGCAGAGCTTGCCGTTATTGCAATTGCACCTGTGGGCGCATGTGTTACAGCTATCGCACTTATTACTGGTGCTGCATGGGGTAAACCTATGTGGGGTGCTTGGTGGGTGTGGGATGCGCGTTTAACCTCAGAGTTAATTTTATTATTCTTATACCTAGGTGTGCTGTCGTTGTACCACGCTTTTGAAGACAAGAAAGCAGCGGGTCGAGCTGCGTCTATTCTTGCCATTGTAGGAGTTATAAATTTACCGATCATTCATTTCTCAGTTGAATGGTGGAACACACTACATCAAGGAGCAAGTATTACTAAATTCAATACTAATGCCATTGATCCAAGTATGTTTTGGCCACTAATGTTAAATATTGTTGCGTTTGCTGCATTCGTCGGCACTGTGACTTTAATGCGTCTTAAAAATGAAATTTTACAACGTGAAAAACACCGTCCTTGGGTTCGTCAGTTGTTAAATAGGGGCTAGTTATGCAGTTTGATTCTTTTTCTGATTTTATAGCCATGGGTGGTTATGGCTTTTATGTTTGGTTATCTTTTGGTTCCTGCGCGCTGATTTTAATAGGTATTTTACTCAGCTCGTTAAACGACACTAAACGCATTTTATCGTCTGTTCAGCAACAGGTTGACCGTGAAGCACGTATAAAACAGGCTAAACAGGAGCAGCAAGTATGAACCCAAGACGTAAAAAACGTTTATTAGCAGTCACTGCAATTGTATTTGGTGTAGGTGCGGTTATTGGATTAGTGCTTTATGCACTGCAAGAGAATATTAATTTATTTTACACCCCCAGTGAACTAATAGAAGGTAAAGGACCGAATAAAGAGTTGCCGTATATAGGCCAAAAATTACGTATCGGTGGCATGGTAGTGCCAGGTTCAGTGGTCCGTGATGAAACGAGCTTAGAAGTGAGCTTTAAGCTAATTGATACTGGGCCTTTAGTGACTATACGTTATCAAGGTATTTTGCCGGATTTATTTCGCGAGGGACAAGGGATTGTGGCGCAAGGGTTATTAGTTGAACCTAATGTGATAGAAGCCTTTGAAGTACTTGCCAAGCATGACGAAGAGTATATGCCAGCTGAAGTTGCTGAGGCAGTAAAAGGAATTAAACACGAGAAACCGAAGTACAACTTAGGAAGTGACTATTAATATGATCCCTGAAATCGGTTATTTTTCTTTAACACTCGCTATGGTGCTGAGTGTTTTACTGTGTATTTTTCCATTGTGGGGTGCGCATACAGGCAATTTACGCCTAATGCGTGCAGCGCCTTCATTGGCTATTGGTCAATTCGTTTTTGTTTTAATCTCATTTGCAGCATTAATTTATGCAAGTTTAACCGATGATTTTACTGTGGCGTATGTCGCATACCATTCAAGTAGTTCATTACCTTGGTATTATAAAATCACCTCTACATGGGGCGGACATGAAGGCGCAATTTTATTGTGGTTAGTCATGCAAGCTGGTTGGACTGCTGTCGTGGCGATGCGTTCAGGTTCTTTACCTTGGATACTCAGGGCTCGCGTGCTTGGCGTGCTAGGCTTTTTAGGGGTAGGCTTTATGCTTTATACGCTCTTAATGTCTAGTCCATTTGAGCTACTCTTACCTTACTATCCAGTTGAAGGCCGTGATTTAAATCCGTTATTACAAGATCCCGGTATGATTATCCATCCCCCATTATTATATATGGGCTATGTTGGCTTATCTGTTTCATTCTCATTTGCTATTGCTGCGTTATTGACCGGCAAACTCGATAATACATGGGCAAAATGGTCACGTCCTTGGACTATGACTGCCTGGGGCTTCTTAACTTTGGGTATAACAGTCGGTAGCTGGTGGGCATACGCGGAATTAGGTTGGGGCGGTTGGTGGTTCTGGGATCCTGTTGAAAATGCATCTCTAATGCCATGGCTTGTTGCCACAGCGTTATTACACTCACTGTCAGTGACTGAAAAGCGTGGCGTATTCAAATCATGGACAGTTTTACTTGCTATCTCAGCTTTCTCTTTGAGCTTATTAGGCACGTTTATTGTTCGTTCAGGTATTATTGTTTCGGTCCATGCATTTGCGACAGACCCTGATCGTGGTTTATTTATTCTTGCATTTTTAGCGATTGTTGTAGGCGGTGGTTTAACGCTCTATGCCTTTAGAGTATCGCAAGTAAAAAGTGAAGGGCGCTATAAGTTAGTCTCTCGAGAAGTTGCATTATGGCTGAATAATATCTTTTTAGTGGTTGCGACATTCATTGTTTTATTAGGCACTTTGTTACCTATGATCCACAAAGAAATGGGCTTAGGCAGCATTTCAATTGGCGAACCATTCTTTAATAAGATGTTTGCAATTTTATTGGTACCATTTGCAATACTAATGGGAATTGGGCCGCTATTACGTTGGAAGCAAAATAAATGGGCATTTTTACAAAATAAATTACTCATAGCAGCAGTTGCAAGCATAGTGGTCACCGCAGGCTGGCTATTTTTAAGTTATGAGGATGTTGCACCCCTTACATTATTAGCAACAACATTAGCCATGTGGATTATGTTCACAACAGCATCAGATTTATATGATAAAACCCTTGTTCATGGCAGCTTTATTAAAGGGTTAAAACGTTTGACTTTAAGCTACTGGGCAATGGTGTTGGGGCATGTTGGTATTGCCTTTGTTATTGCTGGAGTAACTTTAACATCAGCTTATTCAGTTGAACGAGATGTTTCAATGAAGCCATTGGACGTTGTTCAGCTTAATGAGTATGACTACCGCTTTGAGGGTGTAAAAAGCATTCGCGGGCCAAATTACAGTGGTCATGCTGGTGTAGTAAGCGTATTGAAAAATGGCTCACTCGTAACGAAATTATACGCAGAGAAACGTCAGTATGATATTGGCATGCAATTTATGACTGAAGCGGCGATTGATGCAGGGTTTACTCGAGATCTTTATTTAGCGCTAGGTGAGCAACTCAGTAATGGGGGCTGGTCGTTACGCATTTATCACAAACCATACGTGAGATGGATGTGGTTAGGTGGTATTTTAATTTCGTTGGCTGGGTTTATGATTTTAGGTGATAAACGCTACAGGACAAGCAGAAAAAGTGACGAGCAATTACAGCCGAAGGGTGTTGTATGAACCGTAAATTTTTAGCGCTATTGCCTTTATTAGCATTCGCACTGGTATGCGTGTTTTTATTTCAGGGATTATTTGCTAATCCCCGTGAGATTCAAACGGGTCGCTTAGGTCAACAAATGCCAGCATTTAATTTGCCAGATTTAATGCAAGACTCAAAGCGTTGGCAAGAAAGTGATTTAAAAGGCGATGTCTATTTATTAAATGTGTGGGGCACATGGTGCCCAACGTGTTTAGCAGAACTTGATTATCTTACCCAATTACGAGAACAAGGCGTCAGAATTATAGGGCTCTATTACGTACAAAGTTATGACAGTGACTTTGATGGTGAGTTTGATATTGTCGCACTGCGTGATGAAGTCAGCACGATGTTAGGTCGTGCAGGTGACCCATACCAATTTAATATCTTAGACTTAAACCGCACACTGGCATTGGATTTAGGTGTATCGGGTGCACCAGAAACGTTTTTAGTGGATAGCAAAGGTACTATTTTGCTTCATCACACGGGGGATATTAATCCACGCGTGTGGCGTGCTAAATTTGCACCGTTAATGCAGGAGTTAAAGCCATGAAGTATGTATTAATTAGTTTTTTCTTATTATTCAGCACAGGAATTCTCGCTGAACAAAACCGCTACGTTTTTGCCAATGATGAGCAAGCTCAGCGCTTTGGTGAGTTAACAAAAGAACTGCGTTGTCCAAAATGTCAAAATCAAAACATTGCAGACTCTGATGCTGTAGTTGCAAAAGATTTGCGTGATAAAGTACTGTTGCTCGTTAAAGATGGCAAAACAAAAGATGAAGTAATTGACTATATGATAGATCGTTATGGTTACTTTGTTCATTACGAACCACCCGTTACGCCGGCCACGTTAGTATTGTGGGTATTACCAGTATTAATCGTTATTTTTGGTTTTGGTTTCATTGTGTTTCGCCAACGTAAAGCGGCTGTCAAACAAACATGGAATGATCAAGATGAAGTGTTATTAACTAAGTTAATTGCAAAAAACCAGCGTCAGGAGCAAAACTAAATGATTTTAATGTGGGCATCGTTTGTGCTACTGACGCTTTTGGCTATCGCGTTTGTGGCTTTGCCTTTTTTAACCAAAGAGCGAATACAGAATCTAACCTATAATGCTAACTCTGAATTAATTGCTATTTATGAGCAACGACTTGGTGAGCTTAGTTTAGATCTGGCTGAGCAGCGCATAGAACAACAAAGTTACGATGAGTCAATTATTGAATTGAAATGTCGATTGTTAAATGAGCTATCGCCAGAAAAGTCACTCTTCAGTCGTGGAAATAATCGTATTTTTGCGTTGACGGGCAGTGCATTTTTAGTCGTCTTAACCTTAATATTTTATACCGCAACAGGTTCGCAGCATCAATTAGAAAGCTGGAAGGCTGCGATGGAAAATTTACCTGAATATGGTGAGCGTGCAGTGATGCAAAAAGGTGAACCATTAACGCAGAATGAGCTTCAAGCGTTCGCGTTGGGTTTACGCACTAAGCTTGCGCAAAGTGGTGATGATGAAGTTGCATGGATGTTACTAGGTCGCGTTGCGATGTCTTTAAATGAATATGACATGGCTCAGCAATCATTTGATAAAGTACTGCGTTTAAACCCTGAAAACTTGGCTGTATTGATCAGTTATAGTCAGTTAATGTTGCTCCAAGGCGACGATGTTAGTATGAATAAAGCAGCGCAAATGCTATCACGTGTATTAAAAGATGAACCTACAAATCTTGATGCTATTTCATTATTAGCGCTTATTGCTTATGAACGCCACGATTGGCTGGAAGCAAAAGCTGCATTTGAGATGCTTTTAAACAGCATGGATGAACAAGATAGTCGTTATAATATGATTGCACAGAGAATCGCAGAGATTGATCAAAATATTGCAGCCAAGAACACGCAGATCACCCCTGTAGAGAAGTCGTTTGCTGCAAGTACAGAGACAAGTAATATTTCCGTCACGATTGAGCTTGCTCCTCAACTGATAGCAAACTTACCTGAAAAAGGCACTTTATTTGTATTTGCAAAAGCAGCCAGTGGCCCTGCAATGCCGCTTGCAGTTGTAAAGTTAACGCAATATAGTTTTCCTCTTCAAGTCCAATTAAGCGATAACAACTCAATGGTTGAAGGTTTAACGCTTTCAAGTACCGAGCAAATAATATTAACAGCACGTATTTCAAAAGACGCTTCTGTAATGCCATCAAGTGGTGAGCTTGAAGGAAAATCAGGTATTTTACAGCGCAGTGAAACGAGCGAATACACTCTATTAATAGATGAGCTAATACCTTAAGGATAAAAGATGTTAAGACAGAGTTTGATTATATTAGGGTTACTAGTGAGCGCGGGATGCGCACAAGTACCAGAAGAAAAAGCGGATGAGCGTGACCCGCTGCAATCATTTAATCGTCCAATGTATGACTTTAATATGGATGTGTTGGATGCTTACATTCTTCGCCCTGTTGCAGTTGGGTATGTTGCTGTTACACCAACACCTGTAAGACGAAGCTTAGTTAATTTTACAGATAACATCAGTGCCCCAACGGATGTTATTAATGCGACATTACAAGGTAAAGCTGGTAATGCGGGCATTAGTATTGCTCGCTTTTTAGTTAATTCAACCGTGGGTATTTTTGGTGTTTTTGATGTTGCCAGCTCTCTTGGTCTAAATATTATAGATGAAGATTTCGGACAAACCCTAGGTGTGTGGGGAGTCGGCGATGGTGCGTATTTAATGTTACCAGGTATGGGACCATCAACAGCGCGTAATCTAGCTGGCGATGTGGTCGATGGTTTTGTATTACCTGAGATAGCCTTAACCACACCACAAACAGTGCTAGTATTTGCTTTTAAAGCAATTGAAGCGCGAGCGTCATTAATTCCACAAGAAAGCTTACTGAATGAATCTTTAGACCCTTATATTTTTATGAAGGATATCTATTTCCAACGTCAGTTATATGAATTGTATGATGGTAATCCACCAATTGAGAAAGAGCCTGAAGATTTTGATGAAGACTTTTTAGAAAGTTTGTAATTGAAAACATAAAAAATGCCAGCTAAGCTGGCATTTTTTATGTTTATACTAATCTGCATAAATATTTGAACAATTTAACGAATTAAATAGCCCCCATATCTACGCTGATTGGTATTAGATGATTAGGCTGAAAGCTTATTATTCACCAAGTACTCTCATTTGTTCGTTTGCCCAGTTTACGGCGTCATGGTACGCATCTGGCACTTTATCTGTTGCTAAGCCAAGCTGCTCTTGTATTGCATTCGCGCCTTGCCAATTTGCTTGTTCATAGAGTTTTACTAAACGTAAGTATTGTGCCAGCAAGCCCTCGTCTTTAACGAGTGCTAATTTTATGTCATTGGATAGTGGTAACTTTTCCATAACACTTTCCATACTTTCATCGAGTATGGCATCCATTAACGACATCATACCGGTCAAAAATGCCATGCCTGTATCTTTAAATTTATTATGATTTATTGCGAGTAACTCAGTAAAGCGTGCGCGAGTGAGCGATAATCTAATTAGTTCTGCAGGTTTATCTGCGGCAACTTGAGATGCAAAAAGTAGCGATAAAAACTTTTTAATTTCTTGTGCGCCTAAAACAATTAAGGCTTGTTTTATGGTATTTATTTCAGCTCTTCGCTTGAATGCAGCAGAATTACTATAGCGCAGAAGTTTGTAAGATAAGTTTACATCTCTTTCAAAAACTTCGGTAATTTTCTTTAAGTTTAAGTCAACAGTCGACGTTTCATAGAGTAATTCAGCAAGTGCCATTTCTGATGGAGGCAGTGTTTTACTTTGTACCATTTCAGGTTTAGAAAAGAAAAACCCTTGAAAGTATGTAAACCCTAGTTCAAGTGCTAATTGATACTTTTCGTATGTTTCGACTTTCTCAGCCAATAATTTAATTTGTGGGAATGGCTTAATTGCTTCAATAACTTCATGGATAGTATCAAGTTCACAGGTCAAAAAATCGATTTTGATGATATCAATAAAAGGGTAAAAATGACGCCATACAGGCTGGTGAATATAATCATCAAGCGCTAGGGTATAGCCTTTTTCTTTTAAGTCTTTGACTAAAGAAAGTAAACGTTTCCCTGGTTGAATTGTCTCTAATATTTCGACCACAATTTGTTCTTTGCCTAATAGAGTAGGGTAGCCTTTTTGCAGTGTGTCGAGTGTAAAGTTTATAAAAGCAGGTTTGTTATCGGTTAAATCTTCTAAACCAAAGTTAAACTGGCTGCCCTCAATTAGTCGCGAGGTCGCTTCATCGCCATCGATGTTGGGAAATACATTATCAACGCCATCACGAAATAGTAACTCGTAACCTACAAGTTTTTTTTCACGGTCTAGAATTGGTTGGCGCGCAGCATAAAAATACATAAACAACAGATCCACATCAGTTAAACGATTACATCAGCAATATAAGGTAAAACATAGCAAATAGCATTAACTATATTTTCAAAATTAAACCTATAGTATTGGTGTGTACCAGTGTATAGATCTTATCCTAGGGTAAATAGTCATTAATTTCCATTGATATACACTAAATTTACTGCTTTTCACAAAAAATCAGAATGTTCTCATATGGTTGCTAGATTAGTCGTACTAATTGGAGTTATTTACCCTTAGCATGATATAGTCAAGCACTAGGTTGGTTTTTACACCAATAATGTCTTATTTATAGCATTGATTTGCGAGTCATTATTAGGATTAAATGCCTGATTTAAACTTCTTTATCGGAGGCGAATTTGGAAACTGGAATGATTATTTCTTTGGCAGCATACTTTATTGTAATGCTCGGCATTGGTTTGTATGCATATAAACAGTCAACCAGCGATGTGTCGGGTTACATGCTTGGTGGTCGTAGTTTATCACCAGGTGTAGCTGCATTATCTGCAGGTGCATCAGATATGAGTGGCTGGATCTTGATGGGGCTACCTGGCGCTATGTTTGTTACTGGGTTTAGCAGTACATGGATTGCGTTAGGCTTAATTATCGGCGCATGGTTAAACTACTTTTTGGTCGCACCGCGATTACGTGTTTATACTGAAAAAGCGAATGACTCTATTACTATCCCAGATTACTTTTCAAATCGTTTTAACGACAACAGTAACTTACTGCGAGTAGTGTCTGCGGTTGTGATTATTGTTTTCTTTACTTTATATACCTCATCAGGTGTAGTGGCTGGTGGTAAATTATTTGAAAGTTCATTTGGTTTAAGTTATGAAATGGGACTTTATATTACAACAGGTGTTGTAGTTTTATATACTTTGTTCGGTGGGTTTTTAGCGGTAAGCCTGACTGATTTTGTACAAGGTTGTATTATGTTCATTGCTTTAATTTTAGTACCTACGGTGACTTATACATTACTAGAACAGCCTTTAACATCAACACTTAACAGTATTAACCCGCAAATGCTGCAATGGATTGGGGCAGGTTCTTTGGTGAGTATTATATCAGCAATGGCATGGGGGTTAGGCTATTTTGGCCAGCCGCATATTATTGTTAGATTTATGTCTGTTCGAAGCGTCAAAGATATGCCTACCGCACGTCGTATAGGTATGAGCTGGATGATAGTTGCAGCGTTAGGTGCGGTAGCTACGGGTTTATGTGGAGCTGCATATGCCTATGAAAATGGCATCGTTGTTGATGATCCAGAAACAATATTTCTTGTTTTATCTGAATTACTTTTCCACCCACTTATTGCAGGCTTTTTATTAGCCGCTATATTAGCGGCAATTATGAGTACAATATCTTCGCAACTATTGGTGAGCTCAAGCTCGTTAACAGAAGATTTTTATAAGACATTTATTCGTCGAGATGCCACAGATAAAGAGCTTGTATTAGTAGGGCGAATCAGTGTTGCTTTAGTTGCTATTTGTGCCATTTACTTAGCGTATGATAGAGATAGTTCTATTTTAGACTTAGTAAGCAACGCATGGGCTGGTTTTGGCGCTGCATTTGGTCCACTGGTTCTATTTAGTTTATATTGGAAAAGAATGAACTTTGAGGGCGCATTAGCTGGTATGGTCGTCGGTGCTGTAACCGTGTTAGTGTGGTTTTATGCGCCGATAGAGGTTAATGGTGAACATATCAGTAAGTTAATTTACGGTATTGTTCCTGGGTTTATTTTATCAAGTATTGCAATTGTTGCTGTAAGCTTAACAACAGCAGCGCCGAGTGAAAAAATTACGCTATTGTTTGATGATGTCGAGAAATCGCTTTAATCATAATGTGTAATTAAGAATAAAAAAGGAGCTAATTAGCTCCTTTTTTATTTGTATTTTAGCTAAACGTTAACTGGCTGCTTTTTCTTCTGTGTTTTTCAGATCAGTAACGCTACTTACTTCTTTTTTAGATTTTGCAGATGAAGCCTTAATTGGTACTTCTTTTGCGCCTTTCAAAACATTCATGAAATCATCTTTGCTTTTTGCAATCTCAAGTGCGAGCGATTCAATTTGTTGCTCGCTTAAAGGCACATCGACCTTTTCTAGCATCGCCTCAAGTGATTCAGCGATATCGAGCATCTTGTCATACGCGTCAGCTTCTTTTTTAGTAGTAAACGTCATACGCTCGACTCCGTTTCTTTCTACAACATATTTAACAACAACAGCCATGATTTCTCCTGCCAACTTGCTTGGTGAATGATAATTCACCTTGATTGATTACTGTTTTTATGTACAGTAAATGTTTGTCCGGCTATTTGCAAGTGAACATTTTTATTTTTTTATTATCGGTACGGTTGACAAGATGGACGCTATTTACTTTATTTAAAAGGTCACACTTTTTCAGTATGGCTTTAATTAAAATTAGTCAAAAAGTGAGATCGCTTTATCAACTATTAACTGAGTCCACGAATGGACATCATGGAGGAGAAACATGAAGTTTTTAACTTTAATAGTCGTATTATTTGGTTTTGCAGTCGCCTTGCCAAGTTATGCGGTCGATAATAAGCCTGCTACAGCTAAAATTGCTCAAAAAGCTGAGGTTATTAATATTAATCAAGCAAACGTTGACCAATTGGTTCAATTACCAGGTATTGGTAAATCAAAAGCGCAGGCTATTATTGATTACCGTACTAAGCAGGGTAAATTTAAATCACTAGGTGAGCTTACTCAGGTTAAAGGTATTGGTGACAAAATCGTTGCAAAATTAGAAGGAAAAGTAACGCTTTAATTACAAAGGCGAGCTATTGCTCGCCTTGTTTCTCTTTATTATATAGTTTAATAGCCTCGGCTAAAAAAGGTTTTGAAAATTGTATTTCGACGGGCGTTGTCAATATTGGATAACTTATACCTGTGACAATTAATGCAAGTATCATCAGCCAGCCATCAATATAAACGAGTGAGAAAAACAATGGAATTAATAGAGTTAGCTTAGCGATACGTAGACTGATTTTTTGCATTGGGCTTAGCATGCTAAGTGCTATTGCGATTATATCTTGTCGCTGTCGCACTTTTAGATGCTTAAGTTGAGGTAACTGGCTTGATAAAAAAGCAGGCATCATAGACTCTTCTTAATGATTAAACGAGCGAAAACAACAGTTATTAATACAATACTGAATGCTGCAAATATCACTTCCATCCAAGCAGGCATACTCTTTCCTAAAAATTCCCAATCAATATTACCGCAATCACCGGTTGCAGCAAAAAAATTTGGTATCCATTCGTGTAAAGGCAGCGGGAAATTCGGCTCAAATTCACAACTAAAAGCAAATGGGTCAGTCGTTGTTTGCATATCAATGTGCTCACGTGCGATCAGGTAACCCCAAATACTGGCTGTTGCCCACGTCACAATACCTAAAAACCGAAAGATAAAATGGCTTGGTTTAATGGCGCCAATTAATCCGGCAACTAATAATCCCAGCATTGCAGTACGTTGATATATACACATAATGCAAGGCTCTAAGCCCATTTTATATTGAAAAAACAACGCAACAATTTCAAAGATAAATGCAGTCACTGCCAATAATATCCATGGAGTACGTTGCTGTGCTAAATTAGCTAACCAATTCATAAAACTTCCAATTAAAAACGCTGTAGTTAGATTATGACGTAGACGCTAAACCACACGCAAGGGTAAACATCACTTGTAGCTATAAAAAGTTATACGCTGTTATTTATTCTTTGATGAAAATATCGCGTTTCGTGATCGCTGTGTTTTAATATGTAAAAGACGCAAGATGTTATATTTTTATGGATAATCCTAATTATTAGTATAGATTGGAGTGGGAAATCAAATGAGGGCGTTCTGACTGACTTTACTTGTTAGTTTGGCTTCATCTGGTACAATCAGTCAGTTAACTTATAAAGTGATGTAATGTGATAACTCGAGTGGGAATTGAATGAGAATTTTTAAAGCTAAAAGTCCAGCTGGATTTGCGGAAGAGTACATTGTTGAATCAATTTGGAATGGTGATTTTCCTCCAGGCTCTATTCTTCCTGCTGAGCGTGAGTTATCAGAATTAATAGGTGTTACACGTACGACTTTACGCGAAGTGCTACAACGTTTAGCGCGTGATGGTTGGTTAACTATCCAACATGGTAAACCAACACGGGTTAACAACTTTTGGGAAACCTCAGGATTAAATATATTAGAAACGCTTGCGCGTCTTGATGAAGATAAAATGCCAGAGCTAACAGATCAATTATTATCTGCTAGGACTAATATTAGCGCAATTTATACTCGTGCAGCAATTAAACATGCACCAGATCGTGTGATTGAAATCTTATCACAAAGTGATGAGCTTGAAGATAGCGCACAAGCATTTGCAGATTATGATTATAAAGTTCACCATGAATTAGCGGTTGCCGGAAATAACCGTATTTATGTGTTAATTTTAAATGGCTTTAGAGGTTTTTACTCTAAAATAGCTTGTCATTACTTCTCTGATCCAGGCACACGTCAATTAGCGCGTCAGTTTTATAAAGACTTAACTATACTGGCCGAAAAGCGTGAACACGATGGCGCAATTTCATTGCTACGTAAATATGGTCATCAAACTGGTGAAGTATGGCAAAAAATTCGTGGTGACATGCCAGAAAATATTATGGACTAATGCAGTAAAATAGATAGATTGAAGAAACCTGCTTTTGCGGGTTTTTTTGTGTTCATTTTATGCATTAAAATATGTTCAATATTTTCGATTGGCTGCATCGAAAAATACGATTATCTATTTAAGCTTATTATCTCTAGAATATTTGGATAATTATGCATGTAAACCCTTGGTATTTCATTTTTTGATGCCATATTAAAGGCAAGCATTGCGTAAGCAATTAAAAGCAAACTCAAATATTTGGAGAATAAAATGGGTGTATTAGTAGGCCGCCAGGCACCAGACTTTACCGCTGCAGCAGTATTAGGTAACGGCGAGATCGTAGATAGCTACAATCTTCACGAAACAATTAAAGGTAAAAAAGCAGTTATTTTCTTTTACCCGTTAGATTTCACTTTCGTATGTCCTTCTGAACTAATTGCTTTTGACAAGCGTTTCGAAGAATTCCAAAAACGTGGTGTTGAAGTAATTGGTGTTTCAATTGATTCACAATTCTCACACAACGCATGGCGTAACACTGCTGTTGCAGATGGCGGCATTGGCCAAGTGCAATATGCATTAGTTGCAGACGTTAAACACGAAATTTGTAAAGCATATGACGTTGAGCACCCAGAAGCTGGCGTTGCATTTCGTGGTTCATTCTTAATCGACGAAGCAGGTAACGTTCGTCACCAAGTAGTGAACGACTTACCACTAGGTCGTAATATCGATGAAATGCTACGTATGGTTGATGCACTTGCATTTCATACTGAGCACGGTGAAGTATGCCCTGCTGGTTGGACTGAAGGTAAAAAAGGTATGGACGCAAGCCCTGCAGGCGTTGCTAAGTTCCTTTCTGAGAACGAAGGCGACCTATAATTTAGGCCTTTGTTTTAGAATATAAAAAACCCGCCAATTTGGCGGGTTTTTTTATGTGCTTTTATTTAGAACTTGTATGCAAGTTTAAAGTAAGCTTGGCGCCCGATAGCACTATGTGTCTTACTGTCAACGCCAAAAGAATCTGATGGTGCCTGTGGCGGTTCTTCATTTGTAAGGTTTGATGCACCTAAAGTTAGTGTTAATTCATCGAAACCTACATAACTGACTGATGTGTCGATTGAGGTCCAAGAATCAATATCAAAACGATCATTGTTTGTATCAGGTAAATCGTTGTAACCGCTTATATAGTTAATACCAACATTAGCAAGCCAGCTCTCATTACTCCAATCAACCCCTGCAACCCATCTAAATTCTGGATGTTGGAATTCACCATTAAGGTCTTCAGCGACAATACTCGTATTACCTTGTTTATCACTTTCAAACGATTGTTCTTCAAAATTTAGCGTGTAGGTTAAATTATAATTGAATTTGAATTCACCTAAGTTATCGGTATTTAAACGATAATTAAGATTTAAATCAAACCCATCCGTTTCTCGCCCGCCTATGTTTACGAATGTATCGTTGATCACTAAGATACGACCAAGATTACCACCTTGACTTGGTGCCCGTTGGACTAAAGCTTGATCGCTACCACAGCAGTCAACGAGTTTTTGAGCGCCAATTTTCTTAATGAGATCTTCTTGATCATAATTCCAGTAATCTACACCGACGCTAAAGTTATCAGTAGTTTGCCAAATAACACCTAAATTATAGTTACTTGATGTCTCTGGTTGTAAGTCAGGGTTACCAGCAACAATTGCGGTATATTCTGTAGGCTCGCAATCAGCTTCAGCGCCAGTTTGGCGACAACGCTCTTTATCAATAACGCTTGGTGATTCATCAGTTCGGCCAAGGTGCAATTGTACTAATGATGGCGCTCTAAATGCAGTTCCCCATGAACCACGAACAACCAAACTATCTAAAGGTGTCCAGCGAAAAGCAACTTTTGGGTCTGTGGTAGAGCCAAAGTCACTATAGTTTTCATGACGTAATGCTAATTGAAGCTCTAAAGTTTCAAGTACAGGCAAGCTTAACTCGGCAAAAATAGCCTTGTTATCACGTTCACCATTTGCCTGTGTTGCTTCAGTTCCAAAGATTTCACCACGTAAAAATTGTGCGTCAGGGTTATCTTCAATTCGTTCATTACGTGCTTCAAAGCCTATTGCTATTGCGGCCATATCATCACCCAACTCAAATAACTCACCAGAGATTGTGCCGTCAATAGATTGCATTGTTGAGGCGCCAGAGCGAGTAGTGGTTGTTTCAAAATAGGCAAGGGCAGCTTCAGTGTTGGTGCTTGGTTCAAATGGATTCCATAATCCTGAATCGATAGCTTCTTGAGTTCGAATTATATTAGGGAAACCATTAACTCCTTTTTCTACTGCGCTAGAGCGTATTGCTGAATATGCAACTTCCCAATCCCAGTCACTAAATGAGCCTCTAGCGCCTAAAACAGCGCGATAGTACTCAGAATCAACATCTTTTTGACGGTTGCCGATTTCGACTGTTCGTCGACGCATCGAAATATCTACACCGTGGAGGAAGTGGCTTGGATCATTAAAAAGAGGATGATTTGGATTATCCCCCATCATGGTTAATTCTGTAAAGCTTGGACTTGCTGCGCCTTCAATGAAGCTTGATGAGTGCTGAGCTGAAAATTCAGCAAAGCCTTCAATATTGTCTGTTATTTCTTGGCTTCCATTATAATTAAAGCTAATACGTTCTGTAGAAGGTACAAGAGTTGAGTGTGGCGCATAATCATAACGGCAAATATCACCGATGATAAGTGATTCGTCACAGGTGTCATTACCCCATACATCTGCAAATATGGTCTGCCTAACGGGGTTACCTTCGGGGTCAATTCTGCTAACGGGTAAAGCAGCCCACTGAGCATCCGTAAGCATCGCGCGCGTAACTTCAACTGAACCTGGAAATCCTGATGAGCTTAATGAGTTATTACCGCCGCGAAAACGCTGATCTGCAGTGGCTGTATAGCTACGCTGTGAATTTAAAATAGCGTCACGCTTGTAATAATCAATAGAGAAATTGTGCTTGCTGGTGTTACTGCTACTTCCCCAAAGTAAAGTTAGATTTTGTTCATCACCCCCACCGTCAGCGGTGGTGCTTGTTTTTGCCGCAACTTCAAACCCATCAATATCATCACGTAGTATTATGTTTATAACACCAGCAACTGCATCAGAGCCATATGTTGCAGATGCGCCATCTTTTAAAATATCAACACGTTTAACAGATGACATTGGGATACTATTTAAATCTACAAAAGATGTTTCGATATCTTTAGCAAATGGGCTCACAGCAACACGGCGGCCATTAATTAACACCAATGTAGATGATGCGCCAAGGCCTCTTAGTGCAACACTTGATCCACCATTGGCGGTGTCATCACTTGAATTACCTTGAGTGCTAAAAGTACCCGCACCTGATACAGGTAGTTTCTGTAAAGCACCTATTAAATCTGTTGAGCCTGTTGCGGCTAAATCTGCTGCCGATAATGATTGTACTGGTGATGGCCCTTCCATATCAGTACGTTTGATATGTGAGCCTGTGACTTGAATTCGCTCAACTTCTTTTGTTTCTGATGCGGAATAAGCTGTTGCAGAAAAGCCTACCGACAATGCTAGGGTTGTATAAGTAAGTAAATTTGGTGTAAATAAAACTGTTTTCTTCATCCTTAAGTCCTTGTTATAGTGTTGATATTATATTTTCAATAAACCAGTGATATCAATACCATGTAATCAAAATGTTATCAACTTGAGCGAAAGGTTAACTTATGAAGTTTTTTGTTTTAAGGTATAAAAATAAAAACGCCTAACATGGTGTTAGGCGTTATAGGGTTAAGCTTTGTGTTTCATTAACCGTTCTTTCTCGCGGGACCAGTCTTTACTTTTACCGTCTTCGCGTTTGTCATGCATTTTCTTACCTTTACCGAGTTGAAATTCTAATTTAACCCAGCATTTTTTCCAATACATGGCTGTAGCGATTAATGAATAACCATCGCGTTCAGTTGCACCAATTAAGCGGTCTAACTCACGCCGACTCAATAAGAGCTTGCGATAACGCAGTGGATCACAAATTACATGGGTAGAGGCACTATTAAGTGGCTGAATTTGACTGCCAAGTAAAAATGCTTCGCCATTTTTAAGGTGAATATAAGTTTCAGAGATATTTACTTTGCCAGCTCGGATGCTTTTTACTTCCCAGCCCTGCAGTTCGACACCAGCCTCAAACTTGTCGTGTAAAAAATACTCATGGCGCGCTTTTTTATTCAGCGCGATGGTATTACTTGTCGATTTAGATGAATTTTTCTTAGCCATAGTGTCCCATATTATACGTAAAGCTCTGCTTTTTACATCGATTTTTTATTTTTACTGTAAATAATCGATGATAAATAAAGCGTCGGGAAAGTTTGGGGAAAAACGCAAAACTTGCTAAAATTCGCCCACACAGTTGGGAGTGAGTATGCCACAAATAGAAAAAAGTGCGCTAGTAATGTATAGCAGCAAAGAGATGTTTGATTTAGTCAATGATGTGGATGCCTATCCTGAGTTTTTACCGCATTGCTCTGATGCAAAAATTATTGCACAACAAGACAATACAATGACTGCAAGTTTAGAGATATCTAAAGCAGGTATAAAAAAATGGTTTACCACTGAAAACACGTTTACAGATGAAAATACAGTGACTTTACGTTTAGTCGATGGGCCATTTAAAGCTTTGCAGGGGCGTTGGCACTTTCAGGTATTAGATGATACCGCATGTAAGGTTCAGCTTCAGTTGGAGTTTGAATTTGCGAGTAAGCTAATTGAACTTGCATTCGGCCGGGTATTTAATGATGTGGCGAAAAATATGGTCAATGCATTTACTCAGCGTGCTAAACAGGTATATGGACCAAGATTATGATTACAGTTGATGTTGTTTTTGCGCTACCGACCAGCGCAATAAGTTTACAAGTTGAAGTGCCAGTAGGAACAACCGCTGAGCAAGCAGTCATAAAGTCAGGAATTATTGCAAAATGCCCTGAAATAGATGCTACAGCACTCACTCTAGGTGTCTGGAATCGTACCTGCAAATTAACGCAAGTACTAGAGGATGGAGATAGGGTTGAAATTTATCGACCGCTAATTGCAGATCCAAAAGACGCAAGACGTAAACGGGCTGAAAAAGCCAAAGATGAAGGTCGGGCTAATAAAGTGACGGGGGGACGCCCGCTAGATAGAACACAGTAGTGCGAAACTAAAAAGGTTAGCGTGTGCTAACCTTTTTTAAATTTGCGAGTAGCAATTAAGTATTATTGCTCAAGTGGTGTATTAAACTCTTCAGGTTGCTCATAATCTCCACTTATCGATGTTAGCTTTTCATTATTAAATTTAACAGTAAGTAGTTTTCGTTGTTCACTGTCACGACCTAGGTTAAAGGTGTAAGAGTAATGCCATGTATTTTTATCAAAGGCATCTTTTGCAACAGGTTGGCCTAAAACATATACAACTTGCTCACGAGTCATGTTTATTCGAAGTTTATCAACATCAGTTTGCTCTAAAAAGTTACCTTGAGGGATATTGATACGATAAACCCAACTTGAACAACCTGCTGTTGCGCTTAGTGTAAGGGCAACGATAAACCAAAGAGAAAAAGTTTTTAACGACTGCATTGTTTGTTTGGATCCTTATTTTTTATAGACTGCATGATACCGATTAGTCACCTAAGGTAAAACCCTTTTGAGTAATTGTTTGTTACTTAATTCTTAGTATCTATGCTTGGAGCGCAATTTTGACCACAGAGTCCGATAAAAGTTTAACTATTCTTAAAGATAATGCTATAGCGAGTAGCTCTATTTGGTCCCTTTATATCGTGCAAACACGTTTTGGGCATTGGTATACGGGCATATCTACAGATGTTAGTAAGCGCTTTGCAAGCCATCAAGCGGGAAAAGGCGCTAAAAACCTAAGAGGAAAAGGGCCGCTTACACTTATTTATCAGCAAGAGATCGGGGATCGCAGTGCCGCAACTAAATTAGAAATTAAAGTCAAAAAGTTATCTAAACAGCAAAAACAGCGTTTTATGCAAGTTGGCCATTTGCCTACAGCTGCGAGAAATCGAACTGGCGAATGAACCGTTCAATATATATTACGCTTTTTACATACAAATCCTGATCAATATTTGCAAACGTATCAGTCTTTTTGTGATGATGAGGATCGTCCCCCATACCAAAGTAAACATAGGGTATACCGGCTTTTGCGAAGGAGTAATGATCGCTGGCTTTTCGCCAATCTATTTTATCGACTCTAAGCAGGCGGTTCATGTGCTTTGAGCTACTACTTACACGTACTCTGAGGTCATTCGATGAAATAGTCGCTAGTTGCGACTCAATCGTTTTTTTAAGTTTAGGCAGAGTAAATGCATATAAGGTTTTACTACGGGTACTCACAGCAAGCATATCCAAATTTATATTAAAAAGTACAGTGTCAGTCGGAAGTTGGCTTACAAAATACTTACTGCCGTGTAAACCGTTCTCTTCGGCGTCAGTAGCAACAAATATAATGTTAAACGTTGGCGTGTTTATTTTTAGCCGTTTAGCTAAATACAAAAGTGCACTCACACCACTGGCATTATCATTTGCGCCGGGGTAAAACTGTGTTCCTTTTTTTCCAAGATGATCATAATGGGCAGTAATGACAACCGTGAGAGACGTGCTATTTTGAGAGGTAAGAGTAGCGATAACATTATTGCCCGTACTGCGCGAAAAAAAACTACTTTGGTAACTAAACGTTTGCAACTCACTTGAATATCCTAATAACTCAAATCTATCTTTGAGATAAAGCGCACTTAACTCAGCGCCTGAGGTGTTTGTTTTTCGACCACTAAATACCGCAGAGCTTAAGTGCCTTAAATCATCAAGTAACTGTTGAGATGATGCGCTATTTACATCGCAAGGGAATAGCAAGACCGCAAGTAATATAAATATATGAGCTTTAATGATTATTCACCTTCGCAGTCATGTTGTTTAGAGCACGAAGTTTACCTTGATAGCGTTGTTTATCATGATCAAAATCTGCATATTTTCTAGCAAGGCCTAGTTGTTTATAAGCTTGCTTAAAATCACCTAGTTGGTAATAAGTACGGGCAAGGCCAAAATAGCTGTCATGAATTTTGTTATCTAAACGCTTAGCAGATAGAAAGTGCTTGATAGCATCTTGATAATTTTTAATATGATATGCAGTATTACCTAAAGACACATGATAATAAGGATTACTTTGGCGCTTTGTATTAAGACGTGACAAGATCGTTTGCGCCTCAGCTTGGCGACCTGTAATTTGGTATAACAGTGCTAAATTACCTAGGGCAGTATTATTATTACTATCTAGGGAGAAGGCATAATTATAGGCAATCTCGGCATTATCATATTGTTTATTGAGTCTAAAGAGCACGGCTAAATTCCCCCACGAGCCAGAATGTTGGGTATCTGCTTTTATAGCCGCAATATAGTAGCTATAGGCAATATCATAACGCTGATTTAGCATTGCTGCTGCACCTTTATTGTTATAAAACATCGCAGTAATTCGAGCTTTAGTAATAGGGGTTGTTTTAAACTTTTCACCGCGAGAGTTTGGATCAAAATCAATAATTAATGAGTTCGCTAAATTGTAAACGTAGTGAATACTGGCTTCTTTATTGCTAGGTTGTGAAACCGCAAGATTAATGTGCCCAGTGAGTAAGTTGTAACCTTTATTTAATGACCAGTACTCAGGGATGTGAACTTGTTGAAACTGCCCATACATGCCTAAATACTCAGCCATACTAAAAGCTAAAATCGATAGCGATAAGCAATTTGCATTTAAGTCGCGAAAAGTGTGTTCTGCAATAAGGGTTGCGCCTGATTGGTATGAAAGTGAATCATCGCCGTTATCTAATAAAAACGTCAAGAGCTTACGTGTTGATTGTAAATTTCTTTTGTGTGGTGGAAACTGTATATCTAGCTGCTGCATCATGTCATCACTGAGTCTAAATATCTCATCGGGTGTTTCTACATCAGACAGAGTAAATGTTTGGTTTTTAAATATTTCATTTGGAGGAGAGGGGACATCGTTAGGAATACTTTGACAGGCAGTTAATAGTAAAGTAGCGAAGAAAGTGGCTGCAAAATATAAGTGATTAGAAATAGTCATACTACACCCCAACTAATAAACAACTTAATTAAGTTTAGTCTATTTTGTAGTTGGGGCTATGGATAAATTATAAACTATGTCAGTGTTTTTCGAACGTGGCGACAAGTCTATCCAAAATTTGCGCGCTATTTGCCAGATCTTTGATTGCCTGTTCAGTGGTTATTTGTTCATGCATTGCTTTATCGCTGATCTCACTGATTTGTTCGATATTACGTCCGACATCAGCAACCACATTACTTTGCTCTTCAGTCGCAGTGGCGATGAGTGTTGCCATATCGTTTATTTCATTGGCTGTATTAGTGATTGCGGTGAGTAACAATACCGAGCTTTGCATGGCTTCAACGCTATCTTGTGCTTTATGTTTAGACTGAGCAATATTGTTAACAACACTTGTTGAAGTTTGTGTCAATTCCTCAATCATACCTTGTATTTCGGTTGTTGATTGTGATGTACGATTTGCTAATGCTCTGACTTCATCGGCGACAACAGCAAAACCTCTGCCGTGTTCGCCTGCTCGTGCTGATTCAATCGCGGCATTAAGAGCCAGTAAGTTTGTCTGTTCAGAAATCCCTCGAATTGAGTCAACAATACTGGCGATTGCAACGGTTTTTTGTGATAACACATTAACTTGAGTAATAATGAGGTCAATATCATTAGCTAAAGCCGATATCATTACTTGGCTTTGCGCAACTTGCTGGTGGCTTTGCTGTGTATTTGCTTTACTATCTTCGGTCAATTTAGCGGCCATTGCTGCGCTACTTGCAATTTCTTGAACTGTCGCGCCCATTTGGTTAATTGCTGCTGCAACTGAGATAGTCTGATCTTTTTGATTATCTAATGCCAGCGAGTTACGTTGCGCTTGATCGAAAACATGTTGTGAGCTTTGGCGTATATCGTGACTTTCACTGGCAACGTTGGCTATTGCAGTTTCTATTTTAGTAATAAAAAGATTAAAGCCATTGGTTAAATCAGTTAATTCTGGCTGCGACGATTCAGGTAAGCGATAAGCAAGATTAGCGTCTCCAGAGCCTAAGCGAGTAAATAGCTCTGCCATGTTTGAAAGTGGGGAAGAGAGTGAACGAGCAAGGAGGTAACTAAATACGCTCGCTAGTAATCCAATAATGACCGAAAATGTAATTATTTGCCACTTAAGCTTATCAATACTGGCAAACACTTCGTTTTTGGGGACTTGGGCAATAACATATAGTTCAGTGTTTTTGATTGGGCTTGCTGCAAGGAGTATATTTTCACCTTGAAAGCTAATTTCTTGAATTGAGAATGGCAGATTGTTCAATAGTTGTGTAGAAATATTACCTTGATAAAGTTTATCGAGTGTTTCTTTCGCGACTTTACTTGCATCTTTATGTAATTGAATAAGGCCACTTTTATCAGCTACAAAAACAAAGCCAGATTTTTCAATTTTAAATTTTTGCAGTAGAGTTTGCATATCATCAATGCTTTTAGCTAAGCCAGCCAAACCAGTGCCATTGACTTGTTGATGATTAACAAACATTTTCACATCATTTGATGATTCTTGGAAAATACTAATAGAGTAGGGCTGCTTAGACTGTTTAAAAGCAAAAAACCAACCATCTTGTTGCTGTGTTAACTCTCTTAAAAAACCATCTTGATTCCAGTATTGCGCTGTTTCTCTGTTTGCCCAAGACGCGGTGGCTAAATCGTATTGTTTCACTAAACGGTTTAATTCTTTGAGTAACAGGCGATCATTCGTATCTGTAGATTGTGACCAATCAAGTATAAATTCATTACTTGAAAGCTGCTCTGCGGCACTAATTAATTCATTAATATCATGAGAGATATAATTATTAATGGCTTGTAATTTACTTGGTAATTCAGATTCGATCATTCGGTGTTCTATTATATTTTTCGCACTGTATATCGACGTTGCACCAATAAATGCCGCAACAACGAAAGTAATAGAAATACCGAGCAAGGTAATTTTTTTGGTAATTGATAAATGGTTTAGTGTCATCAATGAGTCTTAATTTACAACTAATATAAGGCTTTATTCTAGCACACCCTTTGATCATGGCTAATAGTTGCTTTAAATGAAATAAGTAGTGGTGGGGAAGTGTTTTTTATAAAGGAAAAAGCCCACAAACATAAGTATGTGGGCTTGGTTTCTAACAAGCGAAACGTTTATTGTCCAGGGTTAAACAATTTTTTTCATTGCTGACATGTAGCCACGTAATCGTGTGCCAACAATCTCAACAGGGTGCTCACGCAATGTTTTATTTATTTCAATCAGTGTTTGGTTATCAACATGGTTACTTTGCTCACCTAAACCTTTACCAATAACATCAGTGTTGATATTTTTCATAAAGTTTTGAAGTAGTGGCAAACACGCATGGTTATATAAATAACAACCGTATTCAGCTGTATCAGAAATAGTGCGATTCATTTCAAATAACTTTTTACGTGCAATAGTATTTGCGATTAATGGCGTCTCATGTAATGACTCATAGTACGCTGATTCTGCAATGATGCCCGCTGCAGTCATGGTTTCAAATGCAAGTTCAACACCCGCTTTAACCATCGCAACCATTAAGATACCGTTATCGAAAAACTCTTGCTCAGTGATTTCAACATCACCGGCAGGGGTTTTTTCAAAATTAGTTTCGGCGGTTTCTGCGCGCCATTTTAGTAGATTAGCGTCATCATTAGTCCAATCTTCCATCATCACGCGTGAAAAAGTACCGTCGATGATATCGTCTTGGTGTTTATTATAAAGCGGGCGCATAATGACTTTTAGCTCTTCACTCAATTCAAACGCTTTTACTTTTGCTGGGTTTGATAGACGGTCAAGCATGTTAGTAACGCCGCCGTATTTGAGTGCCTCGGTTACGACTTCCCAGCCGTATTGGATAAGTTTAGATGCGTAACCCGGCTCAATATCGTTTTCAATCATTTTATTAAAACATAAGATTGAACCCGTTTGTAGCATGCCGCATAGGATCGTTTGCTCACCCATTAAGTCTGATTTTACTTCAGCGATAAATGATGATTTTAAAACGCCTGCACGATGGCCACCAGTACCCGCAGCATAAGCTTTAGCTTGTGCTAAACCATGACCTTGAGGGTCATTTTCAGGGTGTACAGCAATCAATGTTGGGACACCAAAACCACGTTTATACTCTTCACGTACTTCAGAACCAGGGCATTTAGGTGCAACCATAATAACGGTAATGTCGTCACGTACTTGCATGCCTTCTTCAACAATATTGAAACCATGTGAGTAAGCAAGGGTTGAGCCTTGTTTCATCATTGGCATGATAGCGCTAACTACAGCTGTATGCTGCTTATCTGGTGTTAAGTTTAAAACAACGTCAGCGGTTGGGATTAGCTCTTCGTAAGTGCCAACAGTAAAGCCGTTTTCAGATGCGTTTAAAAATGATTGGCGACGTTCGCTAATTGCTGAATCACGTAATGTGTATGATACATCTAATCCAGAATCACGTAAGTTAAGGCCTTGGTTTAAGCCTTGAGCACCACAACCAACAATTACTAGCTTTTTACCTTTAAGTGCATTAACACCGTCGACAAATTCAGCTGGATCCATAAATTCGCATTGTGCAAGCTGAGCTAGCTGCTCACGTAAAGGAAGAGTATTAAAATAATTCGCCATTGTTAGTATCCTATATTCATATTTGTTAGATGCAGGCGTTTATTGCCGTGCTTAAAACCACCATAATGAAACATTCACCTTGCGTAAAATGATATATTTGAATTAAAGTATTTCAAAAAGTGAAACGTTAAATGTGTACATCACTTATATGGAGAGAATATGGATCATAAACGGTTACATTACTTTTTAGCGCTTGCTAAAACCTTGCACTTTGCACGCGCTAGTGAGTTATGCCATATCAGTGCGCCTACATTAAGTCGTAATATTAAACAGTTAGAGGATGAAGTTGGGGTTGAGCTATTTATACGTGATAATCGCAGTGTTAAATTAACACGTGAAGGGGAGTCATTTATTGATTACGCAAATGCGACCTTAGCAAACTGGCAACGCTTTCGAACGAATGTACGAAATCCAGAGCAGACCATCTACGGTAAAGTCAGCATCTATTGCTCAGTAACTGCGTCGTATAGCTTTTTACACCAAATATTAGAGCAGTTACGGTTACAGCATCAACATATTGAAATAAAGTTAAACACGGGCGATCCTGCCGTTGCTATTAACCGAGTGTTAGATGGACAAGAGGCGATGGCTATTGCTGCTAAACCCGATAAATTGCCACCGCAAATAGCGTTTGCAAGTATAGGTTACTCATCTTTGGTTTTTATTGCCCCGCGCATTCCATCTTTGATTACCCAAAAGTTGGCTTTGTCTAGCGATAAAATAGCGTGGTCTGAATTAGAATTTATTGTTCCTGAGCAGGGTTTTACTCGCCAAAGGCTTGAGCAATGGTGGCGTAAACATGGTATTAATGCAAAGATTTATGCTCAGGTCGCGGGGCATGAGGCTATGGTATCAATGGTTAGTTTAGGACTTGGTATTGCGATGGTGCCAAAAATTGTATTGGATAACAGCCCGTTAAAAGACCGTGTACAGGTGATCAGTGATCAAAACGAAGCGCCAGCAGGGTTTGAGATTGGTTTAGCTGTATTACGAAAAGGGTTATCAGATGCTGCATTAAATGCACTGTGGGAGATTGCTCAAACTCTTGAAAATGTGAATTAGCTCGCTTGTTTCTACCCAGAATAAGTCCATATGTATCAAAAATGTGAATGATTGTAATCAGCTAGGGATTAGTTTTTAATACCTTGCTATTATGGCCAGAATAAAGCATTTTTTGGCTTATAAACTGACATGAAGCTGATAGTTAAAACTTTTGCGTTAATATGTATCTATTGCCAACTTTCAGTAGCATCAGCGACTGAACAGCAGAGCGGGTATGATAAAAATATTGTAACGCAGCAATGGCATATTAGCCTTAACACAGGGTTAGGGGTTATCACTAATCCATTGCACGGCGGTGATAATTTACCTGTAGTATTAATCCCAGAAGTTGCCTTTTACGGTGAAAAATTCTTTTTCGATAATGGCAGATTAGGTTACACCCTTGAGGAAAACTCTCGGCATATTTTTAATTTAATAACAGAGCTTAACCCCGAAACACGTTTTTTTGTGAAATGGCACCCTACCAATGTCTTTGCATTAGCCTCAAAAAACTCAGTTGTATTTGAACAAAACCAATTAGAAAATCAGCAACCACGAGTGAAAATTACAGATCTTGATAAACGCAAGTGGGCGTTAGATGCAGGCTTGAGTTATCACTATGTTAAAGATAAGCATGTTTTTTCACTACAGGTATTAACTGATATCACGGGGGTTTATGATGGAAATAGAGCCGCAGTTCAGTGGCAAATGCATGAGACTATCGGCCGTTTAAAGCTAAAGCCGAGTTTAGGCGTTTGGTATAAATCAGCAAGCTTAAATACGTACTTTTATGGTGTAAGTGAACAAGAGCATAACTCAGCTGCGATAGAGGTAGGTCGTAGTTGGCAACCTTATGCTAAAATTGATGGCCGTTGGCCTTTAGGCAATAATAATTCATTGCGCTTTCATGTTGCGTATTATGATTATTCGGCTCTACATGAGAGTCCATTGTTTGAAAAAAAATATTCCATTACCGCCTTTATAGGATTTAATCATATTTTTTAATATGAAGTATTTTTCGTTTTCTTTGTACATCGTGATTTTTGCATTATGGTCTGAGTTAGCTTTTGCAAAACAAGACATTTTAACATTGTCACCAAAAGTCTGTGTGGTTTCCGAACAACAAGAATATTGCGATCTTGAGCTTAAGCTAACGCTAAATATGCCAAAGAAAATGGATGTATGTTTATATCAAGAAAGTAGTAAATTGCAATGTTGGCAACAAGTTAAAATAGCTAAATTAGATCATAAAGCCCGTGTTCAGGTAGCAACTATATACTCTTTGATCGACCCTCATACGGATGAACTATTAGCTACAGCACGTATCGAAGTACAGAGCACTCGTGCTAAAACCACTCGACGTAGATTACGTTCCCCGTGGAGTTTTTTTTAATTCTGGAGCTGCAAATGGCAAAGATTTTACTTGTTGAAGATGACTTAGGTTTACAACAATTAACACGAGATTATCTGGAAAATAATGGCCTTGAAGTTGCGGTACTCGATCGTGGCGATGAAGTATTTAGTTTTCTTGAGAATAACCCGATAGACTTAATTATTTTGGATGTGATGCTGCCAGGTAAAGATGGCTTTAGTGTTTGCCGTCAAGTACGTGATAAATTTAGTTTACCGATTTTGATGTTGACCGCAAAGGGTGAAGATTTCGATCAAGTATTAGGTTTAGAACTCGGAGCGGATGACTATGTAATCAAACCTGCAGAGCCTAGAGTATTACTTGCGCGTATAAATGCGTTATTGCGCCGTGGCCAGGCCGTAGTTAAAGCCCCTGAAGAGCTACAATTTGGTGATTTAAGCATAGATAAAACTAGTCGTATTGTACGTTTAAAGAATAATGAAATCACACTTACTTCACATGAATTTGAGCTACTTTGGCTATTAGCCTCTAATGCTGGAGAAGTGCTTAGTCGTGAACATGTACATCAGCATATGATTGGTCGTCAGTATGACGGATTAGATCGTACAGTTGACGTAAGAGTGTCACGTATCCGTAAAAAATTAGGCGACAACAGTGATAAACCATACCGTATTAAAACCGTATGGGGACAAGGCTACCTATTCGTTTCAGATGCGTGGGGGATGTAACCGTTAATGGGGAAGCTATTTGTAAGTTTATATGCGTATATAATAGTTTCCTTATTTTTAGTGAGTGGGGTGATAGAGCAATTATGGCCTTATGAAGAAACACAGCAACAAGTGTCTCTTGATAAAGAGTTTGGCGAGTCACTTTGGTTATTAACTCAGACTACAGAAGGCATTACCAATTTAGCGTCACGTTTTAATACCCACATCGTCGATAAAAAAGATTTAATGCTTCCCAAACCACAAGCTATTGAGCTTGCGCAGCACCACCATATTTATTTATTCGATGAAGAGCAGCGCGCAGTGTGGTACATAGAGCTCGAAAATGAGCAGTTACTGCAAGTTGGGCCTATTAGTGTATCCGCACCTGCTTTTTCATCAGTATGGCCTTACCTATTATTATTGTGCGTTGTAGGGATCCCCGTTGGGCTATGGAGTTTTTTATTATGGCGAGACTTTGCTAAATTACGGATGGCATGTGAGGCGGTCGGCGGGTCACAAGATTTTGAATTGAATGCAACGTCCAAATCATTTTTTTTGCCAATTACAGATACTTTACGTGCTATGCAACAACGCATTCAACACCTGTTGGCGGCTCAACAAGAACTTACTTCCTCAGTATCTCATGAGTTTAGAACGCCATTAGCACGTTTGAAATTTGCCTTAGCAATGCTCGAAGATAAAGTGACTGATGAAAAAGCATTTGATTACATTGATACAATGCAGCTCGATATCTTAGAGTTAGAGTCATTAGTGAAAGAAATGCTCGATTATGCGCGTCTAGATACTCAACAGCCAAATATAAGCGTTCAACAATGCGACCTAGTCCAGCTAATAAATAGTGTTGTTACCAAACTTGATTTTGCCACAAATATTAAAGTTGACGTACAGCTACCAACGACATGCACTTATGGTTGTGATAGTCATTTTATTGCACGCACTGTCCAAAACTTAATAGGTAATGCTTTAAAACACGGACAGTCTCAAGTACTGGTTCGCTTAGTTGAAGAGACTGAATTCGTTATTTTAAGCGTTGAAGATGATGGTGCTGGAATTGAGCAAGCGCAGTGGGAAACGGTATTTAAACCATTTACACGATTAGATAAAAGTCGGGATAAAAAAACAGGGGGATTTGGATTGGGTCTCGCTATTGTCGCTAAGATAGTTTCATGGCATCAAGGGAGATATGAAATATCACACTCCTCATTAGGCGGTGCTAAATTGACGATTTACCTACCTAGACGTGCAACAAATTGAACATCACTGATTTAAGTTAGAGATTTACTAATCGGCTGATTTAAGAATATATAAATTCATTTAACTCCTCAGCCTGAGTTTTTCAGGAGTAATAGCTTAGTTTTCGCCTCAAGAGCCGTTACAAAGAGAGTTATTATCGGTGTTTGTCAAACTAGTTGTCGCGATCACTACGTTATGCACTCTCCACGTTGACGATTTCACGTTCGGGGTTTAGGTGCACTTTTTCTGGTAAATCCCAGTTGCGGATGTCACCACTCCAGCGCTCAGGCGTTTGCTCCTTAGCACGTTGATACACTTCTTTTCTCTTTGCCAACACTTCACTTGCCACCCCAGAATGTCTTTGGTGAGGGGTTATATATTTAATACCGCTATGTTTGTGGTTAAAATTATACCAGTGGCTAAATTTCAACACCCAACTACGTGCTTCATCTATTGTTGAAAACCCTTTATACGGATAGTCAGGACGATATTTACACGTTTTAAATAT